>JAHWJI010000009.1 GCA_019348495.1 Actinomycetota bacterium | reverse complement strand
TGTGCCGCCGAGCCGGCTGCACCGACCCCGGCCCCGGCCCCTGGTGACCAGGGCGGGGCCCGCCCCACCCCGGCCACGCCTGCCGGCGCCCGGCGCATACCACCCCCTCCGCCGGTGGCCCCCGCTGCCCCTTCGACCCGGGTCGCTCCCCCAACCCCGAGCGAGGCCCCGCCCCGCCTGGTGACCAGCGGCAAGGCCAGCGAGCAGCCCGACCTGGACCAGCCCCGGTCGGATCGGGCCCTGCGCCCCATCCCGCCGCCTCCGCCCCGGCCGGCCATGCCCCCTCCTCCCGCCGCCGCTCCCGCCGCCGCCCCGCCACCACCGCCGCCACCACCGCCGACGGCTCCCGAGCAGCCGCCTGCCCCCGAAGACCAGGCGCCCATGGCCGGCGGCCCCCGGCCTGCCTCTCCTGGCATCCGGGTCCCGGGAGGTCATGCCGTCCCGCCGCCCCCGGGGGGCCCACCCCGCTCCGACACGGGCAAGCCCATCCCGCCGCCACCCCGCCCCACGTCCGAGAGCGGCCGTGCGATCCCGCCCCCGCCGGGCGCCGGCGGCCGCCGCCCGCCACCGCGCAGCCCGGCGGCACCGGTGAGCCGTCCCAGTGCCAGTCCCGGCACCCGCCCCGGTGGCGGCTTCGCCGGCCCCAGTGGTCGGCCCGGCGGTCCCCCGCCGCTGCGTCCCGGCCAGGTGCCGGGCGCAGGAGGGCGCCCCGGAGGGCGCCCCGGCGGCCCCCGCCGGCCCCGTCGCAAGGGCCGTCGACGTCGCAACCGCGAGGAGCTCCAGCCCCAGGGCATCGCCACCTACACCCCCCAGGACGCCCCCGTCCCCGAGGGCGAGGTGGTCATCGAGCGGGGCAGCACGGCCAAGGACCTCGGCCCCAAGCTCAACCGCTCGGCCGCCGACGTCGTGCGCTTCCTGCTCCAGCAGGGGGAGATGATCACCGCCACCCAGACGCTGTCCGACGACATGATCGAGCTGTTCGCGGCCGACGTGGCGGCCGCCGTGCGCCTGGTCGACCCCGGCCAGGAGCAGGAGGTCGGCCTCCAGCAGCTTCTCGCCGTGCTCGACGAGGAGGACGAGAACGAAGAGGACCTGCGGCTGCGGCCTCCGGTCATCACCGTGCTCGGACACGTCGACCACGGCAAGACCCTCCTGCTCGACCGCATCCGGTCGGCCAACGTCGCCGGCGACGAGGCAGGAGGCATCACCCAGCACATCGGCGCCTACCAGGTGGAGAAGGACGGCAGGCTGCTGACCTTCATCGACACCCCGGGCCACGAGGCCTTCACCGCCATGCGGGCCCGCGGAGCCGAGGCCACCGACATCGTGGTCCTGGTGGTGGCGGCCGACGACGGCGTGATGCCCACGACCGTCGAGGCGCTGGCCCACGCCAGGGCGGCCGAGGTGCCCATCGTGGTCGCCATCAACAAGGTCGACCGGGAGAACGCCGATCCCGACCGCGTCCGCCAGCAGCTCTCCGAGCAGGGCCTGGTCCCCGAGGCCTGGGGCGGCGACACCATCATGGTCGAGATCTCCGCCCTGCAGAACCTCGGCATCGACGACCTGCTCGACAACCTGCTCGTGGTGGCCGAGCTGGAGGACCTGCGGGCCAACCCCGAGGGGCGGGCCTACGGCGTGGTGTTGGAGGCCAAGCTCGACGTGGGTCGCGGCCCGGTGGCGACCGTGCTGGTCCAGCGGGGCCTGCTCAAGGTGGGTGACCCGATGGTGGCCGGCGCCGCCTGGGGCCGGGTGCGTGCGCTCATCGACGACCGGGGTGACCAGGTCAAAGAGGCCGGTCCCAGCGTGCCCGTGCAGGTGCTCGGCCTGTCGGAGGTGGCCGAGGCCGGTGACGACTTCGTGATCGCCCCCGACGACCGCACCGCCCGGCGGGTGGGCGAGACCCGGGGCCAGTACGCCCGCATCAAGAACATCGCCGCCGACTCCTCGGCCATCACGACCGGGGTCAAGCTCGAGGACATATTCGAACAGATCCAAAAGGGCGAGGCCGCCACCCTCAACCTGGTGCTCAAGGCCGACGTCAACGGATCGCTCGAGGCCCTCACCGACTCGCTGCGCAAGCTCGAGCGTGAGGAGGTCAAGATCGTCTTCGTCCACCGGGCGGTCGGCGGCATCTCCGAGAACGACGTGCAGCTGGCGGCCACCACCGGGGCGACCATCATCGGCTTCAACGTCCGGCCCGATCGCAAGTCCCGCGATCTGGCCGACACCGAGGACGTCGAGATCCGGACCTACGAGATCATCTACCAGGTTCTCGAGGACATCGGCAACGCCCTGGTCGGTCTGTTGGCCCCCGAGTACGAAGAGCTCATCACCGGTGAGGCCGAGGTCCGGGAGGTCTTCCGGGTGCCCCGGATCGGGGCGGTGGCCGGCTGCTACGTGCGCAGCGGGACCATCACCCGCAACGCCGGGGTCCGCTTCCTGCGGGAGGGCACCATCATCTGGAAGGGCACCGTCAACTCCCTGCGCCGGTTCAAAGACGACGTGCGAGAGGTGGCTGCCGGCTTCGAGTGTGGCATCGGGCTGTCCGACTTCCAGGACCTCAAGCCCGGCGACGTCATCGAGACCTTCGCCCGACGGGAGATCCCGCGGTCCTGACCGGGGGTGGCCCCGCCGCTACCTTTGCCGTGTGCACGTGGCCGCGGTGGAGTTCGATCTGCACATTCCCGAGTCGCGGTCGCTCAAGGCCAAGCGATCGGTGGTGAAGCCCATCGTGGAAGGAATGCAGCGGCGCTATCGGGTGGCGGCGGCCGAGGTCGGCTACCACCAGCAGTGGCAGCGCACGGTCGTAGGGGTGGCCGCGGTGGGCTCGACCGCAGGCCACGTCGGCGAGGTCCTCGACGAGATCGAGCGCTTCGTGTGGTCCCATCCCGAGGTCCAGGTCCTGTCCAGCGTCCGGATGTGGCTCGACCGCGACCTCGACGAGGATCAGGGTGGCGATCACCACGCCGACCACCACGGTGGTGAGGATGGCCAAGCGTAGGCGTACCGGCCGCCGGCGGCCCGACGAGCTCGGCCGCTACCCGCGGGTGGCCCGGGTCAACGAGCTGTGCCGGGAGATCGTGGCCGACGAGCTGGAGCGCATCGACGACGACCGGCTCGTCATGGTGACCATCACCCACGTCGACGTCGTGCGCGACCTGAGCCACGCCACGGTGGACTTCTCCCGTCTGGGCCAGGGCGAGGAGGCCGCGGCCGAGGCCCTGGCCGAGCACCGGGTGCGTCTGCAGGGCGCCATCGCCCGCCAGGCCCGGCTGCGGCGGACGCCGGAGCTCGCCTTCCGCCTCGACCGGGCCATCGTCGCCGGGGCCCGCATCGAGGAGCTGTTGCGCGACCGACCCGCGAGCCATCCCGACGACTGATCGCGCCCACCGTGGCCGGATCTGAGGAGCCCGAGGTCACCGGCGGGGTGTGCGTGGTCGACAAGCCGGCCGGCCCGACCTCCCACGACGTGGTGGCCGGCGCCCGGCGCCGACTCGGGACCCGTCGTGTGGGTCACGCCGGCACCCTGGACCCCGGCGCCTCCGGCGTGCTGGTGCTGGGGGTGGGCCGGGCCACCCGCCTGCTGCGCTACCTGACGGTGCTGCCCAAGTCCTACCGGGGCGAGGTGGTGTTGGGGGTGGACACCGACACCCTGGACGCCTCGGGCCGGGTCGTGGCCACCCATGACATGGCCGGGGTGACCCTGTCCGAGGCCCGGGCGGCGGCGGCCAGCCTGGTAGGCGAGCTCCAGCAGGTCCCACCCATGGTGTCGGCCATAAGGGTCGGCGGCCGTCGCCTCCACGAGCTGGCCCGGGCCGGCGTGGAGGTCGAGCGGGCCGCCCGCCCGGTGACGGTGACCCGCTTCGACGTGACGGCCCTGTCGCCGCTGCACACGGGGGGTGTGCCTGCCGCCGGGCCGGTCCTGGCCGTCGAGGTCGACTGCTCCTCGGGTACCTACGTCCGATCGCTGGCTGCCGAGCTGGGCCGGCTGTTGGGTGGCGGGGCCCACCTGCGCAACCTGTGCCGCACGGCGGTGGGAAGCTTCACCTTGGACCGGGCCTGTGCCCCGGACGACCTCGAGGTGCTCGCCCCCCTCGCCGCCGTCACCCACCTGGCCAGGGTGGCCGTCGACGACGAGGTGGCCGAGCTGGTGGCCCGGGGGACCCGCCTGGTGCGCACCGGCCAGTCGGCCCACTTCGCCGGCGAAGGCCCGTGGGCGGTCACCGCCGCCAGCACCGGAGCGCTCCTGGCCGTCTATCAGGCCCGCGGGGCACGGGCCCATCCCGCCGTCGTCCTCGCCCAGCCGGCGCCGCCACCGCCCGGGTAGCGTCGCCTCGATGGAGGTCATCAGGGCGGACCAGGCCTGCCGTGGCGCCGAGGAGGGCGTGGCCGTCACCATCGGCTTCTTCGACGGTGTGCACCTGGGCCACCAGGCGCTGATCGGCGCCGCCCGCCGTCGGGGGGCCGAGCTGGGTGTCCCCACGGCGGTCGTCACCTTCGACCGCCACCCGGCCACGGTGGTCCGGCCTGCGTCGGCGCCCCTGTTGCTCACCGACCTCGACCAGCGTCTGGAGCGCCTGGCCGACCTCGGGGTGGATCTCACCCTGGTGCTGGCCTTCGACGAGGCCCGGGCCCAGGAGGAGGCCGAGGAGTTCGTGGGCGAGGTGCTGGCGGAGCGCCTGTCCGCCCGGGCGGTGGTGGTCGGCGCCGACTTCCACTTCGGCCACCGGCGCGGAGGCAACGTGGAGCTGTTGCGATCACTGGGACGGCGCCACGGTTTCACCGTCCACGGGCTGGAGTTGGCCGGGCTCGGGGCCACGCCGGTGGCCGTCTCCTCCACTGCCATCCGCCGGGCCCTGGCCGAGGGCGATCTGGCTGGGGCCAACGCCATGCTCGGGCGCGACCACGAGGTCCGGGGCGTGGTCGAGGGCAACGACCGGCGCGGGGCCACCCTGCTCGGGTATCCCACCGCCAACGTGGCCGTGCCCCCGGAGATCCAGCTTCCCGCCCCGGGCATCTACGCCGGGTGGTACGTGCGCCCGGATGGCGCTGCCCTGCCGGCTGCCATCTCGCTCGGCTGGCGGCCGACCTTCGCCCGTTCGAGCGACCGTCCACTGCTGGAGGCCCACGTGCTCGACTTCGACGGTGACCTCTACGGGGAGGCTGCGGCCATCCGCTTCTCCGCCCGGCTGCGCGACGAGGAGCGCTTCGAGTCGGTCGAGGCCCTGGTCGCCCAGATGGATCGTGACGTGGCCGCCAGCCGTGCCCTGCTGGTGCCGGCCTCGGGCTGAGGGAACGGCCTGCTATCCTGGGCGGGTCCCGGCCTCGGCCGGGGCCACGTGTCGCTCCAGCGAGGATCTCGGCCAACCCCCTATGCCCACGAGGACCATGCCCGACAAGGCCACCACCATCGGTGCCCACAAGCTCCACGACGGCGACACGGGTTCGCCCGAAGTGCAGATCGCTCTGCTCACCGAGCGCATCAACCACCTCAACGAGCACCTCAAGGAGCACAAGAAGGACCACCACAGCAGGCGGGGGTTGCTGAAGCTCGTCGGCCGGCGCAAGCGCCTCCAGGCCTACCTTCGCACCAACGACGTCGACCGCTACCGGGCCATCAACGCCCGGCTCGGTCTCCGCCGCTAACCGATCGACGGGCAGCCCCAGGGCTGCTCGTCTCCGCTTTTCCACCAGTCCACCAAGGTTCGTTTCGACCACATCGACTGGCGGCCGCAGCGGTCAGCTGCCAGTCGCCGGGTCCTCGGTCCCCGGGTGCCCGACGACTGGGAACTGGCCTGCCGCCGCCACCACCAAGAGAGGCAGCACATGGCAGACGCCACCATCGTTTCCGGGCCCGTCGAGGGCACCGACAAGACCCTCACGCTCCAGACCGGCAAGCTCGCCCCCCAGTCGCAAGGTGCGGTGGTGGCCACCATCGGCGACACCACCGTCCTGGTCACCGCCAACGGCGCCAAGGGCGTGCGCGAGGGCGTCGACTTCTTCCCCCTCACCGTCGACGTCGAAGAGCGCATGTACGCCGCCGGGAAGATCCCGGGCTCGTTCTTCCGCCGTGAGGGGCGTCCCGGTGAGAACGCCGTGCTCACGTGCCGCCTCATCGACCGGCCCCTGCGGCCGAGCTTCGCCAAGGGGTACCGCAACGAGACGCAGGTCGTGGCCACCGTCCTCGGGTCCGACCAGGAGAACCCCCACGACGTCCTGGCCATCAACGGGGCCTCGGCCGCCCTGATGCTCTCGGGCATCCCCTTCGACGGCCCAGTGGGCGCGGTGCGCATCGCCTACGGTCTCGACGGGGCCTGGCGCCCTCACCCCACCTATCAAGAGGGTGACGAGAGCACCTTCGAGCTGGTGGTGGCCGGTCGCCGTGCCGGCGACGACATCGCCATCATGATGGTCGAGGCCGGCGGCACCGAGGGCGCGGCGCAGTTCTACGACGAGGGTGCCCCCCTCGTGACCGAGGAGGTCATCGCCGAGGGCCTCGAGGCGGCCAAGACGTGGATCCGGGCGTCCATCGAGCTGCAGGACGAGCTGGTGGCCGCCGCCGGCGTGCGCCCGCCCCTCGCCTACGAGCGTCAGCTCGACTACGGCGACGATGTCTTCGAGCGGGTCTCGGCGGTGGGCACCGAGCGCCTGGCGCCGGCTCTGAGCATCTCGGCCAAGGCCGAGCGCAACGCCGCAACCGACGAGGCCACCGCCGCCATCTCCGCCGAGTTGGCCACCGAGCTGCCCGGGCGGGAGCGGGAGATCAAGGCCGCGGTCAAGGCGCTGACCAAGAAGCTGATCCGGCGCCGCGTGACCGCCGAGGGGGTGCGCATCGACGGCCGGGGCCCCGGCGATCTTCGGGAGCTGTCAGCCGAGGTCGGCCTGTTGCCCACCGCCCACGGCTCGGCGCTGTTCCAGCGGGGCGAGACCCAGGTGCTCAACGTGCTCACCCTGGGCATGCCCCGCATGGACCAGCTCATCGACACCCTGGGCGTCGACGACAAGAAGCGTTTCATGCACCACTACAACATGCCGCCCTGGGCCAACGGCGAGACCGGTCGGGTGGGCAGCCCCAAGCGTCGCGAGATCGGCCACGGGCTGCTGGCCGAGCGGGCCCTGCTGCCCGTCGTGCCCTCCAAGGCCGACTGGCCCTACGCCGTGCGCCTGGTCTCCGACGTGCTCTCCTCCAACGGCTCCACCTCGATGGCCTCGGTGTGCGCAAGCTCGCTGTCCCTCATGGACGGTGGCGTTCCCATCACCGCCGCGGTCGCCGGCATCGCCATGGGCCTCATCTACGAGGACGACACCTACACCACCCTCACCGACATCCTGGGGGCCGAGGACGCCTTTGGTGACATGGACTTCAAGGTGGCGGGCACGGCCACCTACGTCACCGCCCTGCAGCTCGACACCAAGATCGAGGGGCTGCCGGCCGACGTGCTGGGCGCGGCACTCCGTCAGGCCAAACAAGCCCGGCTGAAGATCCTCGAGGTCATGGACGCCACCCTCGGCGAGTCGCGTGACGACGTGGCCTCCAGCGCCCCCAAGATCCTCTCCTTCCCCATCCCCATCGACAAGATCGGCGAGGTGATCGGGCCCAAGGGCAAGGTCATCAACGCCATGCAACAGGAGACCGGCGCCGACATCGCCGTCGACGACGACGGCGTGATCGGCACGGTCACCATCGGGTCCAAGGACGGCGAGGCGGTGGCCGAGGCCCGGCGCCGCATCGAGCTGCTCCTGGACCCGCCCGCCGCCGAGGTCGGGGCGCTCTACCAGGGCCGCGTGGTCAACATCACCAAGTTCGGAGCCTTTGTCAACATCCTCCCGGGGCGGGACGGGCTGGTGCACATCTCCAAGCTCGGTGGTGGCCGGCGCATCGACCGGGTCGAGGACGTCGTCAGCCTGGGCGACCCCATCGAGGTCCGAGTCGAGGACATCGACCCCCAGGGCAAGGTCTCGCTGACGCCCGTCGGCGCCGAAGGCGACGACGGTGACGACGGTGGAGGCGGTGGAAGCGGCGGTGGCGGCTCCCGACCGGCGCCACGAGAGCGTTCCTCGGGCGGCGAGGGTCGTGAGCGACGAGGCGGTGGCGACGACCGCGGTCGCGGCGAGCGCCCCCGGCGAGGTGACCGGGAGGGTCGTGGTGACCGTGAGGGACGGGGTGACCGTGGCGCCGCCCGGGGCGACGGCGGTGGCCGGGGCGACCGGGAGGGTCGTGACCGGGGCGGTCGGGGTGGTGAGGCGCCGGCTCCGGCGCCGTCCGGCGTGGCCACGGTGAGCTTCGAGGAGGCCTTCGACGCCGAGATCGGCAACGAGTTCGGCGACCTAGGGCCGGGCCCGGCCACCAACGAGCGCACGGAAGAGCGCCGACCCCGTCGCCGTGGCTGACGCCTCCTCCTAGGGTGCCCATCCGCACCACCCACCTCGATTGTGGGGCCAGGGTCGTCACCGAGGACCTGCCCCAGGTGCGATCCGTCAGCGTCGGGTTGTGGGTGGGGGTGGGCGCCCGCGACGAGGGCCCCGAGCTGGCCGGTGCGTCACACTTCCTCGAGCACCTGCTGTTCAAGGGCACCGAGTCCCGCAGCGCCTCGGAGATCGCCGAGGCGGTCGAGGCGGTGGGTGGTGAGATGAACGCCTTCACCACCCACGAGTACACCGCCTACCACGCCCGCCTCCCGGCCTCCCAGCTGCTCATGGGCCTCGACCTGCTCGGTGAGGTCTTCACCCGGCCGGCGTTTCGTCCCCGGGAGGTCGAGGCCGAGCGCCAGGTCATCCTCGAGGAGCTGGCCATGGAGGAGGACTGCCACGAGGACCGGGTGTTGACGTTGCTGGGTGAGGCCATGTTCCCCGGCCACCCCCTCGGCGCCGAGGTGCTCGGGTCTCGGGAGAGCATCGGGGCCATGGGCCGAGACCAGATCAGCGCCTTCCACCACCGTTGGTACCGCCCTGAGAACCTGGTCGTGGCCGCGGCCGGGGCTCTCGACCACGACGTGGTGGTGACCGCCGCCCAGCGCCACTTGGCCGCGGTCGAGCCCGGTACCCCGCCGCGGCGCCAGCCCCCGACGGCGTCGCCCCAGCCGTTGCGGGTCCTGACCCAGCGCAGCGAGCAGGCCCACGTGGCGGTGGGACTGCCGGCGCTGAGCGGCCGCGACGACGACCGCCACGCCCTCGCCGTGGCCAACCAGGTCCTCGGCGGTGGTACGTCGAGCCGCTTGTTCCGCACCATCCGTGAGGAGCGGGGCCTGGCCTACTCCGTGTACTCCTATCAGGTCGGCTACGCCGATGCCGGGGCCCTGGTGGCCGCGGCGGCCACCGGTCCCGGCCGGCTGGCCGAGGTGCTGGCCCTGGTCGGGGCCGAGATCGACCACCTCTTCGAGCGCGGGGTCAGTGGGCGAGAGCTGGCGGTGGCCACCGGCTACCTCGAGGGCGCCACCGCGCTGGCCCTGGAGGACTCGGGGAGCTGCATGAGCCACATCGCCACCTCCCTCCTCGTCCATGGCGAGGTGCCGGAGCTCTCCGAGGTGCTCGACCGCTACCGCCGCGTCACCCTCGACGATGTGTCCCGGGCACTGGCCCGTGTGGCTGCCGCCGGTCCCCGCAGCCTGGCCGTGCTCGGCCCGCTGCGACGGGGCCAGGTCGAGCGGTGGGTGGCGTGACCATACGGGTGGCGGTGTTCGGGGCCGTCGGGCGCATGGGACGCAACGTGTGCGAGGCCGTGGTGGACGACCCCGAGCTGACGCTGGTGGCAGCCGTGGACCCCCACCACGCCGGGCTCGACCTGCGTCCGGTGACCGGTGTCGACGCCGAACTGCCCATCCTGCCCGCACCCGAGGCGCTGGACGGGCTCGACGTCGACGTCGTGGTCGACTTCACCGCCGCCGCCGCCGCCCGGCAGAACCTGCGGTGGTGCGCCGGCGTCGGCATCCACGCGGTGGTGGGCACGACCGGGCTCGGCGATGACGATCTCGACGACCTGCGGTCCGCCTTCACATCCAGCAACTGCCTGGTGGTGCCCAACTTCGCCATCGGTGCGGTCGTGATGATGCGTCTGGCCGAGATGGCGGCGCCCTGGTTCTCCTCTGTGGAGGTGATCGAGCTGCACCACGACGCCAAGGTCGACGCTCCCTCGGGGACCTCGTTGCTCCTGGCCCGGCGCCTCGCTGCCGCGGCCAGCAATCGGGAGCCCGATGCCACCAGCACTCCGGTGCTCGACGGCGCTCGCGGTGCCGAGGGGCCGGGCGGCATCCCCATCCACTCGGTTCGCCTACGGGGGATGGTGGCCCACCACGAGGTGTTGTTGGGCACCACCGGGCAGTCGCTCACCATCCGCCACGACTCCTACGACCGAAGCTCGTTCATGCCCGGTGTGCTGCTGGCCATCAGAGGTGTGGCCGACCACCCCGGCCTCACCGTCGGCCTCGACGCGCTGTTGGAGCTGTGACCTGCCACCCGGAGATGCGTTTCCGTTCGCGGCAGCGGGGGAGGATGAAGCCATGACCGACACCGCATCCAGCCCAGAGACCACCAGCGGCACCTCCAGCGCGTTGGTGACAGAGCGAGGTCGCACCACGATCGCCGACTCGGTCGTGGCCAAGATCGCCGGCATCGCCACGCGGGAGATCCCCGGCGTCCACGAGATGGGCACCGGGACGGCCCGGACCATGGGGGCGCTGCGCGACCGACTGCCCGGCGCCACCCATACCAACGTGTCCCGGGGGGTGGCGGTGGAGGTGGGCGAGCGCCAGGCGGCCGTCGACGTCGACATCGTCTGTGAGTACGGGGTACGCATCGTGGACGTGGCCGACGCGGTGCGCCGCAACATCACCGACCGGGTGCAGAACATGACCGGACTGGAGATCACCGAGGTCAACATCGCCGTCGACGACGTCTACACCGGAGAGGACAAGCAGGAGCCCCAGCCCGAGCGGGTCCAGTGACGGCGCCGGTCCGGGCCACGGCGGACCGGTCCCGTGGGTGGCCCGGGTGGGCGTCGCGGTGATCGACGTGGATGCCGTGGTCCACGTGGTGGCCCAGTGCCCATCGGTGGCCCGGCTCACGTCGGGGACCGGGGTCGAGGCCGTGTCCTACCTGCCCGGTCGCCGGGTGCCGGGCGTGCGGGTGGCCGAAGGTGGCCTCGAGGTGCACGTGGTGGCCCACTACGGTCCCACCATGGCGCAGGTGGCCGAGGAGATCCGCCGTGAGCTGCGTCCCCTCGTCGGCGACGCGGCGGTGTCGGTCGTGATCCACGACCTGGACGTCGACGCCGACCTGGACGTCGACGCCGACCTGGACGTCGACGCCGACGCCGATGCCGACCCCGAGGGCCACCGAGCCGCGGCATCGTGAGCGATTCCTACGCCGCCCTGGGCGTGGACCCGACCGCCGACGCCACCGAGCTCCGCCGGGCCTGGCGCCGCCGGGCCCGGGAGACCCACCCCGACCACGGTGGGGATCCGGCCGCCTTCATCGTCGTGGAGCAGGCTTTCCGGCGGCTGGCGCCCCTCGCCGAGATCCGGTCGGCGCCGGTGCTGGTCCGGCGGCTGGGACCGACCGCGCTGGCCCTTCGGTGGTGGCACCGCCGGTCCGAGCGCACCCGCCACCCTCGGGTGGCCTAGGACTCCTGTTCATCGACGAAGACGAAGAAGGAGAAGGTTGATGCAACCGACGGTGGTGGGTCTGTTCACCGGGCTGCTCCTGGGCCTCACGCTCGTGCTGACGGACTTCGGCGACATGCTGATCGTGGCCCTCTTCGGCGCCGGGGGCTACCTGGTGATGAAGGTGGTCGAGGGCGAGCTCGACCTGAGCGACGTCATGGAGCGGGCTCGCCGCCAGCCTCCCCGATGACGACGCTCGACCGCGCCACCACGGCTCCCACGCCGGTCAAGGGGCGCACGGTCGTCGCACCTCGGGCTGTGGTGGCCATCGCTGGCCAGGCGGCGACGGAGATCGACGGCGTCGAGTTGGTCAGCCGGTCGGGGGTGCGCCGTCTCCTGGCCGACCTGTGGCCCGGTGCCGGCCCGGACGGCGCCTCCGCCCAGGTGGGCCAGGGGGTCACCGCCGTCGAGTTGCACCTGGCCGTGTCCTGGCCCCGCCCGGTGGTCGAGGTGGCGGCGGCCACCCGTGCCCACGTCCAGGACCGGGTGGGCGAGCTCACCGGCTACACGGTCACCGAGGTCGACATCGTGGTGGACGCCCTACCCCCCGCCGGAGGGGGCCGGACGGGGCGGGTGAGCTAGGCGTTGGTGCGCGTCGCCAACCGGGTCCTGTGCGCCGTGCTGGCCCTGGCCCTGCTGGCCGGTGGGCTGGTGGTCGCCGTCGAGATCGTCCTGGCTGGCCTGGGCCAGCGCCCCTGGCTCGTGCCTCACGACGGTTGGCGGAACTGGGCCACGGTCACCACTTGGTCGGCCCGCAGCGCCCGCGTGCTCTTCGCCGCCCTCGTCGTCGTCGGCTTGGCGCTGCTCGCCCTGGAGTTGTGGCGACGTAAGCCCCCGGCGTTGCCGCTGGCCTCGGCCACCGGGGACGTCGCCGCCGAGCTCGACCGGCGGAGCATGGAGCGGTGGTTGGCCGATCGGGTGGAGCGGGTGGAGGGGGTGTCCGGGGCCCAAGCCGAAGCCGGGGCCAAGGTGGTGCACATCCGGGCCGACTCGGTGGGCAGCGATGCGGGCGTCGTCGAGCAGCGCGTCCGGGATGCTGTGGGCCGCCACCTGGAGGAGCTGGCCCTGGCCCGGCCGCTGCGGGTCAAGGTCGACGTGCGGTCGAGGCGGGTGTCATGAGTGACGCCGGTACCGGCCTGGACGCCTCGAATCGCGTCGTGGCCTCCATCCTGGGGCTCACGCTGGTGCTGGCCGGCGGCTACGGGCTGGTCCGCGGCCTGGGGGGCATGGGCGCCGACGCCCGCTTGCGGCCCTTGCTCGACCAGGAGCTGCGGGCCGGCATCGCCGAGTACGCCGGGTGGGTGGCGGGAGTGGCCACCCTGGTGGCGCTGGTCGTGGCCTGGTTGGGATGGCGGTGGCTCCGGCGGCAGCTGGTGCCCTCGACGCCCCTACGCCGGATTCCGGTGGGAGACGGCCAGGGCGGGCGCACGTGGATCGACACCGGGGCGCTGGCCGAGGCGGTGACGCGTGATCTCGCCGCCAGCGGACACGTCGCTGCCGGCCAGGTTCGGGTCGTGGGCTTCCACGGGGCCCCGGGCCTGGCCTTGACCGCCGAGGTGGCGCCAGGCGGCGACACCCGAGCGGTGCGCGAGCACGTGGCCGGCCACGTCGTGCCTCGCGCTCGGGCCGTTCTCGGTCGCGACGAGCTGGCGGCCCACGTCCATCTCCGCCTGGCCGATCCGGGGGGACGGACTGTCGGGTGACGGAGCGGCCAGCCGCCCGTCAACGGGCGGTCCCGGGCTCCATCCGGTCGCGGACCCAGGCATGCACCAGGGTGTCGAGCACGTCGAGGGGCAGCGCGCCGTGGCCGAGCACCTCGTCGTGGAACGCTCGTACGTCGAAGTCGTCGCCCAGCTGCTCGGCGGCCCAGGCCCGCAGGGCGGCGATCTTGCGCTCTCCGACCTTGTAGGCCAGGGCCTGGCCCGGCAACGCCAGGTAGCGGTCGACCTCGACCACGATGTCGTGGTGCGGGGTGACCGAGTGCTCGGCGAAGTAGGCGATGGCCCGGTTCCGGCTCCAGCCCAGCACGTGCATGCCGGTGTCGACGACCAGGCGGATGGCGCGCAGCAACTCGGCGTCGAGCGCCCCGAAGCGCTGGTAGGGGTCCTGGTAGAGCCCGAGCTCGGGGCCAAGGCTCTCGCAGTAGAGCCCCCAGCCCTCGACGTAGGCCGTGCACAGGCCTCGCCGACGGAACTCGGGCAGGCCCTCGAGCTCCTGGGCCAGGGAGATCTGGAAGTGGTGACCGGGCACGGCCTCGTGCAGGCACAGCGACTCCATGTTCCACGACGGGCGGGCCGAGAGGTCGTGGGTGTTGGCGAAGAAGCGGCCGGGGCGGGCCATCTCCAGCGAACCCTCGAGGTAGAACGCCGCCGGGGCCGAGGGCGCCATCTCGGCGGGTACGGCGACGATGCCGAAGGGCAGCCGGGGCAGGCGGCCGAAGAGGCGGACGACCTCGGGGTCGATGCGCTTGGCGATGTCGCGGTAGCCGGCCAGCAGGGCGTCGGGCGTCTCGTAGAAGAAGCGGCGGTCGTGGCCGAGGTGGTCGGCGAAGCCCTCGGCCGGGCCCGTGTAGTCGGTGGTGGCCCGCACCCGCTCCATCTCGGCGCCGATGCGAGCCACCTCGGCCAGGCCCATCTCGTGCACCTCCCCGGCGGTGAGGTCGGTGGTGGTGAAGTGGTGGACCCGCTCGTCGTACCAGTCCCGTCCGTCGGGGAGGTCGGCCAGCGCCGTCGTCTCCCGTGCGCCGGGTAGGTAAGCCTCGACCAGGTAGGCGTGAAGGCGGGCGAAGGCGGGGGTGACCTCAGCCGCCAGGACGGCTCCGGCCTCCCCGCGCAGCTCGGCCACCTCGGCGGTGGGCGCCGACGGCGACAGGCACCAGAGGGGGGCCAGCAGGGGGCTCGCCCGGGGATCGTCGACCAGGTGGCCCTCGACCTGGGCGGGCACGTCGCGCAACGTGACCCGGGGCGGGGTCACGCCTCGGCGTCGGCCCTCCTCGAGCACCTCGATGGTCTGGTCGATGAGGGTGGGGACCGCCCGTAGGCGGTCCAGGAGGTCCTGGCGGTGGCGGGCGGTGGCGGTGGGCATGGCCCCGAAGAGCAGGGAGAGGTCCGTCTGGGGCCCCTCGAGCTGGGTGAGGGCCAGGAGCTCGCCGGGGAAGGCCGCGGCCGCGGCCTCGCTGCGCTGCTGCCACGCGAACACGTCGTGGCTGAGGCGGTCGACGGGCCCCAGCTCGTCGACGTCGAAGGTGGCCAGCACCCGGAGGGGCTCACCGGCCTCGTTCCGCCGCCGCTGTAGGGCGTCGAGGGATACGTCGGGCAGACGGTCGTTGCCCTCGGTCCAGCCGAGGAAGGTGGCGGCGTCGGGCCGTTCGAGCATGAAGTGGCGCCACGTCAAGTCGAACAGGGCGTGCAGCCGCTCGGCCTCGGGCACCTGACCCCGGCCGGCACCGATGCGGTCGAGCTCGCCCCTGTAGGTGGTCATGGGTCCCTCTCAGGGGGCGTCGGCGCATTCGCCGGCGGCGGGTGGCGCTCGGCGACCAACTCCTGTTCCGCGGCCTCGATCTCCTCTTCGAGCTTCGACGGGGACTGCAAGGTGGCCGACGAGGCCTTGCGCCGGGACTGGATGGCCACCACCACCAGCGAGAGGCCGATCAGCCACCACTGGTAGCGCTGGATGAACCCGAGCACGCCCAGCAGCTCGTCTTTGAACGTCTCTCCCAGCACCCGGAACAGCACCAGGCGGCCGACGGTGCCCACCACGTCGAGGGTGATGAAGCGCCGGGCACGCATGCCGGTGGCGCCGGCCAGGAGACAGAGGTAGCCGCTCGGGGCGATGAGGATGACGACCGACCCGAAGCGGGCGAAGAAGCGCTCGGCGGCGCGGATGAAGCCGATGTCGTCGCCGGCCTTGCGCTCGGCCCAGCGCAGGGCGGCGTCGCCGTACTGCACGCCGAGCAGGTAGAACAGCGGGTCGGTCAGCACCAGGCGCACGAAGCCCACGAGGAGGAACGCCACGGTGTCGACCTGGGGCGAGGCCAGCAGCAGGTAGCGGTTCCGGGGATTGAGGAACATCTGCAGCAGGGGCCGTTCGGTGATGAGCCCCGGGCCGATGACGTCGGCCACCGTCCCGAGCACGGCCAGGATGACGATGGGCGTCAACAGGATCGCCAGCGGGATGCGACGCCGCTCGGTCGGGGGCAGGCTCACCGCAGCTGTATCCGGCCGCTCCCCGAGCGGACCTGGCCCACCACGGCGGCCTGGTGGCCGGTGGCCACGAGCTGCTCGACGGCCCGCTGGGCGGCGTCGGGCTCGCAGCCGAAGACCAGGCCCCCCGAGGTCTGGGCATCGGCCAGCACCACGACGCTGAGCTCGTCGACGCTGCCGGTGTCGAGTCGGGGACCTACCCACTCGAGGTTGCGACGGCTGCCGCCGGGGATGCAGCCGTCCTCGGCCAGGGAGCGGGCGCCCGGGAGCAGGGGTACGGCCTCGACGTCGACGCTGACGTCGACGGCCGACTCCTCGGCCATGCGGCCCAGGTGGCCGAGCAGCCCGAAGCCGGTGACGTCGGTGGCGCCGGTGGCGCCCGCGGCCAGGGCCACCGTCGCCGCCTCGGCGTTGCTCCGGGTCATCGACGCCACCGCGGCGGTGGTCGCCTCGGCTGGGGCCAGGTCGCGCTTGATGGCGGTGACGATGATCCCCACCCCGAGGGGCTTGGTCAGCACCAGCGCATCGCCCGGGCGCAACCCGGTGTTGGTGAGCAGACGGTCGGGATGGACCTCGCCCACCACGGCGAGGCCGAACTTGGGCTCGGGATCGTCGACGGTGTGCCCCCCGACGGTGACGAAGCCGCAGTCGGCGGCTACGTCGGCGGCACCGAGCAGCACCTCGCTCAGCAGCTCGGTGGGCAGTTCCTCAGTGTTCCAACCCACCAGGTTGAGTGCCAGCAGGGGTCGACCACCCATGGCGTAGACATCGGAGACGGCGTTGGCGGCGGCGATGCGGCCCCAGGTGCGGGCGTCGTCGACCACGGGGGTGATGAAGTCGGTCGTGACCACCAGCGCCCGTTCGGCGTCGAGGCGCCACACGGCGGCGTCGTCGCCGGTGGCCGAGCCGACCAGCAGGTCGGGATGGCTCACGGGTGCCAGTCGGCGCAGGACCTGCGCCAGCTCGCCGGGGGCGAGCTTGCAGGCTCAACCGGCGCCGTGGCTGAACTGGGTCAGCCGGCGGAGGGACGGTGGAGACGCCATGCCCGGGGCAGTCTACTGAGGAGGTGGGTGGAACATGGACGGTGGAGCGGGCGGCGGGGGAGGCGGCCGACTTCCACGCCCGGACACTGAGCGAGCCGGTGGCGCGCCGCGTGTCGGTGCTGGAGGTCCTGCGTCCGGCCCTGGTGCTGGGCAGCACCCAACCCGATCACCATGCCGACGGGGCTGCGTTGGCCAGAGCCGGGGTCGCCCTGGTGCGCCGACGCAGCGGGGGAGGAGCGGTGCTCCTCGTCCCTGGGGAGTCGCTGTGGGTCGACGTGGTGGTGCCCCGTGACGACCCGCTGTGGGACGACGACGTGGGTAGGGCGGCCCATTGGCTGGGGCGGGCCTGGCAGGCGGCCCTGCACGAGCTCGGCGTCGGCGGCGCCACCGTGCACACCGGGGCCCTGGTCGCCAGCCGGTGGTCGTCGCTCGTCTGCTTCGCCGGGCTGGGCCCCGGGGAGGTCCAGGTGGACGGGCGCAAGCTGTTGGGCATGGCGCAGCGCCGGAGCCGGGCCGGCGCCCGCTTCCAGTGCACCCTGAGCCGTCGCTGGGAGCCCGCCACCCTGCTCGGGCTGCTCGGCCTCGCTCATGAGGACCGGGCCCGGGCCGGGGAGGAGCTGGCGGCAGCGGCTACCGGCCTCGACCTGGCCTTCCCGCTGATCGTGGACGCCCTGTTGGCCCACCTCCCTCCCCGCTGACGGTCACGCCCCGGCCGGCAAGGGGATGTGGGGGGGCGAGTGGGGAGAAGTGGGGTTGACGGGAGGGAAAGTGGGGCGTAGGGTCCTCCGTGTCCCAACCCACCACCATGGAAAGGCCAAGCCGTGTTCCTCGGGGAGTTCGATCGCTCCCTCGATCCCAAAGGGCGGGTCGTCCTGCCTGCCGATCACCGGGAGGAGCTGGGGGAGCGGGGCTACCTCACCAAGGCGCTCGACAAGTGCCTGGCGGTCTTCCACCCCGCGGAGTTCAAGGAGGTGACGGCCAGGATGGAGCAGTACGCCCGCCAGGGCCCACAGCAGCGTCGTGTCGCCACCCAGTTCACCGCCGGCGCGCACCTCGTCATCCCCGACAAGCAGGGCCGCATCGCCATCCCGGCCAACCTGCGCGAGTACGCCGGGCTGACCAGCGACGTCAAGGTCGTGGGCGGCAACGTCCGCATCGAGATCTGGGATCCCCAGCGCTGGCACGAGACCCATCCCCCCGATGACGAGGGGTTCGACGCCTCCGACCAGGCCCTGGCCGCCCTCGGCGTCTGATCAGACCACAACGACCACCAGAGAAACGACCACCAGGGAAAGGAGAGCGAGACCAGAAGCGATGCGACGGCCCCTGTAGGAGCTCGTCGCTCATCCGCAGCCCTCCGACCGCCGAGATGGACAGCCCCTACTCCGCCCGCTGCCATCTAGCTCGATCGGGGAGACATCCCGACGGACGCCGTCGGTCGGGGGGTTGCAGATGAGCGAGGCCTCCTACCACCACCTGCCGGTGATGGTCCACGACGTCGTCGACCTGTTCGGTTCCGTTCCCCCCGGGACCGTGGTCGACGCCACCGTCGGCGGCGGCGGCCACGCCGAGGCGCTGCTCGAGGCCTGGTCCCACCTGACGGTGGTGGGCATCGACAGGGACCTCGACGCCGTGGCCGCGGCCGCCGAGCGGCTGTCCGTCTTCGGGGCACGAGCGCAGGTGCACCACGCCCGCTTCGACGATCTCGCCAACGTGATGTCCGAACTCGGCCACCAGGGCGCCAGTGGGGTGCTGTTCGACCTCGGTGTCAGCTCACCGCAGCTCGACCGGGCCGAACGGGGCTTCAGCCATCGCCGCGAGGGACCCCTTGACATGAGGATGAACACCAGCACAACCAGCGGGAGCCGCACCGCGGCCGAGCTGGTCAACCACGAGTCCGAGGCCGAGCTCGCCCGCCTGGTCCGGGAGCTCGGCGACGAGCGCTACGCCGCTCGCATCGCCCGGGCCATCGTCGCCGCTCGTCCCCTGGCCACCACCACCGAGCTGGCCGAGGTGGTCCGTGACGCCATCCCCGCGCCCGCCCGGCGCCGTGGTCGCCATCCCGCCACCCGGACCTTCCAGGCCCTGCGCATCGCCGTGAACGACGAGCTGGCGATCCTACCTGGCGCCCTCGACCAGGCCATCGAGCTCCTCGTGCCCGGCGGTCGCTGTGTGGCGCTGGCGTACCACTCCGGCGAGGACCGCATCGTCAAGTCCCGTTTCCGCCTGGCTGCCACCGGGGGCTGCACCTGTCCCGCCCACCTGCCCTGCGGTTGTGGCGCCATCCCCACCGTACGGCTGGTGCACGCCGGATCCCGTACCCCGTCGCCGGAGGAGACGGCCGCCAACCCCCGGGCGGCCAGCGCCCGACTGCGGGCCGTGGAGCGCTTGGCGCCTGGCCACCTCGGCACGGCACGCGAGCACGGTGCCCTCCACGAGAGCGAAGCCGATGCGAGAGGTGATCGATGAGCCCCGTTCCCGCCCCTGCCCGTCTGCCCTCTCGTGCTCCGGGGCCGTCCCGGACCGACGCCACCCCCGCCCGGCCGAGCACCCCCCGCTCGACGCCGGCGCGGCCCGATGCCACCCGACCCCGGCTCCGTCTGGTCGACAACACCCGCCTCGAGATCGCGGCGCGGCGCCGACGGGCCCGTCGGTCACTGGTGGTGGCGGGTGTGCTGGCGGTCGCCGCCCTGCTGGCCCTGGCCGGCGTCAACGCCGTGTTGGTGTCCAACCAGGTCCGCCTGGACGAGTTGGAGCAGCAGGTGGTCGAGGCCCAGGCTCGGCACCAGGCGCTGCGCCTGGAGGTGGCCACGCTGGAGGCGCCCGCCCGGGTGGTGTCGACCGCCACCGACCGCCTCGGCATGGTCACTCCCGAGAGGATCACCTACGTGCAGCCGTCACCGGTTGACGCCCCGAGCTCCGCCGAGGGGCTGGCACCGTCGCCGGGCTCGACCAGCTCGGAGGTGCCGGTGGGCACCGCCACTGTCCCCTCGTGGGGGACGGTCAAGCCCTACCTGTCCCGATGAGCGCCAGTGGACGGCGCCCGCTCGGGAGCAACCGCTCCCGTGCCACTGGAGTTGCGGCCCCGGTGCGGAGGCGACCGCGCAACCGCAGCCGTGCCGCTGACCCTTCACCCCGGGGACCGGTCCGGACCGCCCGTGCCCGCCGGGTGGCCCGTCCTCCAGCCCGGACCGGGGCCCGCCCTCAGCCACGGCCACGGCGGGCCTCTCCCCCCGAGCGGCGCCGACGGCGCACCGGGCGACCTGGTGCTCCCCGGCGCCGCTGCCAGGTGCTGTTCCTCGCCGTGGTGGTCGCCCTCGGCGGCGTCACCGTCCGCCTGGCCCACCTCCAGGTGGTGGCGCCCGAGGCCTACGCCGAGCGGGGCATGGCTCAGCGCCTGCGGACCGTCGAGCTGCCCGCTCCCCGCGGTTCGATCTTCGACCGCAACGGCAACGAGCTGGCCATCTCCGTGCGCCGGCAGACGGTGTGGGCCGACCCGCTCCTCGTGGAGGACGCGGCGGCGACGGCAGCCGCGCTGGCACCGGTGCTCGACATGGACCAGTCCTACTTGCGGGACCGCCTGACCGGGAAGGGCTCCCGCTTCGTCTACCTCGCCCGCCAGATCGACGACGACCGGGCCGACGCCGTCGAGGCTCTGGACCTCAGTGGCATCGGGCTGCGGGACGAGCCCCGTCGTGTCCGCCCCGCCGACGACCTGGCCCTGGCCGTCCTCGGCGACGTAGACGTCGACGACCAGGGGCTGTCGGGCATCGAGCGCCAACTCGACGGCGTGCTGTCGGGCCAGCCCGGTGAGCTGCTGGTGGAGCGGGCGCGCGATGGGGGAACGATCGCCGGCGGCCAGCACGCCCTTCGGCCGGCGGCCAGGGGTGAGGACGTGGTGTTGCACCTCGACCGCTCGCTGCAGTACGAGGTCGAGCGTGCCCTGTCCGAGCAGGTGCAGGCCACGGAGGCCGATGGCGGCATGGCCGTGGTCATGGATCCCCGCAGCGGTGCGGTCCTGGCCATGGCCAGCGTCGAGGCGCCGGGCGGGGGGGGCGAGCCCCAGCCCACCAGGAACAACGCCCCGCTCACCTCGGTCTTCGAGCCGGGCTCGGCCAGCAAGGTCGTCACCATGTCCGGCGTCCTCGAGGAGGGCGTGGCCGAGCCCGAAAACGTGATGGTCGTCCCCGACTCCCTCCAGGTCGGTCCCAAGCGCTTCACCGACAGCAGTTCCCACCCCACGCAGCGGATGTCGGTGACCGAGGTGCTGGCCCAGTCGTCCAACGTGGGTACCATCACCCTGGCCCAGCGGTTGGGGCCACAGGGCGTCGACCAGTACCTCCGTCGCTTCGGCTTCGGACGCCCGACCGGACTCGGCTTCCCGGGAGAGAGCGCCGGGCTCCTGCTCCCCGTCGACGACTGGGCCAGTACGTCGATCGGCTCGATCGCCATCGGCCAGGGCGTCGCCGTCAACGCCGTCCAGATGCTCGGCGCCCTCAACACCTTGGCCAACGGTGGCGTCTCCGTCCCGCCCCGCCTGGTCCGCTCGGTCATCGGGGCCGACGGGAAGGAGCGCCCGGTCGCAAGCCCGGGGGGCGAGCGGGTGGTCTCGGCGGAGACGGCGGCGGAGATGACGTCGATGCTGGCCTCGGCGGTGTCGGACGGGACCGGTGTCAACGCCCAGGTCGACGGCTACACCGTGGCGGGCAAGACGGGCACGGCCCGCAAGCCGTCGACAGAGGTCCGGGGCTACGAATCGGGTGCGTACATGGGAGTGTTCGCCGGCTTCGCACCGGTGGAGGACCCCCGGCTGTCGATCATCGTGGCGCTCGACGAACCGCACCCCTACTACGGCGGCGTGGTGGCTGCGCCCGTGTTCTCGGAGATCGCCGAGTACGGCCTGCGTCTCCTGGGCGTGGCCCCCACGGCTCCGCTTCCCGAGGCGTCGGTGCCGACCAGTCCACCAACCAGCCCCGTCACGCCGCGAGACTGATCCGGTGTCGTTCGTAGTGGTGTCCGCCCTCCACGCATGAGGGTCACGCGTCTCGATCAGCTCCTCGCCGAGATCGACGTGGCCGATCTCGAACTGGGACCCGGCGGCGACCCCGCCGACATCGAGATCGCCTCGGTCACCCACGACTCCCGCCTGGTCGAGCCCGGGGCGCTGTTCTGCTGCCTCTCCGGTCGTCGCAGCGACGGTCACCGCCACGCGGCCGAGGCTGCGAGCCGAGGTGCGGTGGCCGTGCTGTGCGAGCAGTCGGTCGACGTGGGGGTGCCCCGCATCCTCGTCGCCGACACGCGTCGGGAGATGGCCCGGGCGGCTGCCGCCTTCTGGGACCACCCGTCGAATCGGCTCGACGTGGTGGGCGTGACCGGCACCAACGGCAAGACGACGACGACGTGGCTGCTGCGGGCCATCCTGGAGGCGGCCGGTCGACCGACCGGCCTCATCGGGACCCTCGGCGGCGCCTTGACCACACCCGAGTCGACTGAGCTCCAGGCCAGCCTGGCGTCGATGGTCGACGCCGGGTTGTCGGCAGTGGCCATGGAGGTCTCCTCCCACGCCCTGGCCCAGGCCAGGGTGGAGGCGACGTCGTTCGCCCTGGCCATCTTCACCAACCTCAGTCGGGACCACCTCGACTTTCACGCCTCCATGGAGGACTACTTCTCGGTCAAAGCTCGTCTCTTCGAACCGGGGCGCACGGCGGCGGCCGTGGTCAACGTCGACGACCCCCACGGGCGGCTTCTCCTCGAGACCGCCCAGGTGCCCACACGGTCGTTCTCCCTGGCCGAGGTCACCGACGTGAAGATCGGCCTGGACGCCTCCGTGGGCACCTGGAGAGGCCGGCGCCTGCGGGTTCCCCTCGGAGGCAGCGCCAACCTGGCCAACGCCCTGGCCGCGGCCACGGCTGCGGTGGCCCTGGGTGTCGACGAGGGGGACGTCGTCCAGGGGCTGGCGTCGGTGCCCCCGGTGCCGGGCCGCTACGAGCACGTTACGGCAGGACAGCCCTTCGACGTGGTGGTCGACTACGCCCACACCCCCGATGCGCTCGAGCAGCTGTTGGTGGCGGCCCGCTCCAGCGCAGGCGGTCGGGTGGTCGTGGTCTTCGGCTGCGGCGGCGAGCGCGATCGGCAGAAGCGCCCCCTGATGGGGCGGGTCGCGGCAACACTGGCCGACGTGATCATCATCACCAGCGACAACCCGAGAGCCGAGGATCCGGTTGCCATAGCCGACGAGGTGGTCGCCGGGGCCGACGGACCCGGCTCCGTCCAGGTGGAGCTCGATCGGCGGGCCGCCATCCACCTCGCCTTGTCCACCGCCGGTCCCGGTGACGTGGTCCTTGTCGCCGGCAAGGGCCACGAGACCACCCAGGTCGTCGGCCGGCGCAGCGACGAGTTCTCCGATCAGGCGGTGGTCGCCGAAGCGCTGGTCGCCCTCGGGTTCAGCTCCCGCGGCACCTCATGATCCCGCTGCTGCTGGCAGCCGGCGTGGCCTTCGGCGTGGCCCTGGTGGGCACGCCCGTGCTCATCCGCTGGTTACGGGCCCGGGGCATCGGCCAGCCCATCAGGGAGGACGGCCCCCAGGGCCACTTCACCAAGGCGGGGACCCCCACCATGGGGGGAGTCATCATCGTGGTCGGCGCCCTGCTCGGCTACCTGGTCGCCCACACCCAAGGGGGTGCGGTCTTCACCTGGGCCGGCATCCTCACCGTCGTGGCCATCGCCGCCGCCGGCTTCGTCGGGCTCCTCGACGACTGGATCAAGGTCACGCGCGCTCGCAACCTGGGCCTCACCAAGCGCACCAAGTTGGCCGGTTTGCTCATGGTGGCCGCGCTCTACTGCGTGCTCAGCCTGCACCTGGCCAACGCCTCCACCGAGTTGTCGTTCACACGGCTCGGCACCGTCGGCCTCGATCTGGGACCGGTGCTGTGGTCGTTGTGGGCGGTGTTGTTGATCCTCGGGACGACCAACGCCGTGAACCTGACCGATGGGCTCGACGGCCTGGCCGCGGGCTCGTCCACCTTCTCCTTCTCCGCCTTCGTGATCATCGCCTTCTGGGCCCTGCGCCACCCTGAGGTCTACACCTACACCCAGCCTCTGGACCTCGCCCTGGTGGCGGCGTCGATGATGGGCGCCTGTGCGGGTTTCCTGTGGTGGAACGCCGCTCCCGCCCGCATCTTCATGGGTGACACCGGCTCCCTGGCCATCGGCGCCGGGTTGGCCACCCTCGCCCTGGCCACCAACACCCAGCTCCTGCTGCCCATCATCGGTGGGCTGTTCGTGGTCGAGACGCTGTCGGTCATCATCCAGGTGGTCTCGTTCCGGCTGTTCCAGCGCCGGGCTCTGCGCATGGCGCCCATCCACCACCACTTCGAGCTGGCGGGGTGGCCGGAGACGACAGTGATCATCCGCTTCTGGATCCTCGCTGGCATGTTGACCGCCCTGGCCATGGCTGTGTACTACGCCGACTATCTCTCGACGGCCGCGGCCGCATGACCGGTGGCCAGAGCGCCGGGGGCGACCAGAGTGGGCGGGCGCTGGTGGTGGGCCTGGGAGTCGCCGGCGAGGCCGCCGCCCACCGCCTGCGCGAACGGGGCTGGTCGGTGGTGGTTGTGGAGGACCACCCCGGCGATGCCAGCCGGTTGCGATCGGCGTCGCTGGCGGCCAAGGGTGTCGTCACCCACGAACGGCCCCGCTCCGACGAGCTGGCCGGACTGGTGGCCGGCTGCGACCTGGTCGTCCCCAGCCCGCCGGTACCTCCCTCCCACCCTGGCGTCGCCCTCGCCCTGGCCACGGGGGTGCCCGTGTGGAGCGAGTTCGAGCTTGCCGCCCGATGGTCGTCGCTCCCGTTGGTGGCCATCACCGGCACCAACGGGAAGACCACGGTGACCACCCTCGTCGAGCGCATGCTGGCAGCCAGCGGCCTACGCACGGTGTCGGCCGGCAACAACGACCTGCCCCTGATCGAAGCCCTGGACGGCGAAGCCGATCTCGACCTGGTCGTGGTGGAGGCGTCGTCGTTCCGGCTCCAGTTCACCGAGCGCTTCTGCCCGGCGGTGGGGACCTGGCTCAACCAGGCCGAGGACCACCTCGACTGGCACCCGACGATGGAGCACTACGCCTTGGCCAAGTCCCGGGTGTGGACGGCCCAGGGCCCCGACGAGGTGGCGATAGCCAACGCCGAGGACCCTGTGGTGTCGGCGTTGGCATCCACCGTGCGCTCGCGCCTCGTGACCTTCGGGCTGCGCACCGGCGACTGGCGGGTGGAGGGGGACCGGCTGGTGATGCCCGACGGCGCCACGCTGCTGCGGGTGGGTGCCATGTGGCGCTCGTTGCCCCACGACCTCGCCAACGCGCTGGCCGCGGCCGCCACCGCGCTGGCCGCGGGCGCATCCATCGACGCCGTGCGCACCACCCTCAGGTCCTTCCGGGGTCTACCTCACCGGCTCAGCTTCTTGGTCGAGCACCAGGGCGTCGCCTACTACGACGACTCCAAGGCCACTGATCCCCACGCCGCCGCCGCCGCCGTGGCCGGCTTCGCCTCGGTGGTGCTCATCGCCGGAGGACGCAACAAGGGCCTCGACCTGTCGCCGCTGGCGGCCCTGGCCGACCGGATCCGGGCGGTGGTGGCCATCGGCGAGGCCGGCGGTGAGATCGAACGTGTCTTCGCCGGCCTCGTCCCCGTCACCGTCGCCACCTCCATGGACGAGGCCGTGGCTGCGTCCCGGGCGGCGGCCAGAGCCGGCGACGCCGTGCTGTTGTCACCCGGGTGCGCCTCGTTCGACTGGTACTCCTCCTACGGCGAGCGGGGCGACGACTTCGCCCGTGCCGTCGCCGAGCTGGTCGGAGGCGGGACATGACCTCCCGCGCCGTACCTCGTCCCCGCCCTTCCGGGTTCGTGTTGTTGGCCGTGGTGGTGGCCGTGCTCAACATCATCGGCTTGGTGATGGTGCTGTCGGCGTCGTCGGTGCAGTCACTCCAGGAGTCGGGCTCCACCTGGAGCTACTTCTTGCGCCAGGCCACGTGGCTGGGGCTGGCCACCATTGCCCTCGTCTGCACCCTGCGGGTCGACTACCGGGCCTGGCGCCGGCTGGCCCTGCCCCTGCTGGTCCTGTCGACGCTGTTGCTGTTGGCCGTGCTCCACCCGGCGGTGGGCACGGAGGTGAACGGTGCCCGGAGCTGGTTCGACCTGGGCCCGGCCCGCCTGCAGCCCTCGGAGCTGGGCAAGTTGGCCCTGCTGCTGTTCAGCGCCGACCTGTTGGCCCGCCGTGCGCACCGCGTCGACGACAGCCGGCTCACCCTTCGCCCGGTGGTGCTGGTGGGGGGGGTGGTGACCGGCCTCATCCTGGCCCAGTCCGACCTTGGGGCGGCCATCGTGGTCGGGGCCATCGTGGCCTCGGTGCTCTTTCTGGCCGGGGTGCCGCTGGCCCGTCTGGCCGGCGTGTTCGGCTTGGCCACGGCCGGGTTCCTGGTCCTGGCCCTACGTGAGGGCTACCGGCGCGACCGGCTGCTCGTGTTCCTCGACCCCACCGGCGACGCGCTCGACACCGGCTACCAGATCACCCAGTCGCTCACCGGCGTGGCCTCTGGCGGCCTGTTCGGGGTGGGTCTGGGCCAGAGCCGGGCCAAGTACGGCTTCCTGCCCAACGCGCACACCGACTTCATCTTCGCCATCATCGGCGAGGAGCTCGGCCTGATGGGAGCTGTGCTGGTAATAGGCCTGTTCCTGGGCTTCACCGTCCTCGGCGTGCGCACCGCCCTGCATGCCCCCGATCGCTTCGGCATGCTCGTGGCCGGAGGGATCACCGCCTGGGTGCTGGCCCAGGCGCTGGTCAACATCGGCGGTGTCCTCGGCCTGCTGCCCATCACCGGCCTCACGCTGCCCTTCATCTCCTTCGGCGGCTCATCGTTGGTGGTCACCATGGCCGCCACCGGCATCCTCCTCAACGTCGCCGCCCGGAGCCGGGAGCCCTCCCGTGGGCCCGACGCCCCAGCACCGGCGTCGCCGACGGTGGGCCCCCGAAACCGTGCCGTCAACGCTTCCGGCGGCGGTCAGACGGGCCGCCGCCGCCAGCCGGTCAGGCGCTGAGGAACCGCCCACGTCATCGCCCGGCAAAAGCCAAACCGCATGTCGACGAGCCTTGGGCGGTCCTCCAGGAAGGGCGGTGAATGACGGGCTACGGGCGCCGGGCAGGCAGGTCTCCGGGATATGTTTTGCGAACCGCGACCCCCGCGGCGAGGCTCGGGACATCATCAGGTCGGCGGCCGCAACGGCCAGCACGCCCATCCCGGCCGCCCATGGCTCGCTCACCCGTTCAGCACGCTTGGCTGTGGAGCAGCCGCAGACCTGGCACCCTGGCCCGGTGCTCGGTGGTGCTATCGGCCCGGGGAGGTCTGCGACCGTCAACCGGCCGCGGCGCCGAAGTTCGCGAGCAGCAGCGGAGCCGGGGGCAGAGGCCTACGGAGAGGACTCCGCGCCTCACCGGGATCAGACCGACCTGCGAATGCCGCAAGCGGTTCTCCGACCCTGACGCTTCCTGGGGGCGCCGTTCCTCGATCTCTGTCCGCAAGGGCGGGGGGTACTACGGCTACAATGTGCCGGTGTCCAGTTGCGGAGCGGGTGGGCGCAGGGGCGACACCGTGACCTCATGCAGCCGGTGGTGCGCGCTGTCGGTCGTGGCGTCCTACGCGTCGTGGAGGACCAGCCAGCCGGGGCCCAGGAGTGGGCTATTCGTGGGCCAGGAGGGCCCCGCCGTTTTCGCGGGGTCGGTCGCCTTGACCCACAGCAGTCGGTACGCGACAGGGTCCGGCTCGGCGCTGGTGTCCCGGCGGGCATAGTTCACCCGGAGCAGCCACCGCATGAGCGGGCCGGCCTGCTCGACGCGCTGTGAGATCAGCGGCGTCATGAGGGCTGGGTCGGCGAAGGGGTCGACGATCGAGCACTCGCAGGCGAACGCGAGGGTGCCGATCTCCGGCGGCGCAGCGACGCGCTCCTGTCCCACCGCCTCGGCCAGCCAGTGGCCCACGGCCCGGTAATCGGCGGGCGTGGCGAAGTTGCCGAAGATCGGCGGGTAGGGCCACGGCAGCGAGTGCCCGCCGAGCGAGGCCAACAGCCCCAGCGGTGCCAGGACGAGGACGCCGAGGGCCACCGCCGGTTGCAGCTGTGGGGACGCGGCGTCCCGCAGCAGCAGCCCTCCGCCCAGGACACCGACGAGCGCGAGGGCGACCTGCGGCGGCACGTAGTACCACTGGTAGGGCGGCGCGCCAATGACGCTGTAGGCGGCGTAGTACACGACGCTACCGAAGGCGAGGCCGAGCAGGGCTCCGTGCTCGCGGGAGGCCGGACGGCGCACCCAGCGCACGGCCAGGGCAACCGCCACCCCAAGGCCGACCAGGGCTGGAACGACGTGTACCCACACTGCGACCGCGTTCATCGGCTTGTAGTACGTCCACAGGCCTGAGAGGTAGACCCTTCCCTCGAAGGAGCGCTGCAAGGTCTTGATGACAAAGGTGTCGGGGATCGCCGAGCCCAGCACCCACCAGCTCCAGGCAAACCACGGCAGGCTGACCGCTGTCGCGATGGCGGCGACCAAGAGCAAGCGGCGCCGCACCAGCGGCGCGAGGAGCGCCACGGCCAGGACGAAGATGATCATGTCGAGCCGGGCTAGCACCGCCAGTCCGCTGAGGACGCCGAAGCCGACGGGCCGCCCCCGCAGCCCGGCGGCCACCAGCCCTCCCAGCAGCGAGGAGAGCAGGACGACCTCGAGACCTAGGGACGACAGCACGAAGGGGTTGGCGAGGACGACCGCGATACCGACGGCCGCCCAAAAGCGGGAGATCCCGAGCCGGGTGGTTGCTTGGGCCAGCCACCAGCCCAAGAGCGCGCCTAGCAGCAGGGTTAGCAGCCCCAGGGCGACCACCGCGCCCGAGGCGCCACCGAACGGGGACACCACCCGCATTGAGCCGGCCAAGAGGAAGACGTTCAGCGGCGACGTCGCCGAGTTGGCGGTCTCACTGGCGATCAGGCCCCAGTGGCCGTGTTCAGCTAGGTTTCGGGCGTAGGACAGCGTGATGTAGCTGTCGTCGATGAGGCCCCGGTGGGTGGCCCACGCGGCAAACGCACCGGCTCCGGCGCCGAACGCGGCCAAAGAGGCCCGGCCGCAGACGCCGCTCACCCGCGCGGCCAACTCAGGCCGCCGCGTACCCAAGACGATCAGGTGCGGACGCACTTGGCGCACGGCCATGGCTTGTGCGAGAGGTCTCGTCGCAGCTGACGAAGGTCGTGCCGCAGCTCAGCGCCGCTCGAGCGACAGTGACTCGGCGAGCGCCTTCGTCGGACCGTACGCTCTCCACAAGACCTCGAAGACCTCTGGTTCTCGGCGCGGGTAACCGCCGCAACCGGCCCCCTCGGAGGTCGCCCATGATCCGCCGTGAGCCGATTTTCTGGACGAGTCTCGCCTGGTCATGCTGGGGTGACTGCGTGTTGACGTAGTCGCGGACGGATCGCGCTTCATGTTCGGGCAGTTCAGGCATCGGTGCCTCTCGAGCAGTCGAGGGTCAACACGGTAGCCGCGACGGAAGGTGTATTCGGCCATGTCGCCGCCTGCAGGCAGTGCCTGGACCAGCTGCCTAACGTCGTCGTCCGAAAGGCATCGACAGCAGCCCGTGGAGTCGGGCGGCCCAGCCACGAGGTCGATCACCGAGGCCGGAACGACCTTGATGCAGCGCGTGACCTCCCTAGAAGACAAGGGGCCTAGCTGAGAAGTCTTGCCTTCTGCCCAGCAAACTCCTCAGCGGTGAGAAGACCTTGCTGATGGAGTTGAGCAAGCTGAGTTAACTGCTCGGCAACGCTGGCGGTGGGGGCACCCGCTTGAGAACGCCCTAGCCTGGCCTCGATAAAGGAACGTATCGCCTCGAATTCGGGCTGCTGCTTCTTAGTGAAGAGCACACTGTTCTCGTCGTTCGCGGCCTTGAACGCACCCCCGCCGCGTTCGACTGCGCCTGCGATGGTGAACTGAATGTAACCACTAGTGACATTCGTGGCGTCGCGCCATTGTACGGCCCCGATACTGCTGATGGGAATGCGCTTGTCGCCCCGAGCCTTCGGCCCTAGCGACTGCCAGCGGGTCCGACTAATGGTGACAGCGGTGTCGTCGACCGTCAGAGTACCGGAGCCTGGTGCTCCTTTAGCAGTTAAGCTCATTTTCGAAACGCCATCCTTTACAGGCCGTTCCCCACATCGGTATGCTTCAATATACCTCGTATGGATGCCATTACGGTCCTCCGGGCAGAACGCCGACTGGGCAGCACCGACGAAGAAGGGTCCTTCAAAGACACCACCGTACTTGTCGGACATGGTGTCAGTGGCTGCCTCGTCGGAGCCAGTATCTTCGATTCTCGAACAGGCCGCTTTGCCAGCGTCTCCCGGTCAAGGCCCGCTGGCTCGTGTGAGCCGAGCATGGCCACGGAGCGGCGCAGAGCGGGAACGCCCTCGGGCCTGAATGGATGCTGCACGACCGGGAGAGTAGGGAACGTCCTGTTGCCTTCACCACCGGGAAGTCCCCCGTGGATCCACCAAATCTCGGGCACCACCCCCCGGCTTTCATCTTGCGGAGCCTCTACGGCGATCCTGTGGGCCGTCGCCACACGCTTGGCGAAAGTGCCCGTAGTGGCGGCCACCGGGACGCCGTTGCTCCGGGTGGACGGCCACGGCGTCACGACATGGCGAGACCGGGCAGTCGCTGGTGACCGCCACCGGGAGATCGTCCTGGCCGCCCACACCAACGTGGCGGTTGCAGCGGCCTGATCACCGACACCCCTACCCCTCGCGGGTGCTTTCAGCCACAGCGGCGGCCTGAGCCGGGGGTCCTCGGCCGGAGTGGGCGGATCTGACCCTGTTGTCGGCCGCTTCGGGGGACGACTTCGCCCACCGCTGCCTGCCTAGCTCCAGGATCGGGCCGCCACGACCGGCTTCCCGACTGGGAACGTCAGCCGGCCCGACCCGGGGGAACTTGTCCCGCCCGTACACGTCACTCCACCAGCCAGACAGAGGAAGAGCGGCCAGACTGCTTACCTGATGAAACGGCGCACCAGGGCACGGCAGCCACCGAGCTAATCGAGTGGTGGGAGGACCTCCACGAGTCTCGCGGGCTCTCGACCTTCATCCGAGAAGCAGACCCCACCACCCCGTGCTCGGTGTCAGACGGCGTAGCCGCCGGTGCCGAGCACATGCCTGTGCTCGGCCACCCAGGTAGAGGTACGGGCCAGGCCCTCTTCCAGGGACACCTCGGGCGCCCATCCGGCCCACTCCCGGGCCCGGGAGTTGTCGCACAACAGGCGCTCCACCTCGCTGCCCGGCGGGCGCAGCCGCTCGGGGTCGGTGACGATGCGTGCCTTCCCACCGGTGATGTCGACCAGGAGGGCCACCAGGTCGCCGATGGAGATCTCCCGGCCGGAGCCGATGTTGACCACGTCGCCCACGGCCCGCTCGCACCCGGCCACGGCCAGGAAGCCGGCGACGGTGTCGTCGACGTAGTTGAAGTCCCGGGTCGGGGAGGTGGAGCCGAGGGCGATCTCGCTGGCCCCGGCGTGGAGCTGGGAGAGGATGGTGGGGATGACCGCCCGGGTGGACTGGCGCGGCCCGTAGGTGTTGAACGGTCGCACCACCGACACCGGCAGCTCGAAGGCGTGGAAGAACGACAGGGCCATCATGTCGCCGCCGATCTTCGACGCCGAATAGGGCGACTGGGGCTGAAGGGGGTGGTCCTCGGCGATGGGGACGCTCCGGGCGGTGCCGTAGGTCTCGCTGGTGGAGGTGTGGACCATGCGGGCCCCTGCCCGCAGGCAGGCCCGGGCCACGTTGTGGGTGCCGGTGACGTTGACCTGCACGTAGCTCTCGGGGGCGAGGTAGCTGTAGGGGATGCCGATGAGGGCGGCCAGGTGGAACACCACGTCGCAACCCTCGACGGCGGTGAAGACCCGCTCGGCGTCGCGGACATCACCGGGCAGCACCGCCACGTCGGCGTGCACCTCGGGGTCGAGCCAGCCGGCCCGACCGAAGGGGTTGTAGTGGACCAGGGCCCGCACCTCGGCCCCCTCCCGCACCAGGCGCTCGACGAGTGTGCTGCCGATGAACCCCTCGCCTCCGGTCACCAGGACGGTCCGTCCCTGCCACTCAGCCACGCTTCACATCTCCTCACCGGTGGCGAAGTAGAGCAGGGCAGCCTCGAGCTCCTCGGGCGTGCCTATGTCGATGAACTTCTCCAGGATGGGGAAGGCCGCCACCTGGTTCCCAGCCAACAGCACGGCCTCGGCCAGAGACGGCATCCCGAAGAAGGTGTTGCGGGGCACCAGCTCGACGACGTCGGGCTCGAGCGCGTAGATCCCGGCATTGCACTGATGGCGCAAGGTGGGCTTCTCGTCGATGCCGAGGACGCTCCCGCCATCGAGCCTGAGCACGCCGTAGGGGATGGCCACCTCGTGGACGAAGGCACCCACGGTCATGGCCGCAGCCTGTTGGTGGTGGAAGTCGACCAGGCGGGAGAAGTTGAGGGCGGTGACCTGATCGGCGTTCATCACCAGCACCGGACCCTGCGGGCGCTCGGGGAGCAATGACAGCGGGCCGGCGGTGTCGAGACGCTTGTGCTCCCGCAGGTAGGTGAGGTTCACCCCGTAGCCTTGGCCGTCGCCCAGGCGTTGCTCGAACACCTCGGCCTTGTAGTTGACCGCCAGGTAGACGTCGGTGATGCCTGCCGACGAGAGCTGCTCGAGCAGGCGCTCGATGATGGTGGTGCGACCGACAGTGAGGAACGGTTTGGGCACCTTGTCGGTCAGCGGTCGCAGACGCTGGCCCCGACCTCCTGCGAGGATGACGGCAATCGTGGACGGATGCTCGCCCCCGACGTCGCTCAGGTGACGCAGGCCGAGGAGACGGCCGTCGTCTACGACGGCGGCAGCGGGGAGGTGACACCGCTCCAGGAGCCGGCGTACCTCATCGTCGGGCGCACCGGGAGCAACGACGACCGGTTCGTCGCCCACGATGTCGGCCACCGGTGTGGCCATGTCCATCCCGGCCAGGGCAGCCCGGCGGATGTCACCGTCGCTGACGGTGCCGACGACCCGGCCCTGGTCGTCGGTCACGACAGCGATGCCGTTGCCGCCGAGTTGCATCTGGGCCAGTGCGTCACCCACCTGGTCGTCGTGGCGGACCGTCAAACCCATGGGCGGGCTCACGATGCCCTCGCCAGGTCGAGCACCCACGCGGCCATCTCGTCGGCGGCGTGGGGGCGGGCCAGGTCACGCAGGCCGGCGCGCATGCGCTCGAGCTCACCACGGTCGTCGAGCATGCGCTCGAGCAGGGGCCCGACAACCTCGGGCGTGGCCTCGTGGTCACGCACCATGAGGGCTGCTCCGGCCTCGACCAGCGCGGTGGCGTTGCGTGCCTGGTGGTCGAAGGGGGCGTGGGGATAGGGCACCAGCACCGCCGGCAGGCCGACCACGGCCAGCTCGGCGACGGTTCCCGCCCCTGGCCGGCACAGGGTCACGTCGGCGGCGGCGTAGGCGTGGTCCATGCGCTCGATGAAGCGGGTCAGCTCCACCAGGTGGGCGCCGCCGGAGCGCTGCAGCGCCGATGCCGTCTGGTCGTGGTCACGGCGCCCGGCCTTGAGCAGGATGCGGACGTCGTGGCGGTGGCGCCAGCGCTCGGCCAGACCCACGGTCAGCCGGTTGAGGGAGGCGGCGCCCTGGCTGCCTCCGTTGACCAGCAGGAACAGGGTCGTGTCGTCGATGCCGTAAGCCGCCCTGGCCTTGGCCCGCAGCTCGGCGCGGTCGAAGGCGTTGAGCTCCGGTCCCAGGGGCATGCCCACGGTGCGCACCGTCGCCGAGGAGGGGAAGGCTCCGCCTGCTTCGGCGAAGGCAGTGGCCACGTTGCCGCTGAGGCGGGCGGTCCACAGGTTGGCCCGGCCGGGCACCGCCCCCGACTCGTGGATGAGGCAGGGCAGCCCCGTCAGGCGAGCGGCCACGATCAGGGGGACGCCGACGTAGGCGCCCATGCCCACGGCCACGTCGGCTCGTTCCCGACGGAGGATGCGCCGGGCCTGGACGGTGGCTCGCACCAGTGCGATGGGCAGGAGGGCGGCGGTCCGGCCGGCGAAGGGCACCATGTCCACGAGGTGGAGGGCGAAGCCGGCCTCGACGACGATGGTGCGCTCGAGGCCCCGGGGGGTGCCGAGAAAGGAGATGCGCGTGGCCGGCTCCCGGCGGCGGAGCGCTTCGGCCACGGCCAGCCCCGGATAGATGTGGCCACCGGTACCGCCGGCGGCGATGACGACGCTGGCGGGGGCGACGCTGGCGGGCATTGCGGGAGCAGCGTACGCCTTTGCCGCCCTGGGGGTGACGATCCGGCCCAGCGGGTGAGCGATCCGGCCCAGCGGGCACCGAACGTACCTATCAGAGGTGGCGTGGCGGCGGCGTCGTATCGTTGGTCGACGTGGCCGGGCCCCCGCTGGACCTCACCCGGCCCCGACGCGTCCACGTCGTCGGCGCCGGGGGCTCGGGGATGGCGCCCCTCGCCACCATCCTGGTCTCTTTGGGCCACACCGTCTCGGGCAGCGACCTGCAGGGCTCAACCCGCCTCGAACGGCTGGCCCACCTCGGGGTCGAGGTGCACGTGGGCCACGACGCTCGTCACGTCGTTGGCGCCGAGGTGGTGGTGGCGTCGACGGCCGTGGCCGGCGACAACCCCGAGCTGGTCGCCGCCCGTGGCGCCGGTGCCGTCGTGGCTCGACGGGCTGATGCCCTGGCCGCGCTGTGCGCGCTGCGTCGCACCCTCGCCGTGGGCGGCACTCACGGCAAGACCACGACAACCGCCATGCTCGCCACCGTGTTGGTGGAGGCGGGAATGGCGCCGTCGTACCTGGTCGGCGGCGACGTGGCCGGCCCGGGCGGCAGCGCCGCCTGGGATGACGGCGAGTGGTTCGTGATCGAGGCCGACGAGAGCGACGGCACCTTCCTCGACCTCGGTGCCGAGGCGGTGGTGCTCACCGGCGTGGAGCCCGACCACCTCGACCACCACGGCAGCTTCGATGTCCTGCGCGATGGCTTCGCCCGCTTCCTCGGTTCGGCTGACGCCCCACGGGTCGTCTGTGCCGACGACCCCGTGGCCGCCGGGCTGGCTGCCGAGACCGAGTGCCTGACCTACGGCACCGCCGAGGGTTCGCGCTTCCGGTTGACCGACGTCGAGCTGGGACGACGTCAGGTCGCCTTCACCCTGGTCGATGGCCACGGGGGCATGGAGGTGGGTCGCTTGCAGGTCCCCGTGCCCGGACTGCACAACGCCCGCAACGCCGCCGCCGCCGCCGTGGCTGCCCTGGCGCTGGGGGCGACGTTCGACGCGACGAGACAGGGTCTGTCCGACTTCGCCGGGGTGGGACGTCGCTTCGAGTGGCGGGGTGAGGCCGGAGGGGTCAGCTTCGTCGACAGCTACGACCACCTGCCCGGCGAGGTGTCGGCAGTGCTGGCCGCGGCCCGACACGGCGGTTGGCGACGCATCGTCTGCGTCTTCCAGCCCCACCGCTACACGCGCACCGCCGCGCTGTGGCGCGATTTCGCCGGTGCCTTCCACGACGCCGACGTGCTCGCGGTCACCGACGTCTACCCCGCGGGCCAGACGCCGCTTCCTGGCGTGACGGGGAAGTTGATCGTCGATGCCGTGCTCGACTCGTCTCCCTTCAAGCGGGTGGCGTGGCTCCCGTCGCGAGCCGACGTCCTGGCCTGGCTGGCCACCGAGCTGCGTCCCGGGGACCTGTGCCTCACGCTCGGCGCCGGCGACCTCACGACCGTCCCCGACGAGGTTCTGGCCACCAGGAGGTGAGCTCGACCGCCCTTCGCCGTGCCGCCGGGGTCCTCGGCCCCCGCGCTGTGCCCGATGCTCCCCTGGGGGCGCGCACCACCTACCGGGTCGGAGGCTGTGCCTCGCTGTTGCTCGTGGCCGAAGACGACGACGATCTGGTCCTGGCCACCCGGGCCGTGGAGGCCAGCGGGGTGGCGGTGCTGGTGGTGGGCAAAGGGTCGAACCTGCTCGTGGCCGACGCCGGCTTCTCCGGGTTGGCCGTGGTCCTGGGTGGCGCGTTCAGCGGCGTCGATCTGGAGCCTGACGGGTCGCGGGTGCGCTGTGGCGGGGCGGTGGATCTTCCTGTCGTCGCCCGACGTACCGCGGCGGCAGGGCTGCGGGGGCTGGAGTGGGCGGTGGGGGTGCCCGGGTCGGTGGGGGGCGGGGTGCGCATGAACGCCGGGGGCCACGGCTCGGATGTGGCGGCTCACCTGCGCAGGGTCCGCGTCCTCGACCTGGCCACAGGCCAGGATGGGGTCATGGCCGCCGACGACCTCCGCCTCGGCTACAGGCGGTCGTCGCTGACCCCGAGCCAGGTGGTGGTGTGGGCGGAGTTCGAGCTCGAGCCGGGCGACGCCGAGGAGGCTCGGTCGGAGGTGGCCGAGGTGGTGCGCTGGCGCCGGGCCCATCAACCCGGCGGGCAGAACGCCGGCTCGGTCTTCACCAACCCACCCGACGACTCCGCCGGTCGCCTCGTCGAGCTCGCCGGTTGCCGCGGGCTGCGACTCGGGACCGCCCAGGTGTCGACCAAGCACGCCAACTTCATCCAGTCCGAACCCGGCGGATCGGCCGACGACGTGGTCGCGCTCATCGCCGAGGTCCGCCGTCGGGTGGCGGCGGCCACGGGCGTCGTGCTCGAGCCCGAGGTGCGCCTCGTCGGTCCTGGCGGCAGCGGGTACGGAGTCGGGTCACCATGACGGCGCCCACCGGTGAGCGTAGGCTGGGCGTCGATCCCCGCCTCCGGGCCCGACGCCAGGACGTGCTGCGCCAAAAGGGTCGCCAGCGGCTCCGTCGGGTGCAGGCCGGCGGAGCGGTGGTGGCCGCCGGGGGGTTGGCCTGGGCGGCGGCGATGTCCCCCCTGCTCGATGTCGATCGGGTGATCGTGCGAGGCGTGGATGCGAGCCGCGCCGTGGGGGTCGAGCGGGCGGCCGCCGTGGAGGTGGGTTCGCCGTTGGCCACGCTGGACCCCGACCGGGTGCGGGCCGCAACAGAGGCCGTGGCCTGGGTGCACACCGCCACCGTGTCACGTTCGCTGCCGGGCTCGGTGCTGATCTCGGTGAGCGAGCGCACTCCGGTGGCCGGGGCTCGTCTCCTCGGTGGCGGGTGGGTGCTGGTCGACCACGATCGCCAGTTGGCGGTCGTCGACGACGACGAGCTCGGCGGCCTCCCCCGTGTGGTCAACGCCCTGGCCGAGGCCCGCCCCGGCGCCGGACTCGACGACACGACCTCCGCGGCCCTGGAGCTGGCTGGCCGCCTTGACGGCGTCATTGGCCCTGCCACCGATGGTGTCGCGGGCACGGGCGCTCCGGAGATCGTCGTCGGCGAGGACGGTGCGCTGGATGTCGCGCTCACCCTCGACGGCTCCGAGGTTCAGGTCCGCTTCGGTCGACCGACCGACCTCGACCACAAGGTGAGGGCGCTTGCCGCCTTGCTCGAGAGCGGGGTGGTGGTCGACGGCCCGTCAGGCGGCGACGGTGAGTCACTGCCCGAGCGCGGCGAGGTGGGGTCGCCGCGACTTCCGGTGGTGATCGACGTGCGGGTGCCAGAGGCCCCGGTGATGAGCCGGACGGGGCCTTGACCTGCGGGCGGGGCTGCTCCTATGCTCTCGACCGCTACAAGAGGTTTACATAACTCTCAGCCTCCAGTTGAGGTTGAGACGCTGAGGAGAGGACAACCGACAATGGCCGGGAACCCCCAGAACTATCTGGCAGTGATCAAAGTGGTCGGCATAGGAGGAGGAGGTGTCAACGCCGTCAACCGCATGATCGAGGCCGGGCTCAAGGGCGTCGAGTTCATCGCCATCAACACCGACGCCCAGGCGCTGTTGATGAGCGACGCCGAGCTCAAGCTCGACATCGGCCAGGACGTCACCCGTGGCCTCGGTGCCGGGAGCGACCCCGATGTGGGTTCCGTCGCCGCCGAGGACCATCGGGCGGAGATCGAGGCCGCCCTCCAGGGTGCCGACATGGTGTTCATCACCGCCGGCAAGGGCGGGGGAACCGGCACCGGCGGCGCCCCCGTGGTGGCCGAGATCGCCAAGGGCGTGGGTGCGCTGACCATCGGCGTGGTGACCCGACCCTTCGGCTTCGAGGGTCGGCGGCGGGCGGTCCAGGCCGAACAGGGGATCCAGAAGCTCAAGGAGCGCGTGGACACCCTCATCGTCATCCCCAACGACCGTTTGTTGACGGTGTCGAACGACAAGACCTCGGTGGTCAACGCCTTCAAGATGGCCGACGAGGTGCTGCTGCAGGGCGTGCAGGGGATCACCGAGCTCATCACCACGCCCGGGCTCATCAACACCGACTTCGCCGACGTGAAGATGATCATGACCAACGCGGGCTCGGCGCTGATGGGCATCGGGTACGGCTCGGGTGACGGTCGGGCGCTCAACGCCGCTCGAGCCGCCATCTCCAGCCCGTTGTTGGAGGCGTCGATCGAGGGAGCCCGGGGCGTGCTGCTCAGCGTTTCGGGCGGCAACGACCTCGGGCTGTTCGAGATCAACGAGGCCGCCGAGGTCATCCACGGAGTGGCCCACCCCGACGCCAACATCATCTTCGGAGCCGTCATCGACGAGACGATGGGCGACGAGGTGAGGGTCACGGTCATCGCCGCCGGCTTCGACCGTTGGGAGGAAGGTCGCACTGCCGATCGGGGTGAGCGGCGAGAGGCTCGGGCGTCGGTGTCGCCTCGGCCCGAGCGCGAGGTTCGACGGCCCCCCGAACGCGACCGGGAGCGTGCACGTGAGCGTCCTCGGGATGTGTTCGCCGCCGAGGAGGACCTCGATCTCGACCTCGAGGGCGACGACGACTTCGACGTGCCATCGTTCCTCAAGTAGCACCGACGTGGACGACGCCAGCCGTGAGGCCCTGGTGCCCAGGTACCGCTTCACCGGGCGGGCCGAGGGGGATCTGGCGCCGGGCGCCCTCGGCGTGGACGAGCGCCGCCACGCTCTGGCCCCCATGCCCTGGACGTGGCTGCACCAGGTCCACGGTGCCGAGGTGGTGGTCGTCGACGAACCTGGCGCCTACGTCGGCGCCCGGGGCGATGCCGCGGTCACGACCACGACCGGGGCGGTGTTGTGCGTGACCGTGGCCGACTGCGCACCGGTCGCCCTTCTCGGTGACGGCGCCGTGGGGGTGGTGCACGCCGGGTGGAGAGGACTGGTCGCCGGCGTACTCGGTGCTGCCGTCGAGGCGCTGGCCCGATTGGGCGCCGGACCGCTGCGAGCGGTGGTGGGCCCCTGCATCGGTCCCTCGTGCTATGAGTTCGGTGCCGACGACCTCGAGACGCTGCAGTCGGTCCTCGGGCCCGATGTGGCCGCTCGCTCCCGGGAGGGCCGGCCCGCGCTCGACCTCGTCGCCGGCGTCCGATCCGGGTTGGCCGCAGCCGGCGTCGAGCAGTGCGAGGCCCTGGGCGTGTGCACGGCCTGCTCCCACGAGCACTGGTCCCACCGGCGCAGCGCCACCACCTCCCGCCAGGCGCTCGTCGCCAGGGTGGGTCCGTGAGCCTCGACGAGGACGTGGCCGAGCGGGTGGCGCAGGTGCGGACCCGCATCGCCGGCGCCGGCGGCGATGGACGGGCCGTCGCGCTGGTGGCCGTGACCAAGGGCTTCGGCCCCGAGGTCGTGGGTGCGGCCCTGGGCGCGGGTGTGGTCGACGTGGCCGAGAGCTACGCCCAGGAGTTGGTGGCCAAGGCGGCGGCGCTGCCGGCGGCTGTGCACGCCCCGATCCCGCGCTGGCACTTCGTCGGCCGCCTGCAGTCGAACAAGGTCGCCCGGGTGGCGTCGTTGGTCGAGCTCTGGCAGAGCGTCGACCGCATCGAGCTGATCGGCCACCTTGCCCGCCGGGCGCCGTCAGCACGGGTGCTCGTGCAGGTGGACCTCACCGGCGCGTCGGGCCGGGGTGGGTGCACGCCGAGCGAGGTGGCGCCCCTGGTGGCCGAAGCGCGCCGGGGTGGCCTCGAGGTCTCCGGGCTCATGGCGGTGGGCCCACCCGGACCACCCGAGGGATCCCGTGCCGGCTTTCGCCTATTGGCCTCCCTGGCCGATGATCTCGGGCTGGTCGAGCGCTCGATGGGCATGAGCGCCGACCTCGAGGTGGCGGTGGAGGAGGGGTCCACCATGGTGCGCGTGGGACGGGCCCTGTTCGGCCCTCGAACGGTGCGCAACCGGAGCGGGCACGCCGCCTCCGGTGTACGCAACTAACCTCGGCGAACTCAGGAGGACGCGCGATGGCAACCATGTGGCGACGGGCGATGATGTACCTCGGCCTCGGACCCGACGATGAGTACGACGACTACGACTACGAGGTGGCGGCCGAGCCCCCGGCTCGGCCGGCCGCGCGCTACGCCCCCGAACCGGTCCCTCCCGAACCGGCCGTCGGTGCCGTGCGCCCGATGCCGGCCCGCGAACGTGAGCCCGAACCCCTGCCCCAGCAGTCGCCGCTGCGACCCAGAGGGGCGGTGGTCCGCCCCATCGTGACCCAGCCCAGCCCCAAGCCCCACGCCATGTCCCCCTCGTCGTTCAACGAGGCCCAGGAGGTCGCCGACAAGTTCATGGCCGGTGTCCCGGTGATCGTCAACCTCCAAGGCGTCGAGCGCGAGCTCTCACGGCGACTCGTCGATTTTGCCAGCGGCCTGTGCTACGGCCTCAAGGGTCAGATGGAGCGCGTGACCACGCAGGTCTACCTGCTCACCCCCTCCGATGTGCAGGTCTCCGACGAGGACCGTCGCCGCCTCCAGGAGCGGAGCTCGTAGTGCTGGGCACCCTGTTGTGCTGGCTGCCGACGATCTATCTGATCGCGGTCTTTGGACGCATCCTCTTGAGCTGGTTCCCGATCCCTCCGGACGGCTTCGTGGCGTCGGTGTTCTCTGTCCTCTACACCATCACCGAGCCCGTCCTGGGGCCCATCCGGCGGGCTCTGCCGCCGGTGGCCATGGGCGGCATGGGCCTCGACCTGTCGCCCATCATCGTGATCTTCGCCCTGCAACTCTTCATCGTGCCGCTGCTGTGCGGGCTCGCCTGAGCCGACCTGGCCTGGGCCACCGAGGCCCGCCGCAGCATCCGCGTTCGAGCGGTACCCGCTCGTTAGCATGGTCGCATGGCTCTCGGCGTGTCCCCCGAGCGTGTCCGTGAGGTTCGCTTCGCCGAGCAGTGGCGGGGGTACCGGACCGACGAGGTCGACGACTTCGTCGAGCAGGTGGCCGTAGCCTTCGACCAGCTCGAAGCCCGGGTGCGCGAGTCGTCGGCCCGGGCGGCGGAGGTAGAGCGACGGCTGCTCGAACGCGGTGCCGACGAGGAGCTGACCCGCACGCTGGTCCTGGCCCAGCGGACGGCTGACGCGGCGAGACGAGAGGCCCAGGCCGAGGCCGCTCGCTTGGTGCGCGACGCTGAGGAGCGGGCCCGCCTGCTCGTGGAGGAGGCGGAAGCCCATCGTGCACGCGTGGACGAGGAGCTCGAGTCTCGTCGACAGGCCGAGCTGGGCGAGGTCGCCGATCGTCGGGCGATGCTCGAGCGCGACGTGGCATCCCTGGTCTCGTTCGTGGAGCACGAGCGACGCCGGTTGGCGGACGAGCTCCGGGGGCAGCTGGCGTGGCTGGAGCAACCCGGGCACCTCGATTCGCTGTCGCCTTCGGCGGCGGCGGCGGCGGCCCCTCAGGCCACTCAGGCCACTCAGGCCCTCCCTACCCCCCCGCCGCCCCAGGTCGCGGCCCAGAGCGATCCCGCCTCCGAGCCCGTCGACCTCTCCGGCGAGCCACCCCACGAGCCAGCCCCAGATGCCGAGGCCCTGCTCGACGCAGGCGGCACCCACGACGGGTCGGGCGACGACAGCTTCCTCGACGACGTGGAGGTCCCGTGGCGTCGTTCCGACGGCGGTGACGCCGCCAACGACGACGCCACCGACGCCACCAACGACGATGACGGCGCCGGCAACCACGGCGCCGACGACGAGGACGAGACGGCCGCAGTGGAGGCACCCGACGCGGTGGCGAGGATCGAACCTCGGTTGCCGGTCGAGACGGTGGACGACCCTTTCATGGCCGAGCTGCGTCGGGCCGTGGACGACCCCGAGCCACTCGGTCCCCGCGACGACCGAGCGGACCTCGACGCCTGGGGCCGCGACGGCGACATCTACGACGGGGACAAGAGGTCAGCTCGTTTCCGGCGCCGACGACAGCGCTGAGGAGCTCGCGACGAGTGGTGCCGTAGGGCGCGAATGAGACGGCCGGTGGCGCTGCTGTCTAGGATGCAATGCTTCGCGGCAGGCTGCGGTAGGGCAATGAGCTCGTTGAGTGACGACTCGAGTGGAACGGCAGGAATGGGCACCACGAGTGAGCGAAGGATGCGGTTCGGCCATGGACTCGGGACGGTGAGGGACAGGTGCTTGTACTGATCAGCTTTGGACTGTTGTTGGTGGCGCTCGTGTTGTTGGTGCTCGGGTTGATCTCCGGCTCCGGTCTCGGCCTCATCATCGCCTCCATCGTCTCGAGTGTGTTGGCCGGCATCGTGCTGTTGGTGTCGACAGTGACCCGGCGGCCTGACGAAGAGACCCGGCCGGCGGCGGCACCTGCGCCATCGCCCGTGCAGGAGCGCCAAGGCCAAGAGGCGCCCACCATCTCCTACGCGCCCGTGTCGGCGGCGTCCGAACCTGCCGACGAACCCACCGCACCCGTGCCCGTGGCCGCGTCACCGACGTACACACCCGCGGCCAGGCGCCCGGCATTGGCCACGGTGGGGGCTCCAGCGCCTGGGAGCGACAGTGACGACGACTTCTTCCCCATAGAGGACTACGACGAGCTCAAGGTGTCCGAGATCCTCCCCCTCGTGCCTGAGCTCTATCCCGATGAGCTGGACATGGTCGAAGCGCGCGAGCGGGCGACCAAGGGTCGGATAACCGTGCTCAACCGCATCGATGAGGTGCGCCGGCGCATGGGGGACACGGCAACGGAGACCGCCGTGCCCGAACAGGGTGACGTCGTGCTGGTTGGAGCTGTGCCGATGGAGGCTGTGCCGATGGAGGAGTCAACGACCGTGAGCGAGGAAGACGACGACGTGTTTCCCATCGAGGACTACGACGAGCTGACCGTGGGCGAGATCATGCCGCTGTTGCCCGAGCTCTACCCCGACGAGCTCGACGTGGTCGAGCGACGCGAGCGGGCCGGCAGGGGCCGGGTGGCGATCATCAACGGGATCGCCGAACTGCGCCAGACCGGTGCCATGGATGAGGCCGGCGCCGCACCCCTTGCCGGCGGCGAGGACGAGGGTGAGGTGGACGGGCCGGTCGGAGCCCTGGCCGAGGACGACTTCTTCCCCATCGAGGACTACGACGAGCTGACCGTGGGCGAGGTGCTGCCGCTGTTGCCCGAGCTCTACCCCGACGAGCTCGACGTCGTGGAAGAGCGGGAGCGGGCCACCAGGGCTCGCCCCGTGGTCCTCGCTCGCCTGGCCGAGCTGCGCGAGGGCGCCGACAGTGGCGTCGCCGCGGTCGACGCCGGCGACGAGGACGAGGCCCGGGCCGACGACGACTTCTTCCCCATCGAGGACTACGACGAGCTGACCGTGGGCGAGGTGCTGCCGCTGTTGCCCGAGCTCTACCCCGAAGATCGG
>JAHWJI010000099.1 GCA_019348495.1 Actinomycetota bacterium | reverse complement strand
GTTGACCCGTGCCCAGGCCAGCCCCGGCGGTATGAGGACGGAGAGTGAGGTCGGCACCATACCGAGTAGCCACTTTCTAGACGAGAACCGCACCGCGGCCCAACCCATGCGCTTGGTCGTCTTCGCCGTCTTGGTCACCGCCATCCGGCGGTGAATGTACACAGAGTAGCGAGGAACCATCCAGAGGAACCAACCATGGGTGCGGCCCGCCCATAGAGCGACACGCTTGGCACCGCCGATGGTCGACGAACGGCCAGCGTTGGAAGTGGGCGGTGCTCGACTATGTGCGGAGGATAGCTCGGTCGTACGTGAGCACAGAGGATGCGATGTGCGACATGGACCTGGGCCCTTACCGGAGGGGCAAGCGGGGCCCGGTGGCGGGGACCACCTCCACGGTGGTCGTAGCCAGGTCCTGGATGTTGGTGGCCACCGAGCCCTGGCGGGTGTCGGCCCAGAAGGCCAGGACCCGGTCCTCCCGGGACGAGACCGCCAGCTGGCTCCCGAGCTGGGGGATGCCCTGGGCGCTGCCGAAGCCGATGTGGGAATCGAAGGCGACATCGGAGATGGTCTCGACCACGAAGGTCGCACCGGCGTCCCAGGAAGAGGCCAGGACGACCTCGGCCATGACGTCGGCGGGATCGGCGCTGCGGTCGTAGAACACCACGTCGACCCGCCCGTCGGGCGCCACCGCCAGCGCCGGCAGGAACTGGGCCCGGGGCCGGGGCACGATGGCGATCGACGCTGACCACATCCTCCCGCCGTCGTCGGAGTGGGCCAGGAAGACCTCCCGCCCGTCCCCCCTGCCCGCGTCCCAGGCGACGTAGAGCCGGCCGGTGGTGGCATCCCGAGCGACGCTGGGGCCCGGGGCGAGGTTCACGATGATGCGCTCGGGCGGGACGAGCCCATCGGCCACCACCGAGGCAGGGCCGAAGCGGCTGCCGCCGTCCTCGGAGACCCAGGCGACGATGCGCCACCGCTCGTCGCTGGGCTCGCCGCCCTGGCCTTGGTGCTCGGCCTGGTAGTCGAGGACGTCGTCGCCCAGGTCCAGGGCAGTCACGACGACTTCGTCCCCGGCACCGACGGTGATCGTGGGCCGGATCGCCCTGCGATCGTCCTCTCCCACCCGTGCCGGCGCCGAGAAGGTCCGTCCCCCGTCGTCGGAGCGGGCCAGGAGCACCGGGTTCGGTCGTGGCGGGAAGCCCAGGGGCACCTCGGCGGCGCCGGGCTGGGCCTGGACCCAGGTGACGAAGACCCGCTCACCGGCGACGGCCAGGCGGGCGTGGAAGGCTTCCGAGCCGGCGACCGGCACGGCGACCGCCTGGGGCGACCCCAGCCCGGCGGGATCGACGATGCGCTGGAGCCACACCCCCACGGGCTGGTTGAAGCGCCCACCGGTTGCGGTGGTGAGCAGGAGAAGGTCGCCGTTGCCGTCGAAGCCCACGTCGGGGCCGTGGCAGTTCGGAGCTCCAGGGGGCAGGGGCACGGTGAGGGTTCGCCAGGTCAGGCCGGCGTTGTTGGACACCGACACCGAACAGGAGAAGCGGGGGGTGTCGATGCGGTCGGCCACCACCAGCACCTCCGGACGCGTCGGGTGGGTGGCCACCGCCGGGGAGTTGTGGGCGTCGATGCCGGGTCGATCGGCGTTGACGAAGCGGTTCGGCCCGGCCACCAGACGAGCAGGCCGGTCACCGAGGCCCACGGTGACGGCGGCGACCAGGGCGGCCCCCACGGCCACGACAGGGACCAGAACCATCGAGCGCCGCATGACCCTCTCTCTCCCTTGGCACCACCAGGCTGTTGCGGGCGCGAACCGGGCGCCCTTTCGGGCGCCCGGTCCTGAGCTTGCTGAGATGCGTTGCTTGCTGGCGAGACCGCCTCAGTCGTTGCGGACCTTGGAAGCCACGGGGACCTCACGACGACGGGCCTGGCGGACGAAGGCGGTGAAGCCGGCGCCGAACAGGGCCAGACCGAGAGCACCCAGGCCCACGGTCAGGGCGATGAGGCCGGTGGAGCTGGGGTCTGCAGTGACCGGAGCCACCTGGTTACCGGCGGGCTGAACCACCGATTGGCCGTTGGGTCCGAGGATCTGGAACGAAGCCCGGGCGGGAGTGCCGTAGGCATCGGCGCCCTGGGCGTCCTTCTGGCTGGCGACCAGCACGTAGTACCCGGGCTGGCCCTCGGGCACGGTGAAGGTGGCGGAGATGTTGCCGGCGGCGTCGGGAGTGGTCTCGGCCAGGATGGGGCCGTCGGCGCCGTTCCAGTTGAGGACCACAGGCATGACGGCGTCCCCGGCAGCCCGTGGCGTACGGAACGACGAACCCGTCACGGTGACGGTGTCGCCCACGCCGCCGCTGGCGGTGCTGAGGTTGAGTGTGGCGAGGTTGGTGCACGCGAAGGCAGCCATGGCGGTGAAGGCCATGACTGCGACCGCGGTACCGAAGAACGCCGCACCCTTCGTCTTCATGTTCATAGAGCTCCTCCTGAATCGTGGGGAGCGCTGTCACTAGCGGACTGGCGCCCGGTTTCTGTGGTCTTCAGTCTGCCACACCATCCGGCGGGTCGCAATAGCTGTTGCTCGGCTGCAGCGACGTGAATCTTAGCTGCGCCCCACATGTAGCCTGCGTACATCTAGTCCACCGGCTCTGACCTGCACCTTCGCGCCGTCAAGGCCAGGAGGCACGTCAGGAGAGCCGACCAACTCGCCCGCGGGACGGATCCCAGCCGCTGCTCACGCGCAGTGACGACACATGACGCTGCGTGCCCGGTGGCCAGAGCGGTGGGCCCTCGCCCTGCCCACGTTTGCGCCCGGGCCTGAAAGCGAACAACATTCCTGCAGCCAATCGACCTGACCGCCTCTGGTCAGGTCCCGACAGCGGAGGCACCAGATGAACAAGAGCATGAACGGGTCATTGGCCATCGTGGGCGTCGGGGTCGTGGTGGGGGTCATCGGGTTCGCCGTGGAGTCCCTGCGCTTCCTCCTCATCATCGCCCTGATCATCCTCGTGGTCGGTTTCGGCATTCCCTTCTACAACTCCCTGCAGAGCAAGTAGCACCGGGCGACGGCGGCAAGGCCTGCCGTCGGTGCGGCGCGTCCGGAGCTCGCACGAGCGGGTCGACGCTCGGGCATGCTCGGTGGAGCCATGAGCATCACCATGAGCGTCAGCGCCTCCCTCCACCCCACTGAGGTCCCGATCAGCCACGAGGGCCTGGCCGGCGCCACCCTGCAACTGCACAACAGTGGCGACCAACCGGTCGAGCTGCGGATCGACATCACCGGGGAGGCCGCCGGGTGGTCCTGGGTGACCCCGGCCACCCTCACCTTGCCAGCCGGAGGCACAGCCGAGGTCAAGGCCACCTTCAAGGCCCCTCGATCGACCCTCCCCCCCGCCGGACCGCTCCCCGTCGGGTTGCACGTCGGTGTACCGGGGGGTTCCCAACCACCGGTGATCGTCGAGGCGACCCTGGACGTGGCCGCCTTCACCGACCTCTTCGCCACCATGGAGCCACCGGTCTCTGAAGGTTCGCGCCACGGCCGGCACACCCTCACGCTGGCCAACCGGGGCAACGCCACCGTGGTGGCCTCCCTGGGCGGCGCCGGCGTGGACGACGGGTCCCCTGGTGGCGGAGACGTCGGCGTGGACGTCGAACCCAGCCAGGTGTCGATCGCCTCGGGGGCCAACGCCACCGTCACCGTCACCGCCCGCCCGCCCGGGACCTTCCTGCGGGGAGAGCCCCGCGACCACCCCTTCCGGGTGGAGGCCCTGGTCGACGGCGAACCGGCCACCGCCGTGGGTGCCGTCCTGCGCCAGCGGGCGCTGGCACCGGGATGGCTACCCCGGGCGGCGGTGGGCGTGGTCGGCGTGGTGGCGGTGGCGACGTTGGCCCGGCTGACGCTCCTGGCCCCTGACGACGACCCCGCGGGCGTGGTCGACGAGTCGGCCGTGGCCGTCGACGACGAATGTCCGGCGAACGGCCACCTCGGCGGCATCGCCCACGGTCAGGCCCAGGCCCTGACCGCGTCGGGCTACGCCTTCCTCTACGCCGACGACAGCGGGTGCCAGCCCATCCGCTTCCCGGCCTGCGAACCGGTGCACTACGTCGTCAACGACACGCTGGCCCCGCCGGGGGCCGTCGACGACGTGCACGCCGCCATCGGCCGCCTGTCCGAGGCCAGCGGCCTCAACTTCGTGTACGACGGCACGACCGACGAGCCCCTCGACGTCACCCGTGCCGCCTACCAGCCCGAGCGCTACGGGCAACGGTGGGCGCCGATCCTCATCGGCTGGTCGGCCCTGGGCGCGGGCTCGGGCCCTGACGCCTCCGGTGACGACATCATCGTGGCCGGCAGGGGAAACCCGATCCGGGTGGCCAACAGCCTGGTGAGCGGGGTCCTCGAGCTCAACGCCGATGTCATCCTCGACCGGGACACCCAGGAGCGCCTACCGGGAGGCTTCGGCGAGGGCATCACCCGGGGTCGGGTGCTGCTGCACGAGCTCGGCCACGTGATGGGGCTGGGCCACGTCGCCAGCAGGGCCCAGCTCATGTATCCCGAACTGGCCGAGCAGACCTCGAGCACGGCCGAGCTCGGTGTCGGCGACCGTGTCGGCCTGCGCCTCGTAGGTCGCGAGGCTGGCTGCCTGGAGCCGCCGCCCCTGCCGAGGTGACCGGTCCCTACGCCGTGGTGGCGGTGAGGAAGCGGGTGATGCCGGCGACGGCTTCCTCGGACCGCTGGGTGACCACGGTCGGGGCGGCGCCGTGGTCGTGGGAGGCCGACGCCGGATCGGAGGCGTCGGACACGCCGGTGAGGGGGTCGACGACCGACAGCGTGGGCCCGGCGTCAGCCGCCACGATCACCTGGGCCCCGGCCCCGAGGGCGCCGGCCAGGGCGTCGGCGTCGGCGCCGGAGATGCCCGTGGCCGCCCCTCCCCGCACGACGAGGGTGGGCGCCTCCACCTCGGCGGCCAGGGCGACGGGATCGAGGGAGAAGATGTCCACGAGGTAGCCCTGGCGGGTGGCGGGGAAGTAGGTGCGCAGGAACGGGGACAGCTCCGACGGCTGCGGCAGCGGTTGGCCGGCCAACAGCCCCCCCACCACGGCCTGGAGCCCAGCCACCTCCTCCTGGTGCCCCGAGTTGTTGAAGTCGTCGGTGAACACCTGCAGGAGCGGTCGTCCGGGTACCGACACCAGGGCCAGGCTGGCGACCCGCCCATCGTCGCCGGCCAGATCCAGGGCGACCAGGCCCCCCTCCTCGTGGCCCACCACGGCGATGCGCTCGGGATCCACCTCCGCCCGTTCGGCCAGGAAGCTCACGGCGGCGGCGGCGTCCGCCACCATGTCGTCGAAGGCCAGCTCGGCTCCGGGTGGGAGGGCGCTTTGGCCCGTCCCCCGCTTGTCGTAGCGCAGCGTGGCCAGGCCGGCGTCGACGAAGTTGCGGCTGAGATCGGCGTAGAGGGTGTCGGGGCGGCCGGCGGGGGGCATCAGGCCGTCGCGATTGGTCGGCCCGAACCCCGGGATGATGACCACTCCGGCCACACTTCCCCCGGCGGCCGGGTCACCGGCCGAGGCGGGGAGGGCGAGGGTGGCGCCCATCCTGAGGCCGTCGCTCCCCTCGAACTGCACCCGGCGCTCGACCGGGCCCACCGGTGCCCCCT
>JAHWJI010000098.1 GCA_019348495.1 Actinomycetota bacterium | reverse complement strand
GCTCGAGGCCCGGGCGGCGACCGTGTTGGTGGTGGGCATCGGTGAGGCCACCACGGCCGAGGACCCCGTGGTGGCCGAGGTGTCCGCTGCGGGTGTGGGGGGCGTGATCATGCTGGGCCCCAACGTCGTCGACGCCACCCAGGTCAAGGCCCTCATCGACGGCCTACGTCAGCGCTCACCCCGGAGCATGCTCGTGGCGGTCGACGAGGAGGGTGGAAGGGTCTCGCGCCTGCGCCCCATCCTCGGTCGCACACCCTCGGCGCGAACGCTGGGCCAGCAACCCCCGGCCGAGATCGCCGCCGTCGCCGCGACACGAGGTGCCACGTTGCGTGACCTCGGCTTCGATCTGGTCCTGGCGCCCGTCGTGGACGCCGATGGCGGAGCTGCCGGCGCCGCCATCGGCGACCGGGCCTTCGGGGCCACGCCGGCCGAGGCCGGTCCCCGGGCCGGTGCCTTCGTCGAGGGGCTGACCAGAGCCGGCGTGGCGGCCACGGCCAAGCACTTCCCTGGTCAAGGCGAGCTGGCCGACAGCCATGACGGGCGGGTCGTGTTCGACGCACCGCTGGAGCAGGTGGAACGCGCCGCGGCCACCGGGTTCCGGCCGGTCTTCGCCGCTGGTGCCCCCGCGGTGATGATGTCCCATGTCACCTTCCCGGCCCTCGGACCGCTACCGGCCAGCATGGAGCCGGGCGCCTACCGGCTGCTGCGATCGTTGGGCTTCGACGGCGTCGCCGTCACCGACGCCATGAACATGACCGCCATCGACGAGCGGTGGGTACTACCGGAGGCGACCGTCCTGGCCCTCGAGGCTGGTGCCGACCTCGTGCTGTTCACCCCGACCGACGAGGTCGCGGCCGTGCGAGATGCCGTTGTCGCCGCGGTGACCGATGGCCGGCTGGCGGAAGCTCGACTGGACGAAGCCGTGGGTCGAGTACTGGCGCTGCGGGGTGAGGACCCCTCGACCATGGTCTGCAACTGAGGCGTGGTCCCCGGCGGCCACGTTGGGAGTGCCCGGGGAACAATTCACCAAGAGCTCCTTGCGCTTCTCGGCTCGGGCATGCTCAAGTCGGCCCACACGTGCTCGTGGCGGTGCCGAGGCAGTGGTCGACGAGGCATCATCGCCAGCCACGGATGCGGCGGACGCCGGCAAGACGCCCGCCAAGGGTGAGCCTGAAGGTAGAGGTCGAGTCACCGGCGCAGGAACTACGGTCAGCGGGCCGGTCCGGATGAGGCCGCCCCCACCACAGAGCGACGAGGCAGGAACGTGACGTGACCAGAGAGTTCGGCGCCGACACCCACCAGAAGGCACTGCGCATCAACCTCGATCCCCGGTGGTACGGCACCATCGCCGAGATCGGCGCCGGCCAGGAGGTGGTGCGCTGGTTCTTCCGGGCCGGCGGCGCCGCCGGGACGATCGCCAAGTCCATGTCGGCCTACGACATGGCGGTCAGCGACGCGGTGTACGGCGTCACCGATCGCTACGTGTCGATGGCCCGACTGCAGGCCATGCTCGATCACGAGTACCAGCTCAACATCGATCGCCTGAGCGACCAGCGGGGCGACAGCTCGTCGTTCTTCGCCTTCGCCGACACGGTGGTGGCCCGGAGCTTCAAGGGAGCCAACGAGTGCCACGGGTGGATGGGCGTGAAGTTCCAGGCCTACCCCCGTGACGAGCCCAGCCAGATCGTCCTCCATGTCCGAATGCTCGACGGCGAGGCGTCGCTCCAGCAGGAGGCGCTCGGGGTGGTGGGGGTGAACCTCCTCCACGGCGCCTTCTTCGAGCGCCAGGAGCCCGAGAAGCTCATCGAGAGCCTGCTCGACCGGCTCAGCACGGGGCGCATCGAGATCGACATGATCCAGTTCCGGGGCATCGAGTTCCGTTCGGTCGACCACCGCCTGATGGCCATGAAGCTGGTGCAGCTGGGGCTGAGCGGGGTGGCCATGTTCGGTCCCAACCGCGAGGTCCTCCAGCCCAGCGAGGTCCTGCGCAAGAAGGCCGTGCTGGTGGAGCGAGGCAGCTTCCGGCCGACGACGCTGGTCAACCTCGACATGTTGGAGTGCGCGCTGGCCAAGTTCGAGACCGACCCCGCCGTGGCCGGTCGACCCGTGCTGCCGCTCATGGAGCTCACCATGCGCAACCTCCGGGGGGAGGGCCCCGACGTCGACCGCCGTGACTTCCTGGCCCGAGCCGAGCTGCTCGGCGCCTGCGGCATGACGGTGATGATCTCGGACTACTTCGAGTACTACCGCCTGGCCGCCTACCTGGCGTGGCGCACCAGCGAGCGCATCGGCATCGTCATGGGGATCCCCAGCCTGCTCGAGCTGTTCGACGAGCGCTACTACGGCCAGCTCCCCGGCGGCATCCTGGAGAGCTTCGGCCGACTGTTCAAGAACGACCTCAAGCTCTACGTCTACCCGCTGCGGCGAAACGAGGACGATGCCCTCCAGACGGTCGACAACCTCGAGGTGGCCGACGAGCTGCGCCCCCTCTACGACTACCTGGCCGGCCGGGGCAGCTTCGTGCCGCTCGACAACTTCACACCCGAGTACCTGAGCATCTTCAGCCGCGACGTCCTGCACCGGATCGCCGAGCGGGACAGCTCCTGGGAGAAGATGGTCCCTCCGGCCGCGGCCGAGCTGATCAAGCAGCGTTCGTTCTTCGGCTACAGCAAGCCCCGCCCGGGGTGAGGCCGAGGGCCCGGCCGGCTCAGCCTCGACCCCGGCCCCGGCCGCCGTCGTCCTTCGGTCGCCCCTTCTTCCGGTCGTCCTTGCCGTCTGTGTCGTCGTCGTCGTCGTCAGCGGACGGGTCCGAGCGGGGGGGATCCGGGCTGTCGCTTTCCCCGGTCGGTGGAGGCGCCGGCGCCGTGGTCGAGGCGGTCGTCGTGGTGGTCAGCAGGTCCAGGCCCTGATCGACCTCCGTGGTGGCCGCGCCGATGCGAGCGGCGTCGTCGTCGGTGATCTCGCCCCTTGTCCGCAGGTCCTCCACTGCGGTGCGGAGCTCCGCCAGGCGGTCCCGAGCGGTGTCGACGTCGCCCGCCCCTGCCGCCGCCCGCACCTGTTGGACCCGTTGGCTCAGCTCGACGGCCGGCCCCGACGTCGTCGGCTGACCGTTGCCGCAGGCGGCGACGGCAGCGACAACGACCAGGGCCAGGCCTTGCCTGCGGCCCCTCACCGCCGCACCGCCTCTTCCAGGCGGCGGAGGGCATCCTCCAGCGCCGGGGGCAACGGCGCGGTGGCCGGCGGTGCGGTGCCAGGCGTCCCGGCCGGGGCCTGGTCCACCGCTGGCCCCTGGTCCCGGCTGGCGACCACCACCAGCGCGACCAGCGCGACCACCACGACGGCGGCGGCGGCGGCGAGCATGGTCACCAGCCGGGTGCCACGGTGGCGCCAGGAGGGCCCGGCTGGCTCCTCGGCGACCGACCCTTCGGGAACCGGCGGTGCCGGGAGGCGCTGGGTCGACCCGACGGTGACTCGACGGGTGGCGTCACCGGGAGTGGCTGACTCCGTCGCCGCCGGCGCCCCCACGCCCGCGTGGCCCGTCGTGGACCCGAGCAGGCTCTCGGCCATGGCACCGGCGCTGGGGAAGCGCCGTTCCGGCGCCTTGTCCATGGCCCGGTCCACGGTGGCGGCCAGGCTGGCGTCGATGTCGGGTCGCAGCTCGCGCAGCGGGGTGGGCACGGTCGAGAGCACGGCGTGGGCCAGCGCCAGGGGCGTGTCACCCGAGAACGGCTTGCGACCGGCCAGCGCCTCGTAGAGCACGACGCCAAGGGAGTAGACGTCGCTCTCGGGCGTCGCCCGTCTGCCCTCCAGGCGCTCGGGGGCCAGGTAGGCCGGGGTGCCGATGATCTCGCCGGTGAGGGTGTGGTCGAGGCCCTCGGTGCTCTTGGCGATGCCGAAGTCCCCCACCTTCACGCTGCCGTGTTCGGCGATGAGGATGTTGGCGGGCTTGACGTCGCGATGGATGATGCCGAGGCCATGGGCGGCGCCGAGCGCACCCAGCACCTCGGCGGCGATGCGGCGGACTCGAGGGGTGTCCAGGGGACCGTCGACCAGCTCGTCGGCCAGGGTGCGCCCAGCCAGGCACTCCATGACGATGTACGGCCGACCGGCGTGCTCGCCGGTGTCGAACACCGTCACCACGTTGGGGTGGCCCAGCTGGGCCGCCGCCGTGGCCTCGTCCTCGAAGCGCCGGCGGACCTCGGGCTCGGCCGCCAGATCGGGGCGTAGGAACTTGATGGCCACGTCGCGGCCGAGACGAAGGTCACGGGCGCGCCGGACCTCACCCATCCCGCCCCGTCCGAGCACCGGGCCCAGGCGGTAGCGGCCGGCCACCACCTCGGGCTGGGATTCGACCGGCACGAGTGACATCTTCCCATGGCGTCCCGGGGTTGACTTTTCGCCCCCTTCGGATCGGGGCTTCAGTGCCAGCCCCGGAGTGCTGACACCTGTAGTGACACATCCCTGAGGGACGCTTGGTTTGGGCAGGACGGTCTGCCCGACTTCGAGGGCCGCTTGTTGGCCCGCAACGGCGACGTCACCTTGGACACCAACACCATCACCAACGCCGGCTGCGCGCAGGCCGATGACGGTTCGGGCGGTACCGACCCGACGGACGGGACCGACCCCACCGACGGCTCCGGCCCGACCTCGCTGGTGATGCGGAACGACACGAAGGTCAGCCCGTCGAGCCACTCCGGGTGGTCGGCGAGGCGCTGCCGCACGAGCGGGTCCTCGCCGGTCGGGCCGGTGAAGACCGGTACCTCCCAGCCGGAGGAGCGGGCCGCCCGCACGACCGCCGCGACGCCGCTGGCCCGCGCCCAGACGATGAGCGCCTGCGCGCCGCTGCGCCGCGCCTCGAGCTACGTCAACCTCCGCTACGCCGTCGACACGGCCGACCAGCAGCTGGGCGCGCTGATGGCGCGGATGTCCGAGCGGGGCGCGGCGGTCAGCGCCAGGACGCTGTTCTTCGACCTCGAGTGGAACGCGGTGCCCGACGACCGGGCGCAGCGGCTCCTCGACGAGGTTCCGGTCCGGCCACCGCTGCGAGAGGCGATGCTGAACCGCCTGTGGAGCCTGCCCGCCGACGTGCGGTCGGACGCGTAGGCGAGGATCGGCGTCGCGGGCTGCATCGCGAAGCCCGGCGCGGTCGGGGCCTCGTTCGAGCCCGAGGGCAGTCCCGGGCCGCCCCCGATGCACCAGGCGCCGACGACGGCGAGCAGGAACAGCGACCAGTAGTGCGTGAGCAGCAGCAGCGCGGTGACGGCGCCGAGAGCGGCGAACGCGCCGCGTGATGCCGAGCGCCGCACCCGCTCCAGCAGCAGCGCCCCGGCGAGCACCTCGACCACCACCAGCAGGTACATCCGCGTCTCGGAGCCGTACCGCATCGTCCACGGCAGCGCGGCCAGCACGATCACGGCGGCGCGCGCACCGCCGACCCCGGCCAGGCGGCCGCCGAGCCGGTGCGCGAGCAGCAGCGCCACCGGCACGAACAGCACCGTGAGCAGCCGTACGGCGACCGTGCCGGTGCCGACCAGCGCCATCCAGGCCTTGAGCAGCAGGTAGTAGACCGGCGGCGCGCCGTCCTGACGCAGGCCGGCGTAGAGGTCGGGCAGCGGGAGGCGGGCGATCTCGACGCTGAGCGTCTCGTCCAGCCACAGCGGGCCGGAGCCGACGCCGGCGGCCAGGCCGCCGGCGCAGCCGAGGACGGCCAGCGCCATGAGCGCGAGCCCGGCTGGCC
>JAHWJI010000097.1 GCA_019348495.1 Actinomycetota bacterium | reverse complement strand
GACCTTGACGTCGAGGAGTCGCCGGCGATGCGACAGCTCCGACAGGAGCACCGTCGGATGCTCGCGAACGGGTGGTGCACCCGGCCGAAGGAGACCGACTGCGCGTTCGAGGCGATCTGCGAAGGCTGCGGCTTCTTCTCGACCACCATCGAGTTCAAGCCCACGCTCCAAGCCCAACGCGATCACGCCGCCGCCAACGGCCAGGCCGCCCGCGAAGAGCGCTACACGAAGCTCCTCGACGCCATCGAGGAACCCGCGTGAACATGATCGGCGGGGCCCCCACGGGCCCCGCCGTTCACCGGCATAACACGCGAACGCTTGACAGGATCACCGGCATAAGTGCCGCTAGTCGCGGCCGCGAGGCATAGGCGTGTCCCCTGGGCGGGGCTCAGCGTTCGGCGCACCGATTATCCAATCCATTGCGTTGCCTGCCGGCGACTTCCCGAGTGGCGACCGGTTCGCCGCCTTCAACGGCGGTGTGGTCGAACAAACGGGAAATTGGTGGGCGATAGCGACCGATCGCCTGCTGCCGGCAACTTGAGGGACCCCATTGAGTGGTCCACTATCCGGGGGCCCTGTCAAGGCTGGCGAACTCCTCGGAGTTCAACAGCTCGTCGGGGACGTCGAAGTTGGCGTAGACGTCCTGGACGTCGTCGTGGTCGTCGAGGGCGTCGATGAGGCGCAGCACCTTCCTGGCGTCCTCGGGGCCCTCCAGGGCGACGGTGGAGGTAGGCAGCATGGTCACGTCGGCCGAGACGACCTCCACCGAGGCGGCCTCGAGCGCCCCACGCACCTCGGAGAGCGCCGAGGGCTCACACGTCACCCGCCAGGTGTCGCCCTCGTCGGCCAGGTCGTCGGCCCCGGCGTCGAGCACCACCAACAGGAGGTCGTCCTCGGATCCGGCCTGCTTGGGAACGATCACCACCCCCTTGCGCTCGAACTGCCAGGCCACCGCTCCCGGCTCGGCCAGCGAACCGCCGTTGCGGCTGAACAGCGAGCGGATGTCGGCACCGGTGCGGTTGCGGTTGTCGGTGAGCACCTCCACGAACACGGCGACGCCGCAGGGGGCGTAGCCCTCGTAGGACATGGGCTCGTAGCGCACCCCTTCCAGCTCGCCACTGCCCCGCTTCATGGCCCGCTCGATGGTGTCGAGGGGCACCGAGGCGTCCCTGGCCTTCTGGTACATGGCGCGCAGCGTGGCGTTGGACTCGAGGTCGCTGCCGCCGGCCCGGGCGGTCACCTCCACCTGGCGGATCAGCTTGGCGAAGAGCTTGCCCCGGGCCTTGTCCTTGGCCCCCTTCTGGTGCTTGATGCTGGCCCACTTGGAGTGTCCGGACATGTTCAGATCCTTTCCAGGAACGACTGGTGGAGGCGGAGGTCCCCCCCCAGCTCGGGATGGAAGGCGGTGACCAGCACGGCGCCGGAGCGGCACAGCACCGGCCCCTCGGCCAGGCCGGCCAGGACCTCGACGCCGGGCCCGACCCGGGCCACGACCGGCGCCCGGATGAACACCGCCGGGAAGCGACCCCCGGGCAGGCCCTCGACGTCGAGGTCGGCCTCGAAGGAGTCGCGCTGGCGCCCGAAGGCGTTGCGGCGCACGTCGATGTCGACGATGCCCAGGCTGTGCTGGTCGACCCGGCCGCCGAGGACCGCGGCGGCGCACATGATCATCCCGGCACAGGTTCCCAGCACGGGCAGGCCGTCGGCCACGCGGTCCTCCAGGGCGCCCCTCACGCCCGAGGAGTCGAGCAACAACGACAGCGTGGTGGACTCGCCTCCGGGGATGACCAGGGCGTCGACCCCGACCAGGTGGGCGGGGGTGCGGACCTCGACCGGCTCGGCACCCAGCTCAGCGAGGGCCCGGGCGTGCAGGCGAGCGGGCCCCTGGAGGGCGAGCACCCCCACCTTTGCCCCCGAGGCGCGCACCTGGCGGCTTCCCCGCCGGCGGCGACGCGCTCACCCTCACCAACCCCGGTCGGCCATATGGGTGTCGAGCGTCGACACCTCCAACCCGGCCATGGCCTCGCCCAGGCCCCGGCTGACCTTGGCCACCAGAGCCGGATCGTTGTGGTGGGTGGTGGCCTCGACGATGGCCCGAGCCATGCGGGGCGGGTCGCCGCTCTTGAAGATCCCCGAACCCACGAACACCGACCGGGCGCCGAGCTGCATGACCAGGGCGGCGTCGGCCGGGGTGGCGATGCCGCCGGCGCAGAACAGCGGCACCGGTAGGGCGCCGGCCTCGGCCACCTCGGTGACCAGGCCGACGGGGGCGGGCAGGCGCTTGGCCCACTCGTAGCGCTCGGTCGGATCGGTCACCGACAGGCGCCGGATGTCACCGGTGATGGCCCGCAGGTGGCGCACGGCCTCCACGATGTTGCCGGTGCCGGCCTCGCCCTTGGAGCGGATCAGGGCCGCCCCCTCGCTGATGCGGCGCAGGGCCTCGCCCAGGGTGGTGGCACCGCACACGAAGGGCACGGCGAAGGGCCACTTGTCGATGTGGTGGGCCTCGTCGGCGGGGGTGAGGACCTCGGACTCGTCGATGAAGTCGACGCCCAGCGCCTCGAGCACCTGGGCCTCGGCGAAGTGGCCGATGCGGGCCTTGGCCATGACGGGGATGGTCACCGCCGCCTTTATGGCTTCGATCATGGCCGGGTCGCTCATGCGGGCCACCCCACCGTGACGACGGATGTCGGCCGGGACCCGCTCCAGGGCCATGACCGCCACCGCACCGGCGTCCTCGGCCACCTTGGCCTGGTCGGCGTCGACCACGTCCATGACGACGCCGCCCTCGAGCATCTCAGCCAGGCCTCGCTTCACCCGGAACGTGCCGGTGAGTGGGCGAGAGGTGGGCGCAGGGGCCTCGGACATGCCCTCGAGTCTACGGCCCCGGTCCCACCCGCCGTCTACAGGGGGGCGGCCGAGCCGGGCGGCGCCAGCTCCACCCACGTGCGCCCCGGCGTGAGGGCGATGGGTGCGCCGGCGCCATCGGTGTACGAGGTGCCCGCGGCCAGGTCGGGGCGGGACCATCGGCCCCGCACCAACTTGCCGCCGGTGAGCACCCAGGCCTCGCCCTCGCCCACCAGCACCGCCTCGGGCGACGGGGTGCCGGTGACGTCGACGAAGCCCGAGTTGGCGTAGTCGACGAACTGGACCACGACGTTGGCCGGCTCGATGCGAGTCCCCGACTCCTCCACGAACGGCGACCCGTCCTGGCTGCGGGCCCACCCCGCCCCGGTGGCCTCGTAGCTGACCTGGGTGTTGATGAGCCCGCCGTAGCTCAACGTCACCCCTGCTACGTCCTCGGCCCCGGCCGCGGCCACCGGGGCCCCGTCCGAGCGGTAGGTGAACAGCGGCGCCGGCGGGCCCGCGCCCTCGGGCGTGAGGGCGAAGAAGGTGGGGGTGGCGATGTAGAACCGCAACAGGCCGCTGCCCCGCACCTGGTAGGCATCGGGCTGTACGTCGAAGCCCAGATCCACCAGGTTCGACCCCCGAAGGAGGTCGAGCACCCCGCCGGCGCCGCCGGAGTTGGCGAAGAGGGGGAAGTTCAAGTTGGCGGTGATGGCGACGTCGCTGGTGCGAGCCGAGCGCACCGGGCCGACCGGGTCGGCGTCAGTGGAGTGGTAGACGGCGGCCAGGCGCGTGGCCCCCCCCTCGACCAGCTCCACGTACACCACGTCGCCCGCCGCCAGCCCGGTCTGGCGCCCACGGGCCTTGCCGGTGTTGTCGACCTTGACCACCAGCGCCGGGCGCGCCGCCCGGGCCGGGTCGTCGACCAGCAGGCCGGTGAGGGGAAAGGTCGGAGGAGCGGTGGTAGTGGGGACCGCGGTGGTGGGCGGGCTGGTCGTCGGGGGCGCCGCCTGCTCGCTCCCCCGCCCCAAGACCACGGCGGCCACCACCGCGGCCAACAGGACGACGGCGGTGGCCACGGCCATGGCGATGCGACGGTTGTTCACGGGGCGAGTATGGCCACCGGCTCGCGGCACTGGCCATCAGGGCGACTCGGCACCGCCCTCGGCGGCCGTCCTGGCTTCCCCCAGGCGGTTCCTCGTTGACCGGGGCCGGGGCGGTCACAGCTCGCGCAGCGCGCTGATGCGCTCCTCCAGGGGCGGGTGGGTGTCGAACAGGCGGTTGAGCCGCGCCCCCTGTCCCTCGGCCGCCGTCCGGGCCAGGGGCGACTCGATCCACAGGTGGGCGGTGGCTCGGGAGGCCGAGCGGACGACGGTGGGCTCGTCGCGCAGCTTCTCCAGGGCGGCGATGAGGCCGGGTGGGTAGCGAGTCAGCGAGACGCCGCTCACGTCGGCCAGCAGCTCCCGCCGGCGGCTCACGGCCAGCTGCATCATCCGCCCGATCAGCGGCGCGACGAGGAGCAAGACCATGCCGACCACGCCCAGGATGGCCGCCGGCCCGGCCCGGCCCCTGCGGTGGTCGCGGTGCCCGGGCCCGCCCCACCACAACAAGCGCAGGGACACGTCGGACAACAGGGTGAGCGCGCCCAGCAGGGTCACCGCCAAGGTCGACACCAGGGTGTCGTAGTTCTTGACGTGGCTGAGCTCATGGGCCAGCACGCCTTCCAGCTCGACACGGTTGAGCTTGTCGAGCAGGCCGGTGGTCACCGCCACCGCGGCGTGGCGGGGGTCACGCCCGGTGGCAAAGGCGTTGGGGGCATCGTCGTCGACCACGTAGAGCCGGGGCTTGGGCAGTCCTCCGGCGATGCACAGGCCTTCCACCAGGTTGTGGAGCCGGGCGCAATCGACCTCGCCGGCCGGGCGGGCCCGGCTCACGCGCAGCGCGATGGCGTCGCTCTTCCACCACGCCACCACACTGCCGGCGCCGGCGAGGACCACCGCCACCACCAGGCCGGCCAGCCCGTAGCCGAGGACGAGGCTGGCCGCCCAGCCCACGGCGCCCACCAGGGCGACGAAGGCGGCCACGAGCAGCGCCGACCGACGCTTGTTGGCGGTGATCTGGTCGTACAGGGCGGCCTCGGCGGGCAGGGCGACTGCGGTGGACAGGGGGACTAGAGGTCCACCTGCACCGGCCCCCGTGACGCGTCGTCGGCCTCGAAGTACTCCCGCTCCCGGAAGTCCAGCAATCGGGCGATGACCAGGGATGGGAACGACTGGATGCGGGTGTTGTAGTCCAAGACGGTGTCGTTGTAGAACTGCCGGGCGTAGGCCACGCGGCCCTCCGTGGCGCTCAGCTCCTCCTGGAGCGACAGGAAGGCCTGATTGGCCTTGAGCTCGGGATAGGCCTCGGCCACGGCGAACAGCGATCTCAGCGCAGTGGTGACCACGTTCTCGGCTCGGGCCTGCTCGGCCACACTGCCGGCGTCGATGGCCGCGGCCCGGGCCCGAGTTACCGCATCGAGGGTGTCGCGCTCGTGGGTGGCGTAGCCCTGCACGGTCTCGACCAGGTTGGGGATGAGATCGTGGCGGCGCTTGAGCTGCACGTCGATCTGGGCCCACGCCGCCTCGATGCGGTTGCGCCGGGTGACCAGCCCGTTGTAGAGCACGGCGACGTACAGGCCCACGGCCACGAGGATGGCGAGCAGGATCCAGCCGGTCATGCCGTGGCGACCCTACAACGAGGACAGCCCCGGCCGGTGCACCGAAGGCGGTTGGCCACCCAGCGACATCATCACACGATCGATACCGCCACCCTCAAGTTCTCCCCCCCACTTCCCGACACTGCTGTAACAGACCCGCTACGTCAAGGTGGCCTCCCGGACACGTGCGGTCTCCCGGGCGGGAGAAACGGATGAGAGTCCCATGGGCATGAAGCGACCGCTCGC
>JAHWJI010000096.1 GCA_019348495.1 Actinomycetota bacterium | reverse complement strand
TGCCGCCGTGCTGACCGGCTCGGCGCTGGCCGCGGCCGGCGTCGCGCTGTCGTACGCCGCCTTCACGGTCTTCGTCGTCCTCGCCCTGCGCCGGGGCGGCGTGCTCGCCTCCTGCGGCTGCTTCGGCAGGGCCGACACCCCGCCGACCCGCACCCACGTGGTGGTCACCGGCGCGCTCGCCGTGACCGTCTGGGTGCCTGACCCCGAGGTCGCGGTCAGCGTCTCGTCGCCGCACCGCGCGCCCTTGAGCCGTACCTGGCCGACGAAGCGGCCGGAGTCATCCGCCACCGCGCCACCGGGCAGCACCTCGCCGTCGGCGTCGGTGACCTCGCTGATGACCTGGGGGTCGACCTGCACGCCCCGGGTGGCGAAGCTGAGGTAGGCGTCGGCCATGCCGAGCACCGAGACCTGGGCGGTCCCGAGGGCGACCGAGAGCTGATCGTCGGGGATGTCGCTGCCGATGCCGAGGCGCTCGGCCATGTCGGCCACCTCGGCCGTACCGAGAGCCTTGGCCAGCTGGGCGTACACGGTGTTGGAAGAGACCCTCGTGGCCTCCACCAGGTTCTGGCGTCCGTAGGCAGCGTCCTCGTAGTTGCGCACGGTGTAGTCGTCACCGGCATCGGCCCGGGGAAAGACCAGCTCGGCCGGAGACTCGAAGGCCGACTCGACGCTGTAGCCCTCGCTGACCGCCTCGGCCAGCACGAACGGCTTGAAGGCCGAACCCGGTTGGCGGCCGCTACCCCCGCCCTCGGTGCCCACCGCGAAGTTGACCTTGGCGAAGGGCGACGACTCCTCGTCGGGCCGCAGCGCCTTGCCGCCGACCATGGCCTTGACCTGGCCCGAGGTGTCGATCGACACGAGGGCGCCGGCGGGATCGCCCTCCCGGTCGAGGGTGCCGTAGACGGCGTCGTAGGCCAGCCGCTGCAGCCCGGGGTCGAGCGTGGTCTTGACCCGCAGGCCACCGCCGTAGAGCCGGGCGTCGCCGTAGCGCTCCAGGAGCTGGGCCCGCACGAACTCCACGAAGTGCTGGGTGCCGGCGTCACCCCCGACGATGCGGTCCTTGACGACGTCGTCACGGGCGCGGAAGCCCTCCATGTCGACCACCCGGACCGCCTCCATGGTCGCTCGTTGCTCGGCGGTGACGAAGCCCTCGACCTCCATGGCCGCCAGCGCCAGATCACGCCGGCGGTCGGCGTTGTCGGGATTGCGGGAGGCGTCGGCGCCTTCAGGGGCGCGGATGAGCCCGGCCAGGTAGGCGGCCTCGGGCACCTCGAGGTCGCTCACGTCCTTGCCGAAGTAGGAGTTGGCTGCCGCCTGCACGCCGTAGGCCCCCCGCCCGAAGTAGATGGCGTTCAGGTAGCGCTCGAGGATCCCCTCCTTATCCAGGCGCTGCTCGATCTTGATCGCCAGCGTCGCTTCCTTGACCTTGCGCACGAGGGTCCGCTCGTCGCCCACATAGGTGTTCTTCACGTACTGCTGGGTGATCGTCGACCCCCCCTGGAGGGGCCGCCCCCGCACGTCGGCCACGGTCGCCCGGACGATGGCGCGCAGGTCGAGGCCCGGGTGTTCGAAGAAGTCCCGGTCCTCGGCGGCAAGGACGGCGTTGACCAGGTTGGGTGAGACCCGCTCCAGGGGCACCGACACCCGGTCCTCCCCCCCCGACAGCTCAGCCAGCTTGTTGCCGTTGGCATCGAGGAGGAAGGTGGTCTCCACCGGGATCTCGACGTCGGGGAGCGGCACGTTGGACAGCACGAACCCCACACCGGACAGACCGAACACGAAGAGCAGCCCGAGCAGGAAGAACAGGCGCCGGAAGCGCCACAACAAGCAGCGACGCGGCGACGAAGCCCGCCCCACCGGCCGCTCCTGTGGCCGGGTGGGCGGTGACCGGGTGGGCGGTGGAGCGGGCGGGACAGGCGATGTCGGTCGGCGCCTGGCCGACTCGGGCGGGCGACGGGTCGACCCCACCGGCGAGCGCCGGGATCGAGCCTGGCGACGGGCGTGCGAGGGGGGACCGCCGGTGCGGCGGCGGGGCGTCGGGGAGGGTTTCGGGGGACGGCTGTCCGGTCGGGTGATGTCCATGGGAACGGGGGCGCGCGCCAGCGAGCTAGGCAGACGCTAGCAACGCAAGCAGGGCCAGACCCACGGCCACCCCCGCCACCGCGACCAGCCAACCACTGGCGCCGGGGTGGGGGCCCGAGACCGGGTCGGGGGCGACGATGAGGGGCGGACGGGGCAGTGCCAACCGGCCGGCGGCCGCTGCCGCCACCATGGCGATCAGCCCACCGGCTGCGCCCAGGGCGACGCTGTAGGACCAACCCTCGAGGCGAACCGGGCCAACCCAGGTCCAGCTGGTCGGGACCACGAGGACCCAGGCGCCCAGGGCCAGGGCGGGGACGGCGGCGAGGAGCGGGCCCAGGGCGGGCTGGGGCCCTGCCGACGCACCACCGCGTGGCCGGTCGTCGACTCCACCCCTCGCCTGCTGGCCGACGGCCGCGACCGCGGCCACGACCGTGGCCACGGCCAGGCCCGCCAGCGCCAGGCGGGCCGGCTCAGGATCGGCGACGAGCACCACGGTGAGGGCGGCCACCCCGGGGATGGCGCACAACCCGGCCAAGGGGACGAGGGACACGGCGGTCACCACCGCAGCGGTGGCGAGGAGCCAAGCAGCGGGAACGCCGGCGGCGGCGGCACCCTCGACCGCAGTGGCGGTCCCGGGGATGCCCGAGGTGGGCACCGCGGCGGCGGCCAGGGCCGCCAGGGCCAGGGCGGCCGAGAGCAGGCGGGCATCGGGGAACTGGGCGCTGGTGGCGGCCCAGCCCACGGTGGCGGCCAGCGCCAGCAACACCAGGGCAAGAGCTACGGCGTCGCCAGCGGCGCCCAGGGTCGTGGCCGAGGGCACCCCGATGGCGAGAGCGACGGGGAGCAGCAGCGCCGCCGACCGACGAGGTCGCAGCGCGCCGACCACGGCCACGACGGCGCTGCCCCCCACGAGCAGGAGCCCGGCGTCGAGGGCCAGTAGACCGTCGACTGGAAGCTCGAGGGCGCCGGTGGTGGCCACCACCCGGGCCAGGCCAGCGGTGAGAATGGCGGCTCCGGCCAGAGCCAGGGCAGCGGAGCCGGGGGGCACGTCCCCGCCGGCTCGCCCGGCCAGGGCGATCAACACGCAAGCTCCCGTCAGGCCGGCGACGACCCAAGCGGCACCGTCGTCCCCCACGCCCAATGCCAGGCCGGCGCTGGCCAGGCCCAGGGCCAGCACGCTGGCGGCGGCCGGGAACCGACGAGCCGGACCACCAGAGGCAGCGAGGAGCAGCGCGGCGCCGGCAGCCGCAGGAGCCACCGCGCCAACGGCGCGGGCGGGACCGGCGGCCACCTCTCCGAGGAGACTGAGGGCGATCCACAGACCTGCCGAGGTGAGCGAGGCGACCCGCACCACGGTGCGCCTCGCCATGCCGGCCCGCTCGGCGGCGAGTGGGTCGGGTACTGGGGGTGGCGACGGCGTGGATGCTGCCCCGTCGCTGTCGGGGGCCCCGACCGGCACCTCGGACCCGGCTTCATCGGTGGCGGCGGCGGACGAGGATCTCGACCGCCGCTTCGTCAGCTTCCTCCGTGGTCGCCGACCGCCGCCAGATGAGCGCGAGCCACCTGAGGGGATGAGGAACGCCACCATGGCGGCCACCAGCGGGGTGACGAGGGCCGCCACCAACAGCGCGCCACGAACGTCGCTCACCTTCCGCCCCCCACTACAGGCCGACCCGGCCGGTCGTCACGGCGGCGCCCAGGGCCGCCGCCGCCACCGCGGCGGCCAGCGCCAGACCGGCGCTCAGGTACTGCCAGCGCTGCGAGGAGACGGCGGCGGCCACCACCACTGCGGCGGCCGTGGCCCCCAGGCGGACCGGAAGGTCGACGGCGAGCTCGGGGCCGGCGACCACGAGGGCAGCGGTGGAACCGGTGGCCAGGGCGACGACCAGGGCGCCGGCCCGCGACCCACGCCGCTGCGAGCCCACCGGTGCGTCGCGCCCGCCCACGTCGTACCCACCTCCGTCGTCGCCGCCCCCCGCCCGGGGTGAGGCCAGCACCAGCGCGGCGGCGGCGAACCAAGCGGAAGCAGCAGCGGTAGCGGGACCGACCACGCCGCCGGCCCCCAGCACCGACTGGGCGCCGGCGACCGCCTCCAACGACGGGCTCCCCCATCGCTCGAGCACGGCCAACCCGGCGAGGAGCACGGCGCCCACCGCGAGGGGCTGGGCCACCAGCACGGCCAGCAAGGCGACCAGGACGCCGATGTGGCCGGTGGAGGAGAGGGCGAGAACGGTGGCGGCGCCGGCGGCGCTCAGCCGGAGGGGGCCGAGCGCGGCGAGCGACCCGCTTCGAGGAGGAACGTTCGGGTCAGGTGGTTCCAGCAGCAGCTTGGGCACACCTCGACCACGTAGGCGACGCGCTCGCCGCTTCCGCTGGACAGGCGCTGCATCTCCTTGGGCGTCGTCACGCACCTGCCGTTCGCCGGCATCCTCGTCCCGAAGACGTAGGTCACGAGCGCGAGCTTTGCGTCGTCGCAGATGGGGCACTGCTGACTCGACTCCTCTCCGACGTTGCGAGCCGCCCTCACCAACTCGGGGTGGGCGTCGCAGACCTCGTGGCGGCCGAGGCGGCCCTTGCGAAACTCGGCGATGACCGCCTGTCGGGCGAGACGGTAGTCGACCTCGCCCGGGGGCCTGCCCCCGTCGCCTCCCAGCTGCTCCAAGCCAAACGGCACTGCACGAGGGTACCGAGCCTCGCGGTCGTCCGCCCAGGGCGGCACTGCGTCGTGGGCGGGGTCGCTCTTAGGTTGCCGCCGATATATCGAGTCGATAGATTGAAGCGCGTGATCGAGCTGGCCATCCTCGGGATCCTGAAAGAGGGCGACCTGCACGGCTACGAGCTCAAGAAGCACCTGCGCACGGCGCTCGGGCCTCTCTGTCGTGTCTCGTTCGGCTCGCTCTACCCCGCCCTCAACCGCCTCGAGCGCCAGGGGGCCGTGGCCGTGGTCGCCGTCGACGACACCACCGCTGCGGCCATGCCCATGACCGGGTCGTTCTCCGGGGAGGCAGCCGCCTTCCGGGCCCGGCGACGGGTCACCAGGGGGCCGCGCAACAAGAAGGTGTACGGCATCACCGAGGCCGGCGAGGCCCACCTGGCCGAGCTCATGGCCGACCCGTCCGACGACGAGCGCACCTTCGGCATGAAGCTCGCCTTTTTTCGCTGGTGCGACCGGCCCACGCGGCTGCGCCTGCTGGAGCGCCGCCGCGCCACCTTGCGGGAGCGCCTCGAAGAGACCCGACGAGTGGTCGCCGCCCGGAGCGACGACCCCTACGTCCGGGCGCTGATGGAGCACGACAGCGAATCGACCATGAACGACATCGCTTGGATCGGCCGCTTGATCGCCCGCGAGGAACAAGCCGGCGAGCGTCGAGACGACCGAGACAAAGAACCCACCGGAGGTCACCCGTGAGCACCGATTCAGCCCGCCCCATCCGCCTCGCCGTCGCCGGCATGGGCAACTGCGCCAGCGCCCTGCTCCAGGGCCTGGCCTACTACCACGACGCCGACCCGGCCGAGGAGGTGCCCGGGCTCATGCACGTGGAGCTGGGCGGCTACCACATCCGCGACATCCAGCTGGTGGCGGCCTTCGACGTGGACGCGGCCAAGGTGGGCCTCGACGCGGGCAAGGCCATCTTCGCCAGCCAGAACAACACGCTGCGCTTCGCCCCCGTGGGTGAGCTGGGGGTCACCGTGCAGCGGGGACCGACCCTCGACGGCTTCGGCCGCTACTACCGCGAGAGCTGCGAGGAGAGCCCGATCGAGCCGGTCGACGTCGCCTCTGTGCTCCGGGGCAGCGGGGCCGAGGTCCTCGTCTCCTACCTGCCGGTCGGCTCGGAGGCGGCCCAGAAGCACTACGCCGAGGCCTGCCTC
>JAHWJI010000095.1 GCA_019348495.1 Actinomycetota bacterium | reverse complement strand
AGCGGCGAACCGGTGGGGATGCCCTCGTGCCAGCGCCCAGCGGGAACCATGCCTGGGAGGCCGGAAGCCCCGGTCGGGGGCCTTCGAACGCCCCAAGCGGTCAGTCCAGGCTCGACCGTCGTCGTCGCTTGGACGGCCTGGTGGACGCCCGCCGTCCGTGAGCAGGGACACTGGTCGGGGGAGCGCTGGTTGAACTTCGCGTGCCCCGCCCGTGGACCCGGCGTCCCCCTGAGGGCTACCGCTGGGTCTCCTCGGGCTTGTCCTGCTCCTTGTCCGGATGGTGGCCGGGCATGTTGTCGACCGGCACTGGCCCCGGTGCGTCATCGTCGGAGGTTGTGGTCTCGGCCTTGCCCTTGGCACTGGCAGGGTCGGTCGCTCCCCGGCCGCTTCGGCGGAGCTCGGGCTGTTGAGGTGTGCTCATGGTGACGTGCTACCCGTCGACGACGCCCATCCAAGCCCCGCGGCCACGTCATACGCCCCCCCGGCGCACAGACATGGCGAATCGGGGTACGGGAGGGCCATGCCTACCGACAACGCCGCAGAGCGTGAAGGATGACCGCCATCGCCATCACCGAGATGGAGCCTCACCACTTCGGCGTGCAAGTCGAAGAGGGCAACATCACCACGAGCTGTCGGGTACGGCTGACCGACGGCTTCGTGGACGACCTGCAGCTGAGCGACATGGATGGGGCACGGATCGTGCACGAGTCGATCGCCTTCCTCCTCGAGCGGGTGCCGGCCACGAGCCTTGCGCCCGAGCTCTCACTCGACACCATCACACGCGAGTATCCCGAGTACTACGACGAGCTCCGGGCCCGCCTCAGTTCGGGCTGATCATGGCCAGCAGCGCAGGGTCAACCCCGCTGCCGTCTGCGCGCCGAGCCCTCGACGGCGAAGAACGGCCAGTGGTGAGCTATGTGCTGCCCCTCCGCTCCAGCTCGCCGCGCCTCGACCTCACCCCGTACCTCCAGGCCCTCGTCAGCTTCCCCGAGGTGGGCGAGGTGGTGGTGGTCGACGGGTCGCCGCCGGAGGTGGCCGAGCGACACGCGGCGGCGTGGGCAGGGGTGAAAGGCCTGCGCCACCTCCTGTTGGACCCGGCGAGCGCGACGCCGATGGGAAAGGTCGGCGGCGTGCTGGCCGGGTTGAGAGCGGCGACCTACGAGGCAGTGGTGCTGGCCGACGACGACGTGCGCTGGACGCCCGAGCAGCTCGCCGAGGCGGGGGACCGACTCGCCCACTGCGAGGTCCTACGGCCCCAGAACTGGTTCGACCCGCAACCTTGGCACGCCCGCTGGGACACCGGGCGGATCCTGCTCAATCGCATCGCAGGCGGCGACTGGCCGGGGACGTTGGTCGTCCGCCGCTCGGCGATGCTCGACGTTGGTGGTTATGCCGGTGACGTGATGTTCGAGAACCTGGAGCTGGTCAGGACCATCCGGGCAGCCGGTGGTCGGGAGATCGTGGCGCTCGACCTGCTGGTGCGCCGCCTCCCACCGTCGCCCCGCCAGTTCCTCGACCAGCGGGTCCGCCAGGCCTACGACGAGCTGGCCCGCCCATGGCGCCTGGCCGGCTATCTGGCCCTCGTCCCCCTGGCTGCGGTGACACGAGGCCAGGCGGTGGCCCCGCTGGCCCTGCTCGCGGTGATGGGCGCCGAGGCGGGCCGCCGGCGAGGTGGGGGCCAGAGGGTGTTCGCCCCCACCGCCGCCCTGTGGGCACCGCTGTGGCTGGCCGAGCGGGCGGTGACCTCGTGGCTGGCGGTGGCCAGCCATCTGGCCATCGGCGGGATTCGCTACCGCGATACCGTCTTGTCCCGGGCCGCCACTCCAATGCGTCACCTCCGTCGTCGCTTCGGTTGATCAACCAGGGCCCAGGGTGGTCCATGGGCCTGGGAAGGACTGAGCCAGTGGAGAGCGAGAACCACCACGTGAGCCGCATCCCCACGCCCTGTGCCGTGCTGCCATCCCCCCGGGGCCCGCTCAGCGACTACCTGCTCGAGCATCTGGTGTGTCCTCCCCATTCGTTGTCAGGCGCACCGGTGGCCGAGGACGACCCGCTCGATGGTGACGACAGCCAGCTGGCGCTGTATTGCTGCTACGAGTTGCACTACCGCTCGATGGCCGGTGTCGCCGAAGCGTGGGAGTGGGAGCCTTCGCTGCTGGCCTTCCGCCGGGACCTGGAGGAGGCCTTCGAGCGCCGGGTGCGGGAGGTGGCCGGCCCCACCGGACCGATCGGCGACGTCGAGGCGGGCCTGCGCCGGGCCATCGCCGACCACCGTGGGCCCTCGCTGTCGAGCTATGCCCGGGATCAGGCCAGTGTCGATCAGCTCCGGGAGCTGGCCGTCCACCGCTCGGCCTACCAGCTGAAGGAGGCCGACCCCCACAGCTGGGGCATCCCCCGTCTGTCAGGGCGGCCCAAGGCGGCAATGGTGGAGATCCAGTTCGACGAGTACGGCGGCGGGGTCGAAGGTGCCTCCCACGCCGAGCTGTGGGCCGACACCATGGACGGCCTCGGGCTGGACAGCAGCTACGGGGCCTACCTCGACCTGCTGCCGGGCACCACCCTGTCCACCACCAACCTGATCTCCTTGTTCGGCCTGCACCGCCGGCTGCGGGGAGCGCTGGTCGGCCACCTGGCCGCGTTCGAGATGACCTCGGTCGTGCCCATGGGCCGCTACGCCGCCGCCTTGGCCCGTGTAGGCGTGAGCGCCGAGGCCCGGCGCTTCTACGAAGTCCACGTCGCCGCCGACGCCGTGCACGAGGTGGTGGCGTGCCGGCGCATGGCCCGAGGCCTGGCTGACGCCGAACCATCCCTCGCCGCCGACATCGTCCTCGGCGCGCAGGCTCTCATCGCCGTGGAGGACCGCTTCGCCCGCCGCGTCCTCAGCTCCTGGGGATCGGACACATCGTCCCTGCTGGCCCCGCTGGCGGACGCGGCGGCCCGCCCAACCGGCTGACGCGTCTCCCAAGCGAGGGGCGGCGGCCCCGCCCACGGGGGGATCTGTCGTTACTGTGGGCCGAGGAACCACATCAGTGCCCCAGCGGCGAGATCACCAGGAACGACGTGGCCGCCCGTGAACTCGTGGTAGCTCACCTCGTAGCCGGCCCGTTCCAGCGCCGGCACCAACCTGCGGCTGGTGGAGGCGATGGGCAGGACCTGGTCGTCGGTTCCGTGGGTGACGAAGAACGTCGGCCTTGCGGCCGGGGATTGGCCCTGCACCCAGAAGCCGGGGGAGAAGGCGATGACGTGGGTGAAAAGGTCACCGTTGAGGGCGCCCATGGAAAGGGCGTAGGAGGCTCCGTCGGAGAAGCCAGCGACGGCGAGATGGGCGGGATCCACGGTGTAGCGGCCGAAGACCTGGTCGAGGGCCTCGTCGAGGAGCGCGACGTCAGGCCCGTAGCCACCCAACAGCAGGTCCCAGGTCCGGCCGCTCGACTGGGGCGCCAGCAGGATCAACCCCGCTTCGTCGGCAAGCGACCGAAACAGCGCCAGGCCGTCTTCGGCGCTGCCCCCCGCACCGTGCAACACCACCGACAGGGGCGACGGTCGGCCCGGGCTGTTGCCGTTGGGGCTGTAGACGAGGGCCTCACCCGCGCTGAGATCGAGGCTCTGCACGCCAGCGGGCATCGCCGTCGCCATCTCCAGGGGGCGAGGGCGGGCACTCAGTCGCCCTTCCTCTGCCGGTTCACCCACCTGTCGGAGACCGTCGAGTTGGCCGCCATCCAGACGCCTGCGATCGGATCCGCACGACAGCAGCACCAGGGGCAGGGTGGTGAGGACCGAGACGACCCGGCGACGGGGGAGTCGTGCGGGCACGGTCAGCGGCCGCCGGCGACGTCGAGGAGGGCGCCGGTCACGTACGAGGCTTCCTCCGAGCACAGCCAGGCGATGGCCTCGGCCACCTCGACCGGCACGCCGCCCCGCTGCATGGGGACGTTCGACCTGAGCCGCTCGACCCGGTCGGGTTGGCCGCCGCTGGCGTGGATGTCGGTACAGATGAGCCCGGGACGCACGGCATTGACCCGGATGCCCTCGGCGGCGACCTCCTTGGCCAGGCCCAGGGTCATCGTGTCGAGCGCACCCTTGGAGGCGGCGTAGTCGACGTACTCGCCGGGGCTCCCGAGCCGGGCTGCCGCCGACGAGACGTTGACGATCGAACCACCGGCGCCACCCCGCTGCGTGGACATCCGGCGCACAGCCTGAGCGGCACAGAGGAAGGGCCCGATCACGTTCACGGCGAACATCGTGGTCAGTCGCTCGGCGCTCATCTCGTCGACCCGTGCCCGGGGGCCGACCACCCCGGCGTTGTTGACCAACGCGGTGAGGGTGCCGAGGTCGCCCGCCGCGGTGAACAGCGATGCCACATCGTCGTGCATGGTCACGTCGGCGGCGATGGCGACCGCCTCGGAACCGAAGGTACGGCAGGCCTCGAGCACCTCGCCGGCGGCCACGGCATCGCTTCGATAGGCCACACACACCGCAAATCCCCGGCGGGCGAAGGCCAGCGCCGTCGCCGCTCCGATCCCTCGGCTACCTCCGGTGACGATGACGACCCTGGGCACCCCTCAGGCGCGGTCAGGCGCACGCCGAGCAGATGCCGATGAGGTCGAGGCGGTGGTGTTCGGGGGTGAACCCGGTGGCGCTGGACACTTCGGTGATGGCCCGGGCCACGGTGCGCTCGACCTGGGCAGAAGCGGTGAAGTCCTCCACGCCCCCGCAGGCCGAGCAGATGAGGTGGTGGTGGTGGTGGGTCAGGTCCTCGGCCAACTCGTAACGGGCGAAGTCGTCGGTGGTGACCACCCGGTGCACGGCGCCGGCCTGGGTCAGCACCGCCAGGTTGCGGTACACCGAGCTCTGGGCCAGCTCGCGGTCGAGGACCAACACGTCGGGGATGGACAGGGGGTTGCGGGACTCGGCCAGGAGCTCGACGAGGGACCGGCGCTGGGTGGTGTAGCGCTGACCGACCCCCCGGAGGCGCTCGGCGATGGTGGTGTGGAGCTCGTCGGACACAGCGGCCACGGTACCAGCCCTGGTGAGAATCGTTGAGAACCGGAGGAAGGCGACCGCCGATCCCGCCCGTTCGCCCGGTACCTTGCACGCGATGGGCCACCGCCGGAGGGCTTCGGTGTCGCTGCTGCTCGTCGCCCTGGTCTCGACGTCGTCGTGCGCGGCCGGCGTGGGCGGGGAGACGATGCAACGGGTGGCCGCCACCGACCGAAGCCCAGCCACCCCAGCCATCGACGTGACGGCACCACCGACGTCGACTACGCCCAGTACGCCACCGACGACATCGGCCGTGGCTACCACCATCCCTCCGGTGGCCACGACGGCGACCTCTGTCGTGACCCCCTCGGAGCTGGCCCCACCGGCCACGGTGCCTCCGCCCCCGCCCGCCCGGACCATCACCGAACAGGCGTGGACACCGTTTGCCACCGCCGGCGGCGTCACCCTCGTCCATCCCGCCACCCGGGTGGAGCGCGTGGGTTTCCACCAGTCGAACCACGACGGGGCCCGCCAGCTCGACGTCCTGGCCACGGCGGTGTCACCCGTGACCCTCGAGGGGCGAAGCCGGCCGACCTCGTCCCGCACCGCCGCCGACGTGGTCGTCGACCCGGTGGCCGAGATCCGCTCCCCGGTGACCGGGCGGGTGGTCCGCTCCGGGACCTACGTCTTGTACTGCGACTACTCCGACGACTACCTGGTCGTCGAGCCCGACCAGCACCCGGGGTGGGAGGTCAAGCTCCTCCACATCGACGGGGTGCGGGTGGATCCGGGCGAGCGGGTGGTCGCCGGCGAGACCGTCGTCGCTCCCCGGGCGACGCAACTGCCGTTCGAGTCACAGGTGGACGAGGTGAGCGGCTTCCAGCCGGCTTGGCCCCACGTGCACATCGAGGTCGTCGACCCCACCATCCCCGACCAGCCCTCACCGGGGGGCGGCTGCGACTGACGCAGGTTGCCAAGGAAGCACAGCGGTGAGAGACTGGCCCGGATGACCGCCGCCCGCTTCCTCCTCGTAGCCATCACCTAGCGCACGCCGACCTCCCGCGTGCGCCACGACCTCCCCACCGGGAGGTCGTTCCAGTTTTCCGCCCGTCCCCACGATCGAAAGCCAGGAGTGCCATGAAGCTGACCGGAGCCCAAGCCCTGATCAAGAGCCTGGAGATGGAAGGGGTCGAGGTCATGTTCGGCCTCCCCGG
>JAHWJI010000094.1 GCA_019348495.1 Actinomycetota bacterium | reverse complement strand
GGTCCTTGAGCGGCTCGGCCTTCCACACGACCTTGTCGAGGCTGCGCTTCGCCCCGCCGTGCAGGTGGTTGGGGCCGTTGTTGGTGGCGAGCTGGTACTCCTTGCCCTCCAGGGTGAACTTGCCCTTGGCGATGCGGTTGGCGACCCGGCCGGTGGTGCAGCCGAAGTACTGGTTGCGGTCCGACTCGTAGCCGGCCACGTCGTCGAAGGTCGTGCCCGGCTTCTCGGTGGAGTAGGTCTTGGCCTTCGACCGCCCGATCTGCATGATGCCGCCCATCTGTCCCTGGGCTCGACGTTGCATCCACACGAAGAAGCCGATGAGGAACACCACGGGCAGGAGGAAGGGGATGAGGGTGGTGAAGACGTTGGGCACCGGGGTGTCGGTGCGGTACTCGACGTCGTGCTCCTCGAACAGGTCGGTGTCGGCCGCGAACAGCTCGGGAGTGGCGCTGCTGGTGAACTGCTCGCCCCCGGCGGTCTCGGCCACGATCTCGTTGGTGACGGTGTTGAAGGTGATCGAGGTGATCTCGTCGTCGCCCACGTCCTCGATGATCCGCTGACGCAGCTCGGAGTAACCCACCGGGTCGGCCTCGTTCACCGAGAACAGCCCGCTCATCAAGAAGAACGACAACACCAACCCGAGCGCCACCCACGCGCCCCACCGGGGCCAACCCTGCTCGGGTCGCCCGGGCCGGCCGATGCGACGGGCGTCGCGCGCGTCGCGCGGAGGCGGCTTTGGGGACTGGGGGACCATGGCCCCATGCTACGGGTCGCACCGACGACCGCATTGGGCAGCCGGAGGGATCCGGATTCCACCGCCGGCGCCGGGCGCAGGGGTAGCCTCCGGCCATGGGAAGCTGCCGTCCTACACACGGAAACCGCCGGGCCGACCCCGCCATCCGACCTCGGCTGTGCGCCCGTCCCGGCTGCGACGAGGTGGCCTCGGCCACCATGACCTACGACTACGGCAACCGCTCGACGTGGATCGACCAACTCGACCCCGACTCCTCGCCGGCGGGCTACGACCTGTGCGTCAACCACGCCAACAGCCTCGGGGTCCCCTCCGGTTGGTCCCGCACCGATCGGCGCGAGCCCCCGTCGCCATTCGAACGCGTCGCCGTCTGAACGACAGGGCTTCGCCTGCCCCGTCCGCCGACAGCCACGTCCATGGTGCCTGAAGCCGAACCTGAGCCCCACCCTGTGCGCTGGGGGATGGGCGACGCCGTGCTCGGCACCTCGCTCGCCGTGAGCGTGCCCGCGCTGGTGGGATCGGTGGTGCTGTTGGCATCGGGACGCACCGATCTCGACGGAGCGTCGCTGACGACGCTCGCCCTCCTGCAGGTCCCCCTGTGGGCGGGGCTGTTGGGGGCGCCGCTGTGGTCGACCTACGGCAAGGGCCGGCGCAGCCTGGCGGTGGACTTCGGCCTGCACATGCGGGGGCGGGACATCCCCATCGGCCTGGCTGCCGGCTTCGCCACCCAGATGGTGTTGGCGGTGGTGATCGGCCTGGTCTACCCCCTGCTCGGCATCGACCCCGAGCAGGTCGGCGTCAGGGCCGAGGAGCTGACCTCCAGCGCCGACGACCCGTTGGGCGTGGTCCTGCTCGTGGTGATCGTGGCCGTGGCTGCGCCCCTGTTCGAGGAGCTGTTCTACCGGGGTCTGTGGCTGCGAGCCGTCGAGCGCCGATTCGGCACGGGATGGGGCGTCGCCGTCTCCTCGCTCATCTTCGCCGGAATCCACCTCCAGCTCTACGACCTGCCCGCGCTGCTCTTGTTCGCATTGGTCGCCGCCCTGCTCACCGTGCGCAGCGGACGTCTCGGACCGGCCATCTGGGCCCATGTGGCCTTCAACCTGACGGCAGTGACCGTCCTGCTGCTCAACCTCGACTGAGAGGCGACCGTCGACCTTGCGGTGTGGTGGCCGGCCTGTCCACCTGCCGGGCCTGACGGCGCGCCGGGCAGCCGCGGTGGCAGGATGGGGCGATGGCCGTGATCGAACGCCTTGGTCGCGCCTCGGCGCAGTCCCTCGTGACCGCCGGCCTGGTCGCCGCCGCGATGGTGTTCACGCTGCTGCAGCTCCAGCCCCAGCTCCTGGTGGCCGACACCCTGGCCGCAGGAGGCGACATGGGCGCGCACGTGTGGGGCCCGGCGTACCTGCGCGACCACCTCCTGCCCGCCGGCCGGCTCAGCGGTTGGACCCCCGACTGGTACGCCGGCTTTCCCGCGTACCAGTTCTACATGGTGGTGCCCAGCCTGCTCATCGTCGGCCTCGACGTGGTGCTGCCCTACACGGTTGCCTTCAAGCTGGTCACCGTCTCCGGCCTGCTCGCCCTGCCGGTGGCGGCGTGGGCTCTGGGTCGCCTGGCCCGCCTGGCATTCCCCGGCCCGGCCCTGTTGGCCGTGGCCACCGTGCCGTTCATCTTCGACCGGTCCTTCACCATCTACGGCGGCAACGCCGCCTCCACCCTCGCCGGGGAGTTCGCCTTCAGCATCAGCCTTGCCCTGGCGGTGCTGTTCGTCGGCCTGGTGCTGCGAGGGCTCGAGACCGGTCGCCTCCGGGTGGCGGCGGCCGTCGTCTTCGCCCTGTGCGCCCTGTGCCACGTGATCCCCGCCATCTTCGCCGTGGTCGCCGCCCTGCTGGCCCTGGCGCTGCGGGCCGACCGGGCCCGGTTGCGGTGGTTGGCCGGCGCCGGGCTCGTCGGGGGCCTGCTCAGCGCCTTTTGGACCCTGCCCTTCGTGGCCCGCCGGGCCTACCTCAACGACATGGGCTGGGAGAAGCTGACGACCTACTGGGAGGCGCTGCTCCCCGGGCGCCTGGGGGTGTCGCTCAGCCGGGCCTTCGGCGGCGAGGCCACCGCCTCGGTCGCCGGCGACCTCACCTGGGTCGCCCTGCTGGCCGCCCTCGGGGTGGGGACCTCGATCCTGTTCGGCCGCCGGCTGGGCGTGTACCTCGGGCTGCTGGCGGTGATCTTCGCCGCCGCCTTCGTCCTCGCTCCTCAGGGCCGGCTCTGGAACGCCCGTCTCCTGCCCTTCTGGTACCTCTGCCTCTACCTGTTGGCCGCCGTCGCCGTGGCCGAGTTCATCTCGTCGGTGGCCGTGCTGGCCAATCGGCGCAGCGAGGTGCCCGACCGCCGGGTGCTGGCCGTCGCCCCGGTGCTGGCGGCCGGGATGGTGCTCATCTCCGTGGGGCTCCCCTTGCGCACCCTGCCGTTCGGCTCCACCTCCTCCGACGCCAGCACCTACTCCTGGCTCGGTCTCACCACCACCGACCGCAGCTTCATCTCCGACTGGGCCCGCTGGAACTACAGCGGTTACGAGGGCAAGGACGCCTACCCCGAGTTCCGGGCCGTCGTCGACACCATGGACGACCTCGGCGAGCGCCTGGGCTGCGGTCGGGCCATGTGGGAGTACGAGGCCGACCTCGACCGCTTCGGCACCCCGATGGCGCTCATGCTCCTGCCCTACTTCACCGAGGGGTGCATCGGCTCGATGGAAGGCCTCTACTTCGAAGCCTCGGCCACCACGCCCTACCACTTCATCAACCAGTCCGAGCTCTCCGCCGGACCGTCGCGGGCGCAACGCGACCTGCCCTACGGGCCGCTCGACGTGAGCCGGGGCGTCGACCACCTCCAGCTCCTCGGTGTCCGCTACTACATGGCCTTCTCGCCCGAGGCGGTCCAGCAGGCCGAAGTGGAACCCGACCTGTCGCTGGTGGCTTCCGTGGAGGGCTGGCGCATGTACGAGGTGGCCGACCACCAGGTGGTGCAGCCCCTCGAGAACGAACCGGTGGTGCTGGAGGGGGTGCCCAAAGGGGGCGAGGGCTGGCTCGACGTCGCCGTCGACTGGTACATGGACCCCTCCGCCCAGGACGTCTTCCTGGCCTCGGGCGGGCCCCCGTCGTGGGAGCGGGCGCCGGCCGGCGCCGCCGTCGAGCCCACGCCGGCGCCCCCCAGCGAGGTCACCGACATCAGGATCGACAACGATTCCATCTCGTTCGGAGTCGACCGAACGGGCTCGCCGGTGCTGGTGAAGACCTCCTACTTCCCCAACTGGCAGGCCAGTGGGGCCGACGGCCCCTGGCGGGTGGCGCCCAACCTCATGCTGGTCGTGCCCACCGACAACCAGGTCGAGCTCAGCTACGGCACCACGCCGATCGACTGGCTGTCGTGGGCGCTGACGGCCCTCGGTGTGGTCGGCCTCGCCCTGCTCGCCACCCGGGGGCCACTCGCCCTGCCCTCCGGACGGCGAGCGCGCACCACCGACGGCTCGGCGCCCACCCTGGTCCTCGACGGCTTCGACGACGACCTCGACGATGGCGACCTCTATGGCGACCTCTATGGCGACGTCGACGATGGGCAAGACCTCGACGAGCTGGAGCCGGATGACATCGACCCCGATGGCACCGACCCCGGCAAGGGCGACGGGGGGGGCCGCAGGGACGAAGCGGCTCCTGCCCCCGCCATGTCCGCAGGGCGCTCGGAGGGTGGAGCCGAGCCCCAGCAGTGAAGCCGGTCGCTCCCGGGCCGGCCACGACCGACCCGGCGGCCGACGGCTGGGCCGGCACCGGCCTCGTCGGCCCACTGCGCCGCTTCGCCGTCGTCAGCTCGGTCGTCACCCTCGTCGACGTCGCCATGTTGGTGGTGGCAGTCGACGCCCTCCACCTGGCGGTGGCGCTCGGCGACGCCGTCGCCGTCACCCTGGCGTCGCTTGCCTCCTGGCTCCTGCACCGGGCCGTCGCCGGCGCCGGCGGCGACCAGCTGCAGCGTCGCCGGCGTCTTGTCGATCTCGTGGTGGATGTCGGGGTCGAACCCCGCCTCCCGGCACGCCTGAAGGACGCTGCGCCCCCAGCTCGTGTCGGCCGAGCCCATCACGAAGGCCCGGTCGGCGAGATCAGCCAGGTGGACCACGCCGTGCAGCTCGTCACCGGCGGGGACGACGAGACGGAAGCGCTCCTCGCGCAGGAGGCGCCGCTCGACGCCACGGGGGCGAGGGCTCGGGGCGTGCGGGTAGTCGACCACCAGGGCCACGTCGGTGCTGCCCATGACCAGCGTGTTCAGCGCCTTGTCGGGGTCGAGCTCCACCGACCGCACGACCAGCTTGGGATGCGACTCCCAGAGGCGGTGCACCACCTCGGGCATGAGTGAGCTGGCGAAGGACTCGAAGATGGCGAGCCGCACGTTGCCACGAGGCACGGTGGCGACCTCCTCGATCGCCGCCTGGGCCTCCTCCATCTTGGTGAGCACGCCGTGGGCGTGATGGACCAGCTCCCGACCGGCGTCGGTCAGGTGGACGCCCCGGCCCACCCGCTCGAGCACAGGAACACCGGTGATCCGTTCGAGCACCGCAAGCTGCTGGGACACGGCCGACGGCGTGTAGCCGAGCGAGTCGGCGGCCGCCGCGATCGTGCCCCGCGCCGCCACTTCGCGGATCATGCGGAGCTGGCGGAGGGTGACGTCCACCTCCGGAGCCTATCGGCGACCATGTAGTGTTTCTAAGCCTGGAAGGCCAGAAACATTCGCTTTTATTGGCCATCGTTCGCAGGCATGCTGATGCCATGCTCAATCTCCACTGCCGCACCTGCGACCAGGCGTTCGTGGCTGGCCCCGCCAGCTTCGCTTCGCTCCACCACACCACCGATGGGCTCATCGGATACGCCCGCTGCCCCACCGGTCACGTCAACGTGGTCAACTTCCACGCCCGCGTCCACCCCGTCGAAGCCGAGGCCTCCCGGGTCACCGCGGCGTAACGGGGCGGCGGCGGGGCGCCCCGGGCCTGGCGCATGGCGACGACGCCTGAGGGCAGGGGCCGCTACGGGTCGTCGGTCACGACGGCCAGGGCGAAGCCGTCGTAGCCCTTGCTGCCCACGGTCTGGATCACGGTCGCCCCCACCCGGGGCTCCCGGCCCAACAACTCGTAGAGCCGCCGCGTCCCCTGGACCCCGGGGTCGGGACTGGCCGCGTCCACCACCGCGCCGCCGCGCACGACGTTGTCGACCACGATCACGCTGTCACGCCGGGTGAGCCCCAGCGCCCACGCGAAATAGTCGGCGTTGACCGCCTTGTCGGCATCGATGAACACCACGTCGAACGGACCGGCTCCCTCGGCAGCCAGTTGCGGCAGGGTGGAGAGGGCCGGTCCCACCCGGACGTCGACCACGTCGTCGAGGCCGGCCCGGGCGACGTTGCCCCGCGCCACCTCGGCGTAGGTGGGATCCGCCTCCAGGGTGACGAGCCGTCCGTCGGCAGGGAGCACCCGGGCCATCCAGATGGTGCTGTA
>JAHWJI010000093.1 GCA_019348495.1 Actinomycetota bacterium | reverse complement strand
CGGGTGAAGCGTCCGTAGTTGTAGTAGGCGGCGCAGGCACCCTCGGAGGACACCATGCACGTGCCGATGGGTGTCTCGGGCGTGCAGGCGGTGCCGAAGACCTTGCACTCCCACGGCTTGATGACGCCCTTGAGCACCTCGCCGCATTGGCACGCCTTGGGGTCGGCCACCCGTATGCCCGGCACCAGGTAGCGCAGCTCGGCGTCCCAGTCGGCGAAGGCCGAGCTCAGCTTGAGGCCCGAGTGCGAGATGAATCCCAGCCCCCGCCACTCGAAGTGGGGGCGAAGCTCGAACACCTCGCCCAGCACCTCCAGGGCCCGGGAGTTGCCCTCGTCGCGCACCGCCCGGGTGTACTGGTTCTCCACCTCGCAACGGCCGTCACGGAGCTGGCGCAACAACATGACGATCCCCTGGAGGATGTCGAGCGGCTCGAAGCCGGAGGTGACCAGGGGCTTGCCGTAGTGGGCCGGCACGAAGCGGTAGGGGCGGTTGCCGATGACCGTGCTGACGTGGCCGGGGCCGATGAAGCCGTCGAGGCGCAGGTCGGGCGATTCGAGGATGGCCTTGAGCGGCGGGACGATGGTGACGTGGTTGGAGAACACGCTGAAGTTGGTCACGCCCGCGGCCCGGGCCTTGATCAGGGTGACGGCCGTGGACGGGGCGGTGGTCTCGAAGCCGATGGCGAAGAACACCACCTGGCGGTCGGGGTTGGCCATGGCGATGCGCAGGGCGTCGAGGGGGGAGTAGACCATGCGCACGTCGGCGCCGCGCGACTTGGCCTCGAGCAGGTTGCCCTTGCTGCCGGGCACCCGCATCATGTCGCCGAAGCTGGTGAAGATGACGCCGGGCTCCTCGGCCAGGGCGATGGCGTCGTCGACCCGGCCCATGGGGATGACGCACACCGGGCACCCGGGCCCGTGCACCAGCTCGATGTTGGACGGCAGCACGTTCTCGATGCCGTGCTTGTAGATGGTGTGGGTGTGACCTCCGCACACCTCCATGAACTTGCGGTGCTCGCCGTCGGAGATGGCGGTGATCTCCTCGACCGCCCGCCGTGCTGCGGCCGGGTCCCGGTACTCGTCGACGAACTTCATGCGGCCCCCTCGTGGCTGGCGTTCTCGTGGCTGGCTTCTGATCGGTATTCCGCTTGCACCGCAGCCCACAGGGCGTGGACGACGGCGGCCTGGGTCTCTTGGATGCGGTGGACGCTGTCGGAGCGCACCACCAGGCAGTGCTCGAGCTCCTCGCAGTCGGCCATGCGTCCACCGTCGTAGCCCGACAGCCCGACCGTGCGCACGCCTCGCCTGGCCGCCTGGGCGAAGGCCCGCAGCAGGTTCTCGGAGTTGCCGCTGGTGGACAGCCCCAGGGCGATGTCGCCCGGGCGCCCGTGGGCCTCGAGCTGGCGGGAGAACACCACGTCGAAGCCGATGTCGTTCGACAGCGCCGACAGCACGGCGTGGTCGGTCACCAACGACCGGGCCGGCAGGGGCTCGCCCCAGGGCGGACTGGTGAAGAGCTGGGCCACGTCGTCGGCGTCGGTGGCGCTGCCGCCGTTGCCAAAGGCGAAGAGTTGGCCCCCGCCCTCGAAGCAGCGGGCCATGACGGCGGCCACCTCGCCCAGCTGCGCGTCGAGGAGATGGAGGGTCTCGAGGCGTAGCCGGCTGCTCTGGTCCCACTTGGCCCCCGCCGACGTGGCCAGGTCGGCCAGGAGGGATGGCGCGTCGTCCTCGTCGCCCTCGATGAAGGGATAGAGGAAGTCGGTGCTCTCCCGGCTCATCGGCGATCCTCCTCGAGCGAGGTCTTCTCGAGCGTGGCGATGGCTGCGCCGGCGTGGACCAGGACCAGGTCGCCGGGGCAGGGCGGGTCGATGAGGGTGGTGTCGATGTGCTCCCGGCCCTCGGCCGTGCGCACGAGGGCGTCACCCAGCCCGCCGACGCTGATCACCTCGGCGGTGCGGCCCTCGTCGGAGCAGGTGATGCACACCTCCTCGTCGCACGTGTCGGGGCGCAACAGCCCGGTGTGCTCGAAGCACACGTGGGTGAGCTCCCACAGCAGGTGGTACATGCGCACGAACAGCTCGGATGCCACCAGGGGGTCGTCGACGTCGAGCCACAGCACGTGGTCGGCGGCACCGTCGGCCGGCCGGGGCCCGGCCCCGATCCACACGGTCTCGGCGCCCCACGCCGGCCCCCGGCGCATGGCCCGGCTGACGTCGGACTCTCCGGCGCCGGCGATGGCCACCACCATGTCGCCGGGGCGGACCGTGGCCCGCAAGGTGGCGACCAGGTCGGCACCGGCGGGCACGACCACCGCGGGCAGGGCCCGCTTGCCCATGATGACGGGGTGGACGAACTCCACGGCGACGTGGTGGGCGTGGAAGGGCGACGAGGGTGAGATGCACCACATGGTGCCCCCGGCGGAGAAGCGACGGGCCAGGGCCAGCGAGGCCCGGGCGAGGTCCTCGCACAGGCCGGCGTCGGCCGACGCCCCGAAGTCGCCACCGACGGGCGCGTGGTCGGGGCGGGTCATGGTCACAGCGGTGTGCTCTCCCGGAACTGGTCGATCTCGTCGTCGTAGACGCTGCCCAGCTCCTTGATGAACGACAAGGTGGTGGCGGCCTCGTCCTCGTCGATCTTGGCCATGGCGAAGCCGACGTGGATGAGGACCCACTCGCCGACAGAGATGCCGCCGTCGGCCTCACTCATCACGAGGCCGACGTTGATCTCGCGGCGGACGCCGTCGACCTCGGCCACTGCCCGATGCTCGGCGAGGTCGAGGATCTCCACGACCTGGCCTGGGATTCCGAGACACATGCTGGTCAGCCTCCTTGTGCCGCAACCGCGGCGATGGTGTGTGCGTGGGCCGCCTCGCCGATGGTGCCGGCGAGGCGGGAGATGGCGGCGACGGCGGGGCCGTCGGGGGCGGCGTCGAGCAGGGGGATGCCGGCCAGGTCGGCCTGGACCACGTCGTCGCTCCAGGGCACCTCGCCCAGGTGCTCGAGGCCATGTCGCTCGCAGAACTCGACCACCGCCTTGGCCCCGGTGGTGTCGCGGACCTTGTTGGCCACCACGCCCACCCTGGGGATGGGCAGCTCCTCGGCCAGGCGGGCGATGCGCCGCACCGCTTCGAGCGAGCGGAAGTACGGCTCGGTGACGAGCACCAGCAGGTCGGCGTGGCGGGTGGTGCCCCGGCTCATGTGCTCGGGCGACGCCTCCATGTCGATCAGGGTGATGGTGTCGGGCTGCCCCCCGAGGTCGCCCATCAAGGCGCTGACGGTGGCATGGGCCGAGCACAGGCACCCCTCGGAGGAGTGACCGGGCTCACCCATGAGCACGAGGCGCACGCCGTCGGGACCGGTGATGCCGTGGCGGTCCACGACCTCGGCCACCGGGGCGGTCAGCGACGGTCCGCCGACCAGCCGGCGCGACACCAGCGAGGTGGGCAGGTACGGGGCGGCGGCGCTGGCTTGGTGGTCGACCCCGAGAGCCAGGGCCAAGTTGGGGTTGCTGTCGCCGTCGATGGCGACCACGGGGAACCCGCCTCGGGCCAGCACGCGACACAACGTGGCGCTGATGGTGGTCTTGCCCGCCCCTCCCTTGCCGGCCAGGGCGACCCTCATCGGCTCGCCACCGACGCGGGGGAGACCTCGGCCGGCGCCACCACGTCGTAGCGGTCGAGCATGGCGCCGAGCATCCGGTGGACCTCCCGCATGGCCTCCAGCGACTCGACGAGGGCGTCGCGGCCCTCGTCGGACAGCATGTAGCTGCGCCGGGCCGGGCCCGCCTGGGAGGGTTCCCACCACGAGCTGACCCATCCGGCTTGCTCCATGGCGCGCAGCGTCCGGTAGAGCCCGCCGGCGTCGGCGTTGCGAACGCCGGCCTGGCGGACCTGCTCCAGGAGCTCGTAGCCGTGGGACGGCCCCTCGGCCAGGAGCAGCAGCAGGCAGGGTCGGACGTAGGAGCGTGAGAGCCCCTCGCCCTCGGGACGGATCACAGGAGCCATCAGTGCTCGTGCCCGGCCCGTTCGGCGACGCACGCCGAGGCCTCCTCGGCGGAGCTGTGGCACCAGCAGTCGGCGCTGCACTCGCCGTGGGTGGGCCGGGTGAGGTCGCTGAAGGAGGCGGCGAAGTCCATGGCCCCCTCCTCCCGCCCGCGCGACGAGAGAGAGAAGATGTCGCCGTCTCGGACCAGGTAGCCCTCCTCGACCAACAGGTCGAGGTAGCTGATGCCGATGTTGGCGTCCACGCCTAGGAACTGCTCGATCATGGGAGCGTCGACGAAGTCGCCGAAGCCCTCTCCCTGCAACCAGTACATGACTTGGAGGATCTCGCTGCGCCAGTAGAGCGCACGCAGAGCATCCGACTTGGGGGAGTGAAGATCGTCCATGGCCCCTCCTGGGTCGCAGCCGAAGGCGTCTGGCAGTGGCCGATAGAGTGGACGCCCGGTGGATGCAGGCTACACCCACCTGCCGGGCGCGGCACCGGAAACCTGGCCGGTCTGCGACGAGCCAGCATGGGCAGGACGAGGGATGGGGACAGGAGCGAGAGCTGGGGAAAACTTCTCCTGACGGCACCCAGGATTAGATGTAGCCTACATATACCAGGCCCGAGGGGGCGCTTCTTGCTGGCCAGCCACCGGGTTCGCCAGCAGACGCTACCAGCACCTCGGCTAGCTACGGGAGGGAAAGCGTGAGCGAAGGCAGAGGGCAGAGGACCCGCAGGGAACCGCTACGGGCGACGAGCGGCAGGACGAGCGACAAGACCAACGAGGGCCACGCCGGCGGCGGGCCGGTGGCCCGCCAGGCCGGCAACAAGCCCGAGGACGACGAGATGGGCGCGTGGAAGACCGAGCTCAACCCGGGCCTGGGCACCGTCGACCTCATCGACGGCTACGACCCGTTCGACCCGTTCTCACCCATCGGCATCCGCAGTCGTGTGCTCGAAGAGCCCGACGACGTGATCCAGATCGGCCCCCTGAAGAAGATCTACCTGATCTGGATGGTCGGTGCCTCGTGTGACGGCTGCTCGGTGGCCGTGACCGGCGGGACCCACCCGAGGGTGGAGCACCTGCTCGCCGGCATCATCCCCGGGCTGCCCCGGGTGGAGCTGGTCCACACCGTGGTCTCCACCGAGTCGGGCCCCGAGTGGGTGCACAACCTGTTCATGGCCGAGCGAGGGGAGCTCGACGCCCCCTACGTCATCACCTGGGAAGGCTCGATCATGGACGAGTCGGTGGCCTCGGCCACCGGCGGCTACTGGATGGGCCTGGGTGACGACCCCCAGACCGGTCGCCAGATCACCAGCCTCGAGTGGCTCGACCGCCTGGCTCCCGGGGCCGCCGCCATCATCGCCATCGGCACCTGCGCCACCTGGGGCGGCATCCCCTCGGCCAAGGGCAACCCCACCAACGCCATGGGCATGATGGACTACCTGGGCAAGGACTACCGCTCCTCCTTCGGTGTCCCGGTGGTCAACATCCCGGGATGCGCCCCCATCGGCGACAACTACCTCGAAGCGGCCACCGCCACCCTGTTGTTCCTCAACGGCTTGGCCCCGCTGCCGGAGTTCGACGAGCTCGGCCGCCCGGCCTGGCTGTTCGGCGAGACGGTCCACCGCCACTGCCCCCGGGGCGGCTACTACGAAGAAGGCGTGTTCGCCGAGGAGTACGGCGACAAGGAGTGCCTGGTCGAGCTGGGCTGCTGGGGCCCGGTGGTCCAGTGCAACATCGTCGAGCGTGGGCAGCTCGACGGCCAGGGCGGCTGCATGAACATGGGCGGCATCTGCATCGGCTGCACCATGCCGGGCTTCCCCGACAAGTTCTCGCCGATCTACCAGACGTCGCCGGGGTCGTTCCTGTCCAGCAACACCAGCCGGATCGCCGGCGGCTTCATCCGCCGCACCCGCAACATGACCCGGGTCGACAAGAACATGACGGCCCGCTGGGACGAGGAGGGTGCACCCAGTGGGTGGGCTCGGTCCAAGACCGGTCCCAAGGGTGCCCTCAAGACCCTGCACAAGTTCTACGCGAAGTACCAGCACTCCGACCGAGCCCACGCAAGCTCCTACACGGACTAGACGGGAGAAATCAGCTCATGTGTTTCAAGAACCTGCCCATCGAGTTCGACGCCAACGGCAACGCCAGCTTGCGTGAGGGCGTCGGCGATCCCTATGGATTCGAGCCAACCCCGACCAAGGGCTACGTCCGCAAGCAGGACGGGCCCGGCGCCCAGCTGGCGGCGCCGCCCAAGCTGCGTGACTGGAGCATCGACCCCGTCACCCGGGTGGCCGGCGCCTTGGCCGTGCACACCACCCTCGACCTGGAGAACCGCAAGGCGGTCGACGCCTACTCCCGGGCCATGCTCTTCCGGGGCTACGAGATCATCCTCCAGGGCCGTGAC
>JAHWJI010000092.1 GCA_019348495.1 Actinomycetota bacterium | reverse complement strand
GTCGATCAGCTGCACCTCGCCGATCCGGGTGGGAAGGATGAACCGCATCCGCCCCCCGGCTGCCGTCTTGTCGCGGCGCATCACGGCGATCATGTCCTCGACCGGCCACTCCGGCTTCGCCGCCGTGGGGAGGCCGAACGCGTTCAGAAGCGCGAGCTGCCGGTGGCCGAGTGCGGGACCGACGAGCCCGTGCCGCTCGGCGAGGCGGGCGTCGTGCTCAAAGCCCGCGACACCTGGCCACGCACGGCGAAGGTCTACTGCCACCGGGCCGAGGGGTGGCCCGCCGACACCCCGAGATCGTCGAGCGGGTGCCCGTGCGCTCCTGCGTCCGGATGGGCCACGCCTCGCCCGCCGCGGCCCTGCGCTACCAGCACGCCACCAGGGATCGCGACGCCGCCATCGCCGCCGCCCTGGGCGAGCTGATCGTCCGGCCAGCGGCCGGGACGAGGTCGCTTCGCTCGACCGCAGAGGACCGCTGAGCACCGCCACGGGCCACTTCGTTGTGGCCCGTTTGTGGCCTACGAGCCCATCCTGGCCCCAGCAGCGGTCAGAGACCGGACTGAAAACCAGCGCTGAACAGCACATTCTCCGAGAGCGGGTGACGGGAATCGAACCCGCGTTCTCAGCTTGGGAAGCTGATGTTCTGCCGCTGAACTACACCCGCGTGCGAGGGAGCTTACCGGCAGGCCGAAACCCACGAGGTTCGTTCACACCCGGGAAACAGCCCGGCAACAGAACCTTTCTAGGTTCCGGTGGCATGGAGGTGGCCCTTGTGCGCTGGCCCAGGGAGCGGGCCCGTCGCGAGCGCCTTCGCCGCCAGCGTCGGCCCGTACTGCTCCTGGTGGATGCGGGCACACCCCCGCCGTACGAGGTCGACGAGCTGGAGGACTGGATCCGGCTGCCGGCCGACGACGTGGACGTGAAGGCCAGGTCGGAGCACCTGATGGCGCGGTCACAGCGACATGGCGACGTCACACCCTCGCTCGAAGCCGGGGTCTTGCGGGTCGGGACCGACTGGGTGTCGCTGTCGCCGTTGGAAGCCCGCCTCACCGCCGTCCTGCTCGAGCGCATGGGTGCCGTCGTCTCGCGGGACACCCTGGCCCGGATCGGCTGGCCGACGGGCACCAACGCCCGCAACACCCTCGACGTCCACCTCGTCCGGCTTCGCCGACGGTTGGCCTCGGTCGGCCTGGGCGTCCACACGGTGCGCTCGCGTGGCTACCTGCTGGAGCTGTCAGGTTCCTGTGAGCAAGACGTGTGCGACGTGTAACACCCAGAGAACGACCGGGAAATGCCGGCTGCCTACGTTCAGGTTCAAGTCAGATCAGCGCCCGAGGAGGATCTCCATGGTCAAGAAGTGCACCGCGCTGGTGGCGGCGTCTGGCGCCATCGCCGTCGTGCTGGCGACGCCAGCGGGCGCCCAGGAAGTGAGCGAGGTGAGCGCGGAGAGCGTCCAGACCAACCTCGACAACGTGTTCGTGCTGCTGTCGGCGGTCCTGGTGATCTTCATGCAAGCCGGCTTCGCCCTGGTCGAGGCCGGCCTCACCCGGGCCAAGAGCGTGGCCAACATCATGATGAAGAACCTGATGGACTTCTGCGCCGGCGCCCTGGCCTTCTTCGCCGTGGGCTACGCCATCGCCTTTGGCGAGGGGAACGACCTCTTCGGTTCCGAGGGCTGGTTCCTCGGCGACGGCGCCTTCCAGTACGGCACCCTGACCGTGCCCGTCACCTTCATCTTCCAGGTCGCCTTTGCCGCCACCGCCGCCACCATCGTCTCGGGCGCCATGGCCGAGCGCACCAGGTTCAAGAGCTACTTCCTCTACAGCATCGTCATCTCCGGGCTGATCTACCCGGTGGTCGTCCACTGGAACTGGGGTGGCGGCTGGCTGGCGCAGTTGTCCACGCCCTTCCACGACTTCGCCGGGTCGACCATGGTGCACATGACCGGTGGCGTCGCCGCCCTCATGGGCGCCGCCATCCTCGGGCCCCGCATCGGCCGCTACGCCCGGGACGGGACGCCACGGGCCATTCCCGGCCACAGCATCCCCTTCGCCGTGTTGGGCAGCTTCATCCTGTTGGTCGGCTGGTACGGCTTCAACCCCGGGTCCGAACTGGCCGCTGACGACGCCATCGGTGGCATCGCCGTGACCACCACCATCGCCGCCGCCGCCGGGGCGATCGCGGCGATGGTGGCGATCTGGCTGAAGTCGGGCAAGCCCGATGTGGCCATGACCGCCAACGGCATGCTCGCCGGCCTGGTGGGCATCACCGCCGGGACGGCGGCCGTCAGCAACATCGGTGCCCTGGTCATCGGCTCGGGCGCGGGCCTGCTGGTGGTGGCCAGCGTCTTCTTCTTCGACCGCATCAAGATCGACGACCCCGTCGGAGCCATCTCCGTGCACGGCGTGTGTGGGGCCTTCGGCACCATCTGCGTGGGCCTCTTCGCCACGGCCGACACCGATTTCTGGCAGGCTGGCCTCTTCTATGGAGGAGGGGCGGCCCAGCTCGTGACCCAGGTCATCGGTGTGGTCGCGGTCGCCGTCTTTGTGGCCGTCACCGCCGGCCTGCTGTTCCTGGTCCTCAAGGCCACCGTCGGTCTGCGGGTGAGCGAGGAGGAAGAGCTCGAGGGACTCGATGTCCTCGAGCACGGTGCCGCCGGCTACACCTCGGAAACCTCCTTCGGGAGCGCTCCCTCGACGATCCCCCAGTCCGCCAAGGCAAAGGTCTGACAACCCATGCAACTGGTCACCGCCATCATCAAGCCCCACATGCTCGATCAGGTGAAGGATGCCCTCAAGGGAGTGGGCATCCAGGGGCTCACGGTCAGTGAGGTCAAGGGGTTCGGCCGCCAGGGCGGCCACACCGAGACCTACCGGGGCACCGAGTACAGCATCGACTTCGTCCCCAAGATCAAAGTCGAGATCCTCATCGACGCCGATCTGGCCGACAAGGTGGTCGACACCATCACCTCCGCAGCCCAGTCGGGAAAGATCGGCGACGGCAAGATCTGGGTCACCGACGTGGGCCGGGCCGTGCGCATCCGCACCGGTGAAGAGGGGATCGACGCCATCTAGGGGCAGGAGTGGGTGCCGCCCCGACTGAACAGGGTGGCTCGGCCTTCCGGGGGGTGGCGGGCTAGGGTCGGTGCCGGAGTGCCGGGAAGCCTGGTCGGCGACAGCCCCGACGCGCACAGGAGGCCCCGTTGTCGACTCTTCCGCCTTCCGCCCTGCCCGGCCGCCGCCTCCCGCGGGCGGTCCAACACTTCCTCCACACCGAGTCGGCCGGCGGCATCGTGCTGCTGGTTGGCGCCCTGGCCGCCCTGGTGTGGGCCAACTCGCCCTGGCAGTCGTCCTACGAGGCGCTGTGGAGCACCGAGCTGGCCGTCGAGCTGGGTCCGTTGCGCCTGAGCGAGGACCTGCGCCACTGGGTCAACGACGGGCTCATGGCGCTGTTCTTCTTCGTCATCGGGCTGGAGATCAAACGGGAGCTGGTCCACGGGGAGCTGCGCGATCCCCGCAGCGCCGCCCTGCCTGCGCTGGCCGCCCTCGGGGGCATGGTCGCGCCTGCCCTGTTGTACCTGCTGGTGACCGCGGGCGGGCCGGGGAGTCAGGGCTGGGGCATCCCCATGGCCACCGACATCGCCTTCGCCCTCGGCGTGGTCGCCCTTCTCGGTCGACGGGTGCCGTCGTCGCTCAAGCTGTTCCTGCTGACCCTGGCCATCGTCGACGACATCGGCGCCATCCTCGTCATCGCCGTCGCCTACTCCTCGGGCCTGGACCTGGTTGCCCTGGCCGGGGCCGGAGCGGGCTTGGTGGTGGTGGTGGCCCTGCGCCGGGCCCAGGTCACCTGGGTCCCGATCTACGTGGGCGTGGGTGTGGCCGTATGGCTGGCCACGCTGGTCTCGGGGGTCCACGCCACCCTCGCCGGGGTGGCCCTGGGCCTGCTGACCCCCGCATCCCCCCTGGCGCCGGCGGCGGTGGCCCGGGAGTGGGCTGAAGATCTGGCCGACGAGCCCTCGCCGGGCGAGCTGGTGGGCATGACCCGTCTGGCCAAGGCGAGCGTCTCGGTGGCCGAACGCCTGGCCCACGCGCTGCATCCCTTCACCAGCTTCGTCGTCGTGCCCATCTTCGCCCTGGCCAACGCCGGCGTGGCCGTCTCCGCCGCCGCCTTGTCCGGCGGCGGCACCGCGGCGGTGGCCACCGGTGTCGTCCTCGGCCTGGTGGTCGGCAAGGTGGTAGGCATCACCGCCTTCTCCTGGCTGACGGTCCGCCTCGGCCTGGGGACGCTCCCGCCCGAGGTGGGGTGGGGGCAGATCGTGGGGATCGCCGCCATTGCCGGCATCGGCTTCACCGTGTCGCTGTTCATCGCCGGCCTGGCCTTTGACGACCCCGCCCTGGTCGACGGGGCCAAGCTCGGCATCCTCGTCGCCTCCACCATCGCCGCTCTTCTCGGCTGCCTGGCGCTGGCCCGCCAGGCTCCTGGTGGTGCTCCGGAGCCTGAGCAGCCCTGAGCGCCGCCGCTCCCGGAGCGTCTGAACCAGCCCGGAGAGAGGAGGCGAGCGGCGCTCAGGTGTCGGCGGCGTCGTCGGGCTCGTCCTCGGGTGGTGCCGGCGTGTCGGCCTCGGTGGGTGTCCCCAGGTAGGCGAACTCGGTGGGCTCCAGGGCGGCGTCGAGCTCGAAGACGAGGGGGATCCCGGTGGGGATCTCCAGCGTGGGGATCTCGTCGTCGGGGATCTGGCGCAGGTGCTTGACCAGGGCCCGGAGGCTGTTGCCGTGGGCGGCCACCAGCACCTTGCGGCCCATGAGGAGCTCGCCGGCGATCACGTCGTGCCAGTAGGGCAACATGCGCGCCACCACGTCGGCCAGGCACTCGCCGGCGGGCAGCAGGTCGGGGGCCAAGGTGGCGTAGCGAGGGTCGTGGCGGGGGTGACGGGGGTCGTCCTCGGCGAGCAGGGGCGGCGGGAGGTCGTAGCTTCGGCGCCACTCGTGGACCTGGTCGGCTCCGTAGCGCTCGGCCGTCTCGGCCTTGTCACGACCCTGGAGGTCACCGTAATGGCGCTCGTTGAGCCGCCAGTGGCGCGGCTGCGGCACCCACAGGCGCCCGGCCTCCTCCAGGGCCAGGTTGGCGGTGGTGATGGCCCGTTGTTGGACCGAGGTGTGGGCCACGTCCACGGCCACCCCGCCCTCGGCCATGAGCTGGCCGGCCCTGCGGGCCTCCTCGCGACCGAGGTCGGTGAGGGCCACGTCGTGCCATCCGGTGAAGCGGTTCTCGGCGTTCCAGGTGCTCTGGCCGTGGCGGAGCAGCACGAGGGTGGGCATGGCCCGACGGTAGAGGACCAGCGCATGGGGACAAAGTGATGGCGCTGCCTATGTGCTAGGTAACTTGCTTGAGTTGAACACGCTCAACTTCGGTGGTGGTTCCTCGCTCGGGCCGCTATCGTGGACTACGACCCAGCGCACGCTTCTCAGGAGGGACCATCACCATGCCCAGAGCTGTCGGCATCGACCTCGGTACAACCAACTCGGTTGTCAGCGTCCTCGAGGGAGGCGAGCCCACCGTCATCCCCAACGCCGAAGGAGGCCGGACGACCCCCTCGGTGGTCGCCTTCGCGGCCAAGGGCGGGGAGGTGCTCGTGGGCGAGGTGGCCAAGCGCCAGGCCATCACCAACCCCGATCGCACCATCCGCTCGGTCAAGCGCCAGATGGGCACGGGTTGGCGGACCGGCGACATCGACGGGAAGCGCTACACCGCGCAGGAGATCTCCGCTCGCATCCTGCAGAAGCTCAAGCGCGACGCCGAGGCGTACCTGGGCGACAGCGTGAACCAGGCGGTGGTAACCGTCCCCGCCTACTTCAACGACGCTGAGCGCACCGCCACCAAGGAGGCGGGCCAGATCGCCGGCCTCGAGGTGCTGCGGATCATCAACGAGCCCACCGCCGCCGCCCTCGCCTACGGGCTCGACAAGGAAGGCGCCGACCAGACGATCCTGGTGTTCGACCTGGGCGGGGGCACCTTCGACGTGTCGGTGCTCGAGATCGGCGACGGGGTGTTCGAGGTCAAGTCGACCCACGGCGACACCAACCTCGGCGGCGACGACTGGGACCAGCGGGTGATCGACTGGCTCGTCCAGCAGTTCAAGGCCAAGGAGGGCGTCGACCTCAGCAAGGACAAGATGGCCACCCAGCGCCTCAAGGAGGCGGCCGAGAAGGCCAAGATCGAGCTGTCGTCGACGCAGTCGACCCAGGTCAACCTTCCCTTCGTCACCGCCACCGCCGAGGGCCCCAAGCACCTCGACGAGACGCTGACCCGGGCCAAGTTCCAGGAGCTCACCGCCGACCTGCTCGAGCGCATGGGCCGGCGAGACGAGGCACGGCAGTACTTCGAAGCGATCGCCGCCGTGGACGACGAATTCGGCGACGTCGAGGAACGCCTCGCGGCGCTGGAGGACTGACTAGGTCGCGACCCGGCCCTCGTCTCGCAGCGTCGCC
>JAHWJI010000091.1 GCA_019348495.1 Actinomycetota bacterium | reverse complement strand
GAGAACGGGGGGTCGTCGGCGACCGGCTGACGGAAGGTTATCACGTCTTAGCATTCTTCTGCCATCTTCTGCATGACTTTGCTGTCCGATGGTGCTACACCTAGGGAGTCCAAGGAGGACAAACCCGGTGCCTGAAGACGGAACAGACGCAGAGCTGCTGACGCTTCAGGAAGCGGCAGAACGGCTCAAAGTTCACTACATGACGGCCTATCGCTACGTCCGCAACGGGATGCTTCCCGCCCGACGTCATGGCCAGCTCTGGCTGGTCGACCCGGCCGACCTCGCGGACTTCCGTCGAGATCGACCAGCCAGTGGGAACACGCCTCCCGTCGACTGGGTCGATCGCCTGCGCCGACGGCTGCTGGCCGGCGACGAGGTGGGCGCCTGGACCGTCGTCAGCGACGCCCTCAGCGCCGGGCGCTCACCTCAGGCCTGCCACCTCGACCTGCTGGCCCGAGCCATGGCTACGCTCGACAGCGAGGTCGACTCGGGCGGTTGTGCCCTGGTCGACGGGCATGTGGCCGCGGTCACGGCCATGCGCCTCGTTGCCCGGTTGGGTGCCACGTTCCGTCACCGGGGGCGTCGCCGGGGCACCGTCGTGGTCGGCACCCCGTCCCGCCTGGGCCACGGATGGGCCATCGCCATCGTCGCCAACCTCGTCCGCCTCGATGGTTTCGGCGTCATCGAGCTCGGGACCGGTGCCCCACCGGTGGCGTTCCTCCAGAGTTGCACAGGGGTCGACGACCTCGTCACCATCGCCGTTGGCGTGACCCGAACCGAGAGCCTCCCGGCCGCAGTGGAGGTCGTCAACGCTGTCCATGCGGTCCGTCCCGACCTGCCGGTCCTCATCAGCGGACTGGGCCTGGTGGGTGGCTCCGTGCCTCACGTGCCCGGCTCCACCGTCTCGGTGCCGGGGCTGGCCGAGACCATCCTGGCCATCACCGAGACCAGCACGAGAGCCTGAGCCGCCCCCCACCGTTCTCCGGTCATCCTCAGGCCCCGACCGGCGCCCACCCTCACCCCCGCCGGGTGTCGGCCACCGCGGTGGCGGCCACGTCGGCGGTGTCGGGCCCCCCGGGGACGGCGCCGGAGAAGATGTGGTCGACCGTGGCGGTGAGGGTGACCTCGACCACGCCGTCGCCCACGGTGACGTCGGAGCGGAGGCCGTCGAGGTGCGCCAGCTCGACGCGCCCGAGGCTCTCCTCGGCCACACGCCGGGCCTGGGCCGGCAGGAGGCGCAGCGACCCGTCACCGTAGAAGCGCTCGACGTCGACCGCGGCGGCGGCGTCGTTGGCTGCGGCCACGGCGGCGTTGGCCAACTGGCGCTGGGCCAGGAACACCACGGCGGCGTCGACGGCCAGGGCGCCGAGGACCAAGAAGATGAGCACGGCGGCAGGCATGAGCACCAGCACGCTGCCCTGCTGGTGGCTTCCGGCCCCCCGGCCGGCGCGCTCAACCACGGCAGTCGGGCGCGAGCCCGGCCGGCTCGCCCAAGCCCTGGCGGTAGGGGTCGACGATCTCGCTGTGGCGGCCGGTGGCAGTGACGATGCTGCCGGCGAAACCCCCGACCCACGGCAGGCGGAAGGTGGGCACGTCGTAGGTGACCACGAAGGTCACCCGGGCGCAGCGCCGCAGCACCGCCTGGCCCTCGGTGCGCACCTCCCAGTGGCCGGGCTCCGCCTTGTGGCCGTCGATGGTCTCGGCCGCCGCCCGCCGGGCGGCAGCGGCGGCGTCGGCGCTGGTCGGGCCGCTCGACTCCACATAGGCCCGCGCCGCCTCCCGGGCCGCGGCGGACGCCACCAGCTTGGCGTCGATGACCCCCCAGGCGTTGACCAGCAGGGCCAGCCCGATCACCAGCACCAAGAACCCGAAGGGCAGGGCCTCGAACCCGCCCACGAAGCCGGCCTCGTCCTTCCATCGCGGCCTGCTCCATGGCGGCCTGCTCCATGGCGGCCTGCTCAATGGCGGCCTGCTCCATGGCGGCCTGCTCCATGGCGGCGACCTCACCGAAGACGCTCCACCCGGACGGTGACGGTGCGGTCGACGCGCTGGAACGGGAAGTCGACACGGGCCAGCAGGTCGGTGGGGTGCTCGGCCACCACCCGCAGGGCCACGACGTCGGCCGCCCCGTCACCGTCGGTGTCGGGATAGCTCCACGACAGCTCCAGGCGCCCGCCGGAGCGGTAGCCATCGAGGAGCTCGAGGACCTGGAGCTCGGCCTCCCCCTCGCTCACCGTCTCGCCGCCCCCACCTGCCCGGAGGCGGGCGGCGTCGAAGGCGGCGGCGGTGACCACCGAGGTGCCGTAGAGGTTCAGGACCAGGTGGACGGCGAACAGCAGCAGGGCCAGGAACACCGTGACCCCGATGATGGAGCCCAGCAGGCCCGTCCCCGCCTCCGGCCCGCCCCTCGCCCCCGTGGCGCTACTGGATCTGCTCGACGTTGTTCTGGATGCGCTCGCCGGCATCGTTGAACACCGCCTGGAACACGGCCCACATGGCGGCGCCGATGAGGGCCATGATCAGCACGGCGATGGCCGTGGAGATGACCCCTTCACCGGCCTGCGAGGACAGTCGACGCGGCCACGAGAGGCGCAACGTAGCTCCGATGTGAGCGAGCGCGGCCCAGGCCGCGACGAGAAGGTGCATGTCGGCTCCTTGTTGGTTGGTGGTGCCCGTCGTGGTTGTGGTCAGGGCCATCTCAGCCCCCGAAGCGCCGAAGCGCCTCGACGAAGGGAATGCCCATGAAGATGACGCCGGGCACGAGCGTGGCCACCGTCACCGGGATCCAGACCTGTTGGCTACGCCGCTCGGCCGCCTCGATGAGCTCCCGGTGCACGTCACGGCGTACGGCCCGGGCCTCTTCGGCCACCAGGCGCCCGAGGTCGCTGGTCTCGCGGTTGAGGGCCAGCACCGGCACCAGGCGATCGAGGGCGGGCACGGCCGCCACCACCGCCCATTCCCTCAGGGCGTCGGTCTCCGACAGCCCCTGACGGAGCCGGGCGCACACCCGGCGCAGGTCGGCGCCCGACACTCCTGAGCTGCGTCGGGCCAGTCGGTTGAGGGCCGAGGTGAGCGAGTAGCCGGCCGACAACAGAAGGGCCAGCTGCTCGGCCACCACGGGGAGCTCGAGGAACAGGCTCCGCTGCCAGCGATGGGAGGCAGTGGCAATGCGTTGCTCTTGGACCAGGAAGGCCAGCGTCGGGCCGGCGAACACCAGGAGCAGGGCCAGGGCCAGGGGAGGTCGCAGCCACGCCACCGCCAGCGCCGCCAGAGCGAACCCGCCCACGCTGGCCCCGAGCTGGCGGACGCGCACCTCGGTGACGTCGAGGGGCGAGTGGATGCGGGCCAGACGCACGGACAGCTCCTCGGAGACCCCCGCCAGCTGGGCCAGGCGCTCCCCCACCATCCGTGCCGTCGGACCGACGGCATGGGTGAAGGACTCGACGGAGAGCACCCCGGCCCGGTCGGGACGGCCCATCCCGCCGGGCGAGTAGGGACGCAGTCGCTCGACCAGGGGCCGGCGAGCGAACCACCGCAGCTCGGACAGCACCAGGGTGGCCCCGGTCCACAGGACCAGGCCCAGCACCACCATGCCCGGCGTCACCGGGTCCCTCCCGGGCCGCCCTGCGCCGGGGCCGGCAGCGGCACGAAGACCCGCTGTTCCCGGGGCAGACGCATGATCCGACCCGCCCACAGCCAGCACCCCGCCATCAGGCCGAGGGCGACGAGCACGAGCACCTGGCCGGCCGCCCCCTGGTAGGCGGCCCGGCCCTCCCCGATGCTCAGACCGACGAGGGCCATGCCCAGAGGCACGATGAGCACGAAGCAGCGGGCGAAGCGGGCCCCGGCCTGGTGGGCCCCAGCGTCCTTGCGGCCCTGCTGGTCCATGATGCGGTCATCGACCAGGGCGGTGAGGCAGCGGTCGATCTCGGTGCCGCCGATCTCGTGGGCCACCAGCAGCGTCTCGCAGACGGTGTCGGCAGTGGCGTCGGCCATCCGGGCCTGGAGCACGGCGAGGCTGCGCTCGAAGTCAGTGGAGATGAGCCACTCACGACGGGCGGCCTCAAAGGCGGGCCGGAGCTCCTCGGGCGCTCCCCGCCCGACGTCGAACAGCGCCTGGGGAACGGAGCGACCCAGCGCCGTGGTCTTGATCCGCAGCTCCTCGATGAGGCGCGGCCAGGCTTCGCTGGCTGCCGCCCGCTGGCGAGCTCGGCGGGCACGTGCGGCGGCGAGGGGGAAGGATGCGGCGAAGAGCCCGGCGCCCAGCGGGGGTAGCACCCCGCCGAACAGCGCCCAGGCCAGCAGCGCCCCTACACCGAACAGGGCGACCAGCACCGCCAGGAGCTCTCCGCGCCGGACCTGGTCGAGACCGGCGTGGACGAGCCAGTCGGCCAGACGGCGACCGTCACGGGGGCGCTGGTAGGCACGCGGCCCGGGGCCGAGGCCGGTCCAACCAAGGCTCACCGCGGTGTAGACCAGGAACACGCCGTAGCCGGCAGCCAGGGCGAGGAGGAGCGCGATCACGGGGTGGCCTTGCCGCTCACCGCTTCCCTGGTTCCCGCCCGCACCGGTCGGGTTCTCGGTCGCCGGGGGGCGGGGGCCCGGCGGGCGGACGTCGCCGCCATGGCGGGGTCGCACGTCCCGGAGTCGAGCAGCGTGGCCAGGTCGATGCCCGACTCCTCGAAGGCCCGACGGCAGCGCAGGGGGAGGTTCCCCGTCCAGCGCAGCGGCGCGTCCCACGCCACCCGGGAGAACAGCTCGGTCACCGTGAAGGCGGTGCCCTCGGGGCCGGTCTGCAGGTCCTCCACGGCCACGATCTCGCTGACCTGCGGTCGACCCCGGACCCGGGCGCAGTGGACCACGATGTCGATGGCCTCGCTCACCAGGCTGTTGAGGGCGGCCATGGGCAGCTCCGACGATGTGTCGGCCAGCTGGCACACGAACCGCAGCCGGGTGAGCGCCTGGCGGGCCGATCCGGCATGGATGGTCGTGAAGCCCTTGACCCCCGACGACAGGGTGAGCAGCAGGGGCAGCGCCTCGCGATCGCGCACCTCGCCCACGATGGCGACGTCGGGGGCCATGCGCAGAAAGCCCGACACCAGCCGGCGCAGGTCGACAGCGGCTCGCTCGGCTCGGGCCGGGCGGGTCTGCATGCTGGCCACGTTGGGCAGCGGAAGGTCGGCCTCGAACACCTCCTCGGCGATGACCACCCGCAACGACGGATCCAGCTCGGCGGCGCAGCACGACAGCATGGTGGTCTTGCCCGAGCCCGGTGCCCCGGCGAAGACGATCGACAACCGAGCCCGCACAGCCGAACACAGGAAGTCGGCCGCACACTGGTCGAGCATGTCCCGCTCGACCAGCTCGGCGAGCGAGCGGATGGCGACACCGGTGAACTTGCGGATGTTGACCAGGACATGGCCGTCGCGACCCACGTCGCCGTGGACGACGTGCAGCCGGGCGCCGTCGTCGAGTTGCGCGTCCTGAAGTCCCTCAGCCGGGTCGAGCTTGCGGTGGGACCCGGCTGACTCGTCGAAGATCTTGGTGAGCGTGCGCACGACGTGCTCGTCGTCGTGGAAGACCTCGTCGTGGTAGCCCGAGAGCCCGACGTGGCGCTTGACGAAGATGGCGTCGGGAGCGTTGATCATGATCTCCCAGACGTCGTCGTCAGCCAGCAGGGGCTGCAACGGTCCGTAACCGGCCAAGTTCCTGAGCACCCTGTCGGCCACCAACTCGGGACTGGCCAGATCGTGGTCCCGAAGGCCCCGCTGGTACTGCGAGGCCCAGGCGCCGATCTCGTCCTCGACCAGCTCACGCAATATGGCGCGGTCGCCGGTGGTGCCCAGGTCGAGGAGGAGGTCCTTGGCCCGGGCCTGGACCCGGGCTTCGATCTCCTCCAGCGGCGAGACCGCCGATCCCGCGGCTGGGTCGCTGGCCATCGCACTCGCCGCGACGGGTCCACGAGCCCGCTGATCAGCAGGGAGAACGGCCATGGGCGGTCCTTGTCGCAGTATCGAGCACGTCCGTTGCTACAGGGTCAGATCCCGTCGGCCGACCGCACGTCGCGTCGGATCAGGGCCTGTCCGATCTGCCCGGGACGCTACCGACGGCCCCTCTGCGGGCGCAAGGGGTCGACGGGGCCTTTTCCTGGGTCGGAGCTCCGCCTAGCCGATGCCCTCGCCCTTCTTGGTGAGGTCCCGGAGCAGCTCGTGTGCCTCCTGGGCCCGCCGATCGTCTTCTTCCTTGACCCGCCGGATGAACTCCACGACGTCGCTGTGCTCGTGGGCGTCTTCGATGTAGCGGTCGTAGACCTCGGCGCCCTTGAGCGCGTGGTACTGGATGCTGATCAGGTCATAGACGATGTCGTCGGCGGTGGTGTGCTCGCTGGTCATGGCCACCCGTCTACCCGGCGGGTCCGGCCGGCCAACATGGGGCTCTCCTCACCCGAGGTCGGTGGCGGCGATGGCCCACGCCAGGCTGTCGCCGGGGTCTTCCACGGCCAGGTGGAGCGACCAACCCCCCGACGACGCCACCGGCTGCCACAGGAGCCAGCGCAGCTCGGCGGCA
>JAHWJI010000090.1 GCA_019348495.1 Actinomycetota bacterium | reverse complement strand
AGCAGCCGGGGTCGTCGTTCAAGCCCTTCGTGCTGGCCACCGCCCTGGAGCAGGGGCTCTCGCCCCAGTCGTCGATCGACGGCCGGGGCCCGTGCCGGTTCCCCAACCCGGGTGCGGCTGACGGGGACTACGAGGCCGAGAACTTCGAGGGGTCCGCCGGCGGGGTGGTGACCCTGGCCCAGGCCACCCACCGGTCGGTGAACTGCGCCTACGTCCGCCTGGGCCTCATCGCCGGCCTGGAGGAGGTGGCGGCCACGGCGGCGAGGATGGGCATCACCACCCCGCTCGACCCGGTGCTGTCCCTGCCCCTGGGCTCCAAGGAGGTCCGCCCGCTCGACATGGCGGCCGCCTACGCCACCTTCGCCGCCGACGGCATGCACTTCTCGCCCTACCTGGTCGAAGAGGTCCTCGACGAGCACGGCAAGGTGCTGTTCGGGGGGACGACGCCCGGCGAGCGGGCCATCTCCGAGGCCACCGCCCGCATGGCCACCGACGTGATGAGTGGCGTGGTCAGCGGCGGCACCGCCACCGCCGCCCGCTTCCCCGACGGCCGACCGGCCGCGGGCAAGACGGGGACGACCCAGGCCAACGGCGACGCCTGGTTCGCCGGCTACACCCCGGGACTGTCCACCGCGGTGTGGATGGGCTACCCCGAGGGCCAGGCCCGGCCGATGAACAGCGTGCACGGGGTGGAGGTGACCGGGGGCAGCATCCCCGCCGACATCTTCCGCCGGTTCATGAGCGAGGCCGTCGCCGGCAACGAGGAGGTCTACGGCGGTGACTTCGTGGAGCCCAGCAGCCTCGACGGAAGGCTGCTCTCCGGGACCCGCCAGGCCTACGTCGATCCCGACGCCGTACCTCCCCCTGAGCCCTCTACGACCACCACCGCCCCGCCGGCGTCGACCACGACCACCACCGCACCGCCGGTCACCACCACCACGCCCACCACCGAGTTCCAGCCCACCCCGACCACCCTGCCGCCGACCGTGGTCATCCCCCCCGGCTTGGAGCCCGACGCCAGGGACCGGCCATCGTCCGACACGTCACCCGAGAAGAAGGAAAGGCAGCGCTAGCCGCCGGCGCTGGCGCCGGCCGCAGCGCTGCCCCGCGGCACCGGTATCGTGGCCGTGCCCGGGCCCAGGGTGTGCCCGACCCGGGCGAGGAGGACCATCGTGGCAAGTGGCGTCACCGTGCCTGCTGTGCGCAGCCGCAAGGTCGCGGCCGGGGCCGCCCCCCTCGTGATGGTCACGGCCTACGACGCACCAGGGGCGAGACTGGTCGACGACGCCGGGGTCGACGTGATCCTCGTGGGCGACTCTGTGGCCATGGTGGTGCTCGGTCACCGCGACACCCTGCAGGTCACGGTGGCGGATCTGGCCCACCACACCGCTGCGGTGGCCCGCAGCTCACCTCGGGCGCTGGTCGTGGCCGACATGCCCTGGCTCAGCTACCACCGCAGCCCGGCCGAGACGGTGGGCAACGCCGGCGTGCTGGTGCGGGCGGGAGCGGCCGCGGTCAAGCTCGAGGGGGGACGCCGGCGCCTGCCCATGGTGGAGGCGCTGGTGGCGGCCGAGGTCCCGGTGATGGGCCACCTCGGCCTCACCCCGCAGTCGGTCCACGTCATGGGGGGTTTCAAGGTCCAGGGGCGCAAGGCCGACGCGGCGACGGCCCTGGTCGACGACGCCCTCGCCTTGGTCGACGCCGGGGTGTTCGCCATCGTGGTCGAGGGGGTGCCGGCGGAGTTGGGTGCCAGGGTGACCGGAGCCGTCCCCGTGCCCACCATCGGCATCGGCGCCGGGCCCGGCTGCGACGGCCAGGTCCTGGTGTTCCACGACCTCCTCGGCCTCGACGACCGCCCCAGCCCCCGGTTCGTGCGTCGCTACGCTTCGCTCAAGCAGGAGGGGACCCGGGCCGTGGCCGCCTTCGCCGCCGACGTGCGCTCGGGCGACTTCCCCTCACCCGAGGAGTGCTACGACAACGGTGGCGAAGGGTGAGCCAGAGAGACGTCGAGCCCGACGACGAGCGGGTGCAGCTGCGCCGTATGGCGTGGTTGCGCCGGGGGGTGGGGGCGATGCTGCTCCTCGGTGTCCTCGCCTTCCTCGTCGAGGGAGCGGACCTGCCCGCCGACCCCGTGCTGGCACCTCCAGGCGAGGAGGCGGAGGTCCGCTCGGACGAGGGTGCAACGCCGGTGGACCCGGCCCCTGGGGCACTGACCGAGGGCGCCACCGCGGCGCCCCGGACCGTCTCGACGCCGACACGCCGACCCCTGGCCGGCTTCGACGAGGTGGCCTTTCGCATCAGCCGCCCCGGTGGGGCGTCCTTCGACGGGTTCGCTCTACTGGCGGACGACCGGAGCAGTCGAAGGCAGGGTCTGATGGAACAGACCGACCTGAGGGGCTACGACGCCATGGTCTTTCGCTTGGAGCGTCCGAGCACGGGCAGCTTCTACATGCGCAACACCCGCATCCCGCTCTCGATCGCCTTTTTCGACGCCCGGGGCCGCTTCGTCTCGTCGGCCGACATGGTGCCCTGTCCCGACGAGGTGAGACGCTGCCCCAGCTACTTCGCCGAGGGGCCGTACCTGCACGCCATCGAGGTGGCCGCCGGCGACCTGCCCCGCATGGGCATCGGGCCGGGGGCCGTGCTGTCGTTCCCGTCGCCGTGAGCGGCGAGGAGTGGATCTACGACGAACAGGAGCAGGCCGCCATCGACGGCTGGCGCGCCCGGGAGGTCCGCCGCGGTGATGCCGGCGTAGCCGGGTTGCGGCGCTCCACGGCGAGCGGCGCCCTGGCCGCCGCGGTGCTGCTCGGCCTGCGCGAAGTGCTGGAGCCCTCGCCCGACGACGAGCCGGCCGTGGTGGTCGACGCACCGGGGGAGCCCGACGACCCGAGGGCATCTCTGGTGGTGCGCTTCGACCCCGATTCGCCCGCCGCCACCGTCGCCATCGTGCGCAGGTAGCCACGGTGAGCTGGGAGGGTCCGGGTTTCGTCGACCACCACGCCCACGTGCTGGCCGTCTCGGCCGGCGTCTCCCTCCAGTGCGCCAACGCGTCGAGCCCCGAGGAGCTGCGGTCCTACCACCGTCGGGTGAGCGACCGGTGGTCGACCCCGATGGACGAGCCCGTGCGGCCACTCGAGGTCGACGATGCCTTGCGGGGCAACCTCGAGCGGGGCCTGGAAAGGGCCGCCGCTGTCGGCCTGGTCGAGGTCACCGAGGCGGGCATGCACGACTGGGCCTACCTGGAGGCGCTGCTGGCGCTGCGGGCCCGGGGTCCGCTGGCGGTGCGGGTCCGCCTGCTGGTGGCCAGCGGGATCGCCGAGGTGGCCCGCATGCAGCGTACGGGTGACCCCTGGCTCGAGCTGGAGGGGGTGAAGTTCTACGCCGACGGCTGGCTGGGCTCTCGAACCTGCGCCATGCGCCAGCCCTTCGCCGACGAGGCCGACGACACCGGCATCCTCTTCCTCGACGCCGACACCCTGGCCCGCCGGGCCGATCCCTTCGCCGAGGCGGGCTGGACCATCGCCACCCACGCCATCGGCGACCGGGCCATCGAGGCCGTGCTCGACGGCTACGAGCACCTCTACGGCAGTGACTGCGCCGGGGCCGCTCCCCGCCTCGAGCACGCCCAGGTGCTGGCGCCCGACCTGGTGCGGCGCATGGCCGAGCTCGGCGTGGTGGCCTGCGTCCAGCCGGGCTTCGCCGTGGCTGACGCCGACACCGCCCGAGCGGCGCTGGGCCCCGAGCGGTGGGAGGACGCCTACCGCTGGGACGCCCTGCTCGACGCCGGCGTGCGGGTGATCGCCGGCTCGGACTTCCCCGTCGCCGCGCTCGCCCCCCTGGCCGGGCTCCAGTGCCTGCTCACCGGCGACCACCTCGACGGTCGCCGGGCCGGCGCCCCCACCCTGGGCGTCGAGCCGGCGCTGTCCATCCTGGCCGACGCCGGCGCCGGCACCGTCGTGCTCTCCGACGATCCTCACCGGGTGCCCGAGGACGAGGTGGCCGCCATCGAGGTGATCGAAGCCCGCCCGTCGGCGTAGGTGGTGTGGCTTTGCCTCGGGCGCATGAGGGGCAGGGACCCCACATGGACCAGCGCAACCTCCGTGACCTGACCGTCTCCGCCGTGGGCCTCGGCTGCATGGGCATGTCGGAGTTCTACGGGGCCGGTGACGACGACGAGTCGATCGCCGTCATCCACCGGGCCCTCGACCTCGGCTGCACCTTCCTCGACACCGCCGACATGTACGGCCCCTTCACCAACGAGCGCCTGGTGGGCCGGGCCATCGCCGGTCGTCGCCACGAGGTGGTGTTGGCCACCAAGTTCGGCAACGAGCGCCGGGAGGACGGGTCGTGGGTGGGGGTCAACGGTCGGCCCGACTACGTGCACCGCGCCTGCGACGCCTCACTGCAGCGCCTGGGAGTGGAGCACATCGACCTCTACTACCAGCACCGGGTCGACACCGAGGTGCCCATCGAGGACACGGTGGGGGCCATGGCCGAGCTGGTCGAGGCGGGCAAGGTCGCCCACCTCGGGCTGTCCGAGGCGGGGGTGGCCACCATCCGCCGGGCCCAGTCCGTCCACCCCATCACCGCCCTGCAGAGCGAGTACAGCCTGTGGACCCGTGACGTCGAGGCCGAGATCCTCCCCGCCGTGCGCCAGCTGGGGATCGGCTTCGTGGCCTACAGCCCCCTCGGTCGGGGACTGCTCACCGGCGCCTACCGCTCGGCCGCCGACCTCCCCGAGGGCGACACCCGCACGCAGCGCTTCCCCCGCTTCGGCCCCGACCATCTCGACCGCAACCTGGCCTTGGTGGAGCGGGTGCGCGAGCTGGCCGAGCGCAAGGGTTGCACCCCCGGGCAGGTGGCGCTGGCGTGGGTGCTGGCCCAGGGCGAGGACGTCGTGCCCATCCCCGGCACCAAGCGCCGCCGCTACCTGGAGGAGAACATGGCCGCGGTGACCGTCGCCCTCGACGTCGAGGACCTGGCCTGGATCGACGCCAACATCGGCGAGGCCAGCGGGGACCGCTACGCCGACATGGGCACCGTCAACCGCTGAAGCGGCCTCGGACCGTTCTGGTGGCGGGAACGGTACGAAGACCCCCGTGCTTCCGTGCCCGGCAAGTCAGCACCAGTCAGGGGCTGTGCCCGGGTTCGACGTCCTTCACCGATTGGAACCCGAGTTGTGCGGATGCCCAGGCTCCGGCGGCGCCGTCGAAGGGTTCGAGCAGGTGGCCGACGTGGTCACCGGTGTCGACGCGCTCGACGATGTGCCCGGCCACCCAACGGGAGCAGTCGCTGAGCAGCGGGAGCCCCTCCGGCCCCGGCTCCCAGCGGCAGCGGGAGAACTTGTCCACCTCGTCACCGGTCTGGGAGCCGAAGAGGACGGCCAGCTCGCGCTCGTCCCGGGAGGGGAAGTGGACCAGCAGGCTCGTGGCCGCTGCGGCCACCCGCGTGGTGTGGTTGCGCTTGGACATCCACACCATGAGCAGTGGAGGGTCGATGCTGCACTGGGCCAGGAAGCCGATCAGGCAACCCGCCCGCTCCGTCCCGTCGCTTGTCGTGACGACGACCATGGGGTAGTCGAGGTCGGCGGCGATGTCGTGGAAGGCGTCGGCAACTCGAGGGGTTGGCACCCACGGTTGTTACCCCGTCTCACCGACCGGCGCGCTCCCTCGAGGCGACGATGGAGGCTCCCTCGATTGGGAAGCCGGTCCCCTCGTACTCGGACGAGGGATTCTTCGCCGAGTAGGGGCTGGCGAGACCACGGATGTCCCGGCAGTCGGCACAGACGCGTTCGGGGATGACGCCCGCACGCATCAGCAGGGCGAAGACCTTGCAGCCGATGCAGAACGCCAGGACGGACTCGAGCGCGGCCGCCAAGAGGATCATGGCCACCAACACGTCGGCCGCGCCGGCGGCGCCAAAGCCGAAGTGCAGGACGACTGCTGCGGTCGACATCGTCGCTCCCATGCCTTGGGCGAAGCGCTTGGGGGCACCGGCTACGAGCTTGGGCTCGACCGGGAGGTTCGGCGTGACCACACGGGTCACCAGCTGGCCGAGCGGGCTCAGCTTCGGCCCCGCCACCACCCTTGCCACGAAGCCGTACGCGAGCGGCACCATCAGCCAGGGCTGGTCGAGCGCCAGCGTCAAGGCGCAGAGCACGACCACCCCCGCCGCCACGAGGCGGGCGGAAACCTCGTTCACGGGGTCGGGGAAGCTGAACAGATGACCCATGGCTCCAAAGCCTACCTACTGGGTCGGGATTCAGGCCCGGTCGTGTCGGGCCTCGTCCTGGTCACCGTCGGGCTCCGCCGCGAGGTCAGGCAACGACGTGTCGGGAAGGTGCAGGGTACGTTGGCACCCACCGAAGAGCCAGGAGACGGTGCATGGGGGAGCTGACGGAGAAGAAGATCGAGGCGGTGGAGGAGGGTGGTTCGACGAACCACAGCCACGACCTGGTTTCCTCTCAGGACGGCACGCTGTCCGAGCACCTGCACCGAGTGCACGGACTCGACGCACCGACGACGCTCAGTCACACGACTCTGGAAGGCCTGCACGATCGGCTGCACGGGGAAGCAAACAGCACCGAGGCGTAGCTGCCGGCAGGGTCAGCAATGGTCGGCCTCGTGCCGGCAGGGGGCGGGATGACGATCTCGGCGAGGTCGTGCACCTC
>JAHWJI010000008.1 GCA_019348495.1 Actinomycetota bacterium | reverse complement strand
CGCAGCCTCGGGACACCGGGGGCGCTGGAGCGGGAGACGCCGATCACCACCGGCCTCGACGCCGGGACCGAGGAGACCATGGCCATCCCCCGGGAGACCTACCTGCCCTTCGTGCTGGCGCTGGGCCTGGCCGTGCTCTTCGTCGGCCTGCTGGTCGAGGCCATCGTCGTGGGGGTGGCCGGCCTGGCCGTGGCCGTCCTCGGCCTCCTCTGGTGGACGTGGCGAACGGAGGCCGATCTGGTATGAGCCGTTCACAGGTGTCGTCATGACCACCGCTGTCGCCGTACCCGGGGCCATCGCTCGCCGGCGGAGCTACGAGACCGGTTGGTGGGGCATGGTCGTGCTGATCATGACCGAGGCCATGATCTTCGCCGCCCTGCTCTCGTCGTACTTCTTCGTCAGGGCCAGCTCCCCGGAGTGGCCCCTCGGCGAGATCGAGCCACCCGAGCTGGCCCGCATCTCGCTGTTCACCGTGGTGCTCCTCGGCAGCAGCCTGCCCATCTTCTGGGCCGAGGCCGGCATCCGCAACGGCAACCAGCGCCGCCTACGAGTGGGGCTGCTGCTCAGCTTCCTGCTCGGCGCCACCTTCATGGTCAACCTCGGCTTCGAGTACGACGAGCTGCACTTCGGCGCGCGCGACAACGCCTACGGCTCGCTGTACTACGCCATCACCGGGCTCCACGGCCTCCACGTGTTCGTGGGGCTGCTCATGAACCTGATCGTGCAGATCAAGGCCTGGCAGGGGAAGTTCTCGGCCGAGCGCCATCTCACCGTCGAGGTGTTCGGCCTGTACTGGCACTTCGTCGACGTGGTGTGGATCTTCGTGTTCTCGTCCCTCTACGTGTCGCTCCACCTCTGATGAGCTCGCCTGCCGCCGAGGCCGGGTCCGACACCGGGCAGGGGGGCGTCAGGGCGTGGGCGGGCACCGTGGGGGGCATCGCCGCCTGGATGGTCCACATCTCGGCCCTGGCCAGCCTCATCGAGCTGACCTGCGAACGCCCGGCGCTGGAGTGGGGGCTCCACCTCGTCACCGCCGTCACGGCCGGTTTCACCGTGGTGGCCCTGTGGTGGTGCTGGGCGCTCGTGCGCGGGTCGGAGGACCACGACGCCGGGAGCAGGGGCGGGCGCCTGCGGTTCCTCGGGCTGTTCGGGCTCATCATGAGCGGCTTCTCGTTGGTCCTCATCCTGTGGGAGGGCAGCTACGTGCTGTTCCTCGATCCCTGTGCCTGACCCGCTCGGCGTCGCCCTGGTCACCGTGCCCGGTGCCGCCTACCTGGTCGGCCTGCACCGGCTGTGGTCCACGGCCGGGCGGGGGCGTGTGGTGCGACGGGAACAGGCCCTGGCCTACATGGCCGGGCTGGCGGCGGTGGCCGTCGCCGTGGCCTCGCCCCTCGACGCCGCCACCGGGGCCAAGCTGAGCATGCACATGGTCCAACACGTGCTCTTGGTCGGGGTGGCGGCCCCGCTGATCGCCGTCGGGGCGCCCCTGCCCACCGTGTTGTGGGCGCTTCCCGGCGCATGGCGCCGGCGTCTCCTGCCGGAGTGGCGCCGGGCCGCCACCAGCCATGCCGGCCCGGGGTGGGCCCGCTGGACGGTGGCTGGCCTCGTGCTGCAGGTGGGCGCCCTGTGGGTATGGCACGCCCCCGCCCTCTACCAGGCGGCCCTGGCCTCCCAGGCCCTCCACGCCCTCGAGCACGCCAGCTTCCTCGTGACCGCGGTGGTGTTCTGGTGGGCGGTGGCCGGGGCCCGCCACCGCTCCGTCGGCGGGGCGGCGGTGGTGGCGGTGTTCGTGGGGGCCCTGCCCGCCACCGCCCTGGGGGCGCTGATGACCCTGGCCGGCCGGCCCTGGTACCCCGTCTACGCCGGCGACCCGGCGGCGGCGCTGGAGGACCAGCAGGTGGCGGGAGTGGTGATGTGGGGCGTCGGCGGGATCGCCACCGTGGTGGCTGCGCTGGTGTTGTTCGGCGCCTGGTTGGCCGCCCTCGAGCGGTCCCAACCCGGAGGTGACCGGGGCCTGGTGCGAACGTGAGGTGCGAACCTGAGGAGGAGACGATGAGCCAGTGGTGGGGCGAGGGCCGGTGTCGTCGCTGGAGGGTACCGGCGCTGGCCGCGGCGCTGGCCGGTGCCCTGGCCCTGGCGGGCTGCCAGGGTGGCGAACCGAGCGCCCGCTCCACGGTGGCCACCGGCAACCCCGAGCTGGGCCGGTCGCTCATCGCCTCCTACGGGTGCGGCTCCTGCCACACCGTCCCTGGGGTGAAGGGGGCCGACGCCCTTGTCGGGCCGCCGCTGACCCACTTCGCCAAGCGCTCCTACGTGGCCGGCCAGCTGAGCAACACCCCCGAGAACCTGGCCCGGTGGATCCAGGACCCCCAGCAGGTCGAGCCCGGCACCGCCATGCCCGACCTCGGCGTCACCGCCGAGGAGGCCCGCAACATCGCCGCCTACCTCCTCCAGCTCGACTGATCGCGGCTCGCCCGAGCTAGGCCGGCGCCGGCTCTTCCACCAGGGTCACTTCGTCGTCCTCGACCTCGGGGGCCGGGTCGTCGGCGGCCAGGTCCCGGCAGAGCTTCCAGGCGAAGGCGGCCATCAACACAGGGAGCACGAAGAGCAGCACCCGGAAGGTCCATACGACCGGGATGATCCCCAGGCCCAGCTTCTCGGCGATGATGTCGTCGCCGCCGGCCAGCAGCAGGACGCCGTAGAAGGTCACCACCCCCACGCCGATGGCCGTGCGCACCGGCCGGTCGCGCGGGCGGTCGAGGAGGTGGTGCTCCTCCCGCTCGCCAGTGAAGCGGCGCTCCAGGAACGGCCAGGCGTAGAGCAGGGCGAAGGTGATCCCGGGAACGACGACGCCGGGGATCAACACCTCGGACACGGTGTAGCCGAAGACGGTGAAGTCCCAGGGAGGGAAGAGCCGCAGCGCCCCTTCCATCCAGCCCACGTACCAGTCGGGCTGGGCCGCGGTGGTGACGTCGGCGGGCTCGAAGGGGCCGTAGAGCCACACCGGGTTGATCTGGACCAGCCCCCCGAGGGCGGCCAGCACGGCGGTCACGAGGGCGAAGACCCCGAGCGTCTTGGTCGCGTAGGTCGGCCACAGCCGGATGCCGGACACGTTGCGCTCGGTGCGGCCGGGACCGGGGAAGTGCGTGTGCTTCTGTCGCCACATGATGCCCATGTGGGCCACCAGCAGCCCCACGATGGCCGCCGGCACCAGCAGCACGTGGATGATGTACAGCCGGGAGATGATGTCGTGGGCGGGGAACTCTCCGCCGAAGATGAGGAACGTCAGCCACGTCCCGATGACGGGGACGGCCAGGAAGATCGAGTAGAAGATGCGCAGCCCCGTCCCCGACAGCAGGTCGTCGGGGAGGGAGTAGCCGGTGAAACCGTTGGCCACCGCCAGCAGGAGCAGGGTCACCCCCACCATCCAGTTGAGCTCACGGGGCCGGCGGAAGGCACCGGTGAAGAAGATGCGGCAGAGGTGGGCGACGATGGAGGCGAGGAACAACAGGGCCGCCCAGTGGTGGATCTGGCGCATGACCAGCCCGGCGCGCACGTCGAAGCTGAGCTCGAGCGTCGAGCGGTAGGCCGCGGTCATGGTGACGCCCTGGAGCGGGGCGTAGCCGCCCTCGTACACCACCTTCTCGGTGCTGGCCTCGAAGAAGAAGGTGAGGAAGACGCCGGTCAAGAGCAGGATGACGAAGCAGTAGAGGGCGAACTCGCCGAGCAGGTACGACCAGTGGTCGGGAAAGATCTTGTTCAACGTGGTCCGGGCGAAGCGCGATGCTCCGAGCCGGTCGTCGATCCAGCGGCTGGCGGCGCTTATCACGCTGGGCCCCCGGGCGGGCGCCGGCGGCCCATGGCCTGTCCTGTTGAGGCGCAGCTGATCAACGGCAGCTCCTCTTCTCGGCCGGTTGCACCGGCCCACGGCGTCGCCGCGAGACAGTAGTCGGCGCGTGGCGAGCCCGGCTACGGCAAGGGCCCTTCGAGCTGCACCTCCTCGCCCTCGGGCACCTCGGTGCCCGCCGCCGCCCCGTAGGCCCGAACGGCGCTCGCCGACGTCAAGCCGTGGCCCAACACCGAGACGGTGACGGCCAGCGAGCCGGCGAGGAAGATCCGCTCGTACTCGCTGACCCGGTACCGCTCGATGTAGGCCAGGTAGTAGATGGCAGCGACGCCCAAGGGCCCGGACCAGGCGATCAAGGCGGACGAGAGCGCCCCGGTACCGCTGAGCCGGAGCACGGGGAAGCCCGCCGGCAGACGGCGCACCACGAGGGACCACAGGGCGAAGGCGATGCCGCCGGCGCCCAGTACCGGCCACCAGCGTTGGATGGGGAGGACCGCGCCGAAGGCCAGGAACACGACGGTCAACGCCACCTTGGTCACCGACCGGTGCACCGTGTGGATCGGTCGCCGCAGCCCTTCGGGCAGCCCCTCACTGAAGAACAGGCCGGCGACGAACGCGGCGAAGATGCCGGTGCCTCCGAGGAGGTGGGCCAGCCCCAGCACCGTGAGGGCGACACCGCTGCTGGCAAGGGGGAACCAGTCCTCCTCGGCGAGGCGCTCGACGTCTGCGACCTGGGTGAGCCCGCGCATCGAGAGCCCGACGACGGTTCCCACGACCAGCGCCGTCCCCAACTGGCGCGCCACCTCGACCGCCCATTGCCCCAGTACCTCTCCTTGGGGAAGTGTCGCCACGAGGCCGGCGAAGACCACGAAGGGAAGGGCGAGCCCGTCGTTGCCGCCGGCTTCGACCTGCAAGCTCATTCGCACCCGGCGGGGCAGCATGCGGTTGGGAAGGATGCCGGTGACCAGCGCCGACGCCACCCCGGGATCCGTCGGCGTCAACGCCGCCCCCAGCAACAGGGCCAGGGCCAGGGGCAGGCCCAGCAACAGCGCGGCGCCGAGGGACGTGACCAGCCACATGGCCGGCATGAGCACGAGCAGCAATACGCCGATCCGACGTGCGTTGGCCCGCAGGTCCGATGGCCGGGTGCGCAGCGCGATGTCGAACACGGCGAAGGCGAGGGCGACGCGCGAGAGCTGCTCGAGCAGCTTGCCCCGGGCCACCACGGTCTCCGGCTCGATGAGGCCCAGGACATGGGGACCCACGATGATGCCTGCGCCCAGTGCGAGCAGCACGGGGCTGAGCGCATAGCGCTTCACCATTCGAGAGGACAAGCCGATGAGCACCAGCGCCAGCCCGGCGAGGATGAGGAGGCGATCGGCGTGGATCATCCGAGGCCGTCACTGGGACCGAGCCTGACCGTCGCCGCGACACCGTAGTGATCGGAGGGGAACAGGGTTGGGTCGCTCGGGGCGGGCCTGTCGAAGGTCAACCAGGCGTCGAGGACCTCGACGTGGTCGTCGACGAGCACGTAGTCGATCACGCTTGCGCGCCCGACGCCGGGGCGGAGCGGGGTCGACCACGTCTTCGTCGGCTCCTGGCCGTGGACGAGGGCGTAGGCAGAGCGGAGCTGCTCGCCCAGCACGCGCAGGGTCGACGAGGCCGGCCGGGCGTTCAGGTCGCCGACCACCAGCTTGGGGATCTCGGGCTGCGTCGCCATGTGGTCCATGATCAGGCGGGCCTGGCTGTCCCGCAGCGCTTCGTCGCCAGATGACAGGTGGGCGTTGTAGACCTCGAGGAGCGAGCCGTCGACAAGTCGCACCCGCACCCAGTTCGCCACTCGGTTCTGGCCGCGCAGGTCCAGAGACCCCCGCTCCACGACCGGCAGTCGGCTGAGCACGGCGATTCCCTCCCACAGCCCCCACAGCCCGGTCTTTGCCGCCGAGTGGTACAGGTAGGGCGGCCCGGCCGGGAGCGACTGGTTGAGGCGCCTCGTGATCCACTCGGTCTGGCTGGGCCAGCGCCGGAGCTCCTGCACGCCGATGACGTCGGGGGCGAGCTCCCCGAGCTGGGCCAAGACCAGCTCGCGGCGTTGCCTCCACCGGTCGGCGGTGTTGCGGACGTTGAGCGTCGCGATGCGAAGCCGGGGGCTGCTCGCACCGGCCCTGGTGGCTTCCGGCAAAGCTGTCGATGTCAGCGAAGCCTCCCAATCGGAGGGCGTGGCGTGACGGACGTCACGACGGCTACCCCATGGTCGCAGAACCCGGCGACGCTGGGCGGCGCGGCGACGTCGAAGGGAGAAGGGTGCGGGAGGACGAGGCGACGGAAGCCACCACCACGACCAGGGCGGTGCCGTAGGCGATGCGACCCAGTCCCACTGCGTGGGGGTGGTCGAGGATCACCGCGAAGTAGTAGGGGTAGGCGGCCACGACCACTGCCGCCCACCACGGTCGACCGGCGAGTGTGGCCACCGCGAGCAGAGCGACGCCATACCAGGTCTGCACCGGCGAGGTAGCCAGCAGCAGGGCCCCCAACAGCACCGCCGCGCCCACTGGTGGCGAGGGTCGTCGGACCAGGACCCAGCCACCCACCCCGACAACGGCGATCAGGGAGAGGGCCCCGCCCGCGACCGGAGGGAGCCCGAGGGCGGTTGCGATCAGGAAGCGGCCCCCCTCGGCGTAGTCCTCCTCCTCCAGGTAGCCGGGAAGGTAACCCAGGACCCGCCACCCCACTTCGAGGACGTGGGGCAGGTAGGCGACGACGGCCACGGCGAGGGCACCGGCGCAAGCCCGGGCCAGGACGGGGAGGCGCCGACCGATTCCCACCGCCACCAGAGCCGGGAGCACCACCGCGGGGTAGAGCTTGACCATGGCGGCGGCGCCGATGAGCGCCCCAGCGCCGAAGTGGCGCCACGACGGCGCCCGGGACACGAGATGGGCCTGAGCCGACCTCCCTGTCGGGGCGACCACGCACAGGGCACCGAGGACCAAGAGGATGGCCAAGCCGTCCACGTGGCCGTTCTGGACGATCTCGACCACCGGCGCGGGACACAGTGCGTACAGGGCACTCCAGCGACGGTCACCGCCCCAGCGCCCGAGGGCGACGGGCAGCAGGGCCAGCACGCCCACCTCGGTGGCCAGGCCAGCCACCTGCCAGGTCGTGTGACGGGCGTTGTCGGGACCGACGGCGGCGACGACGGCGAACCAGGACTGCGCCAGGGGCGGGTAGATGGTGGGCGCCGCCGGACGGTTGATCCTCGTGCAACCGGGCGGTCGATCGATCTCGGCGCACCCGGTCTCGGAGGGCCACAGCCACGACTCCCGTAGGCCGGCCAGCTCCTCGCTGGCCGGCGGGTGGAGATAGGGGTTGATCCCCGCCGCCTGCACCCGGGCGTCCCAGGCGTAGCGGTACAGGTCGTCGGAGGTGACCGGCGGCCCGGCCAGGGCCGCCAGGCGCAGCGCCAGCCCGGCACCCAGAACCATCCCGAGCGCGAGACGGGTCGGCAGTCGCCGGGTGGCGGCGACGGCGGCGACCCACAGCAGGCCCCATAGGGCAAGCTCGGCCAGGATCCCCCAACGCCCGTCGAGGATGACCGGGCCCGAGGCAACCGAGGCCGACAGGGCCACGCTCACGCCGGCGGCGACCAGGAACACCGCCACCGGGGTCGCCCTGATGCGACGTCCGGTCTCGACCGCCCCCATCACCCGCGTGCGAGACCTCGCGTGGCGGCCGTGGCCAGCTCGGCCATGCCCTGCTCGAAGCTGACGGTGGCGGTGAAGCCGAGCTCGTCGGCCGCCCGCTGGGGGGAGGCCACGACATGGCGGACGTCGCCGGGGCGCCACCGCCCGGTCACCACCGGGCGGGGACCGGCGCCAGGACCGGCCGTTCCCTCGGACATGGCCGCGGCCAACGCCTCGGCCATGTCCAACACGGTGTGGGGGGTGCCGCTGGCCACGTTGTAGGCGCCGGTGGCGCTCGGGACGGTGAGGGCCAGGACGTTGGCCCGGGCCACGTCGTCGACGTGGACGAAGTCGCGGGTCTGGCCACCGTCCTCGAAGACCTGGGGCGCCTGCCCGGCGGCCAGGGCCGAGCGGAAGATGGCCGCCACCCCGGCGTAGGGGGTGTCTCGGGGCATCCCCGGCCCGTAGACGTTGTGGTAGCGCAGCGCCACCGTCGCTGCTCCCGCCTCCCGCCCCCACAGCCGGCACAGGTGCTCCTGGTGGAGCTTGGTGGCGGCGTAGACGTTGAGGGGATCGGCCGGTGTGTCCTCGGCCACTGCCGCCACCTCGAGGCGTGCCGTGCAGCCGGTGAACGGGCAGGGGGGGTCGAACGACCCCGCCTCCATGTCGGCCGGCAGGCGGGGGGCGGGCGAGACCAGGCCGTGACGGGGACAGCGCGACCGTCCCTCTCCGTAGACGACCATGCTGCTGGCCAACACCAGACGCCCCCTGAACCGGCGACTCCACAGGGCAGTGAGGAGGCTGGCCGTGCCCACGTCGTTGGCAGCCACGTAGGCGCCGACATCGCCGAAGTCGACGCCCAGGCCCACCTTGGCTGCCTGGTGGCTCACGGCGTCGACCGCGGCCACGGCGGCGGCCACCACGGCCGGATCGGTGACGTCGCCCACCATGAGCTCGGCCCGGGAGTCCACTTCCGGGGCCACGGCGTGGACCCCGGGATCGAGGCGGTCCAGCACCCGGACTTCGGCCCCGCCGTCGAGCAGGTGGGCGACGACCCGCGAGCCGATGAAGCCGGCGCCGCCGGTGACCAGGACCCTCACCCGGTTCTCGGCCCTCGTCGTGGGATCTGGTGGTCGAGACGGTTCGTCTGGGGCTCGCGGTGACCATCTGGTCGGGGGTGGACGCGAGCCTGGGAGGAGGACGGCGGCGCGCACGGCAGCGAGAGCGTGAAGCGGCAACCCTCGCCCTCGTTGCGGACGCTGATGTGGCCGTGGTGGGCCTCCACCAACCCCCGGGCCACGGCCAGGCCCAGCCCGGCGCCACCGTCCCCGGGGGTGCGGGCGCTGTCCCCTCGGTAGGCCAGGTCGAAGACCTGGTCCAAGTCACCCTCGGGTATGCCCCCACAGGCGTCTTGGACCCAGACCTCGGCACGCTCGCCGCTGGCGTCGAGGGCGACACGGGCTACCACCGTGGCGCCGGCGGGCGTGTGGCGGATGGCGTTGTCGAAGAGGTTGCGGACCACTCGCGCCATCTCGGGCGTGGACAGCTCCACCACCGGTGCCGGGTCGTCCACCTGGTCGACCAGGGTGATGCCCTTGGCCCGGGCGGCGATGGACGCACCGGCGATGGCGTCGGCGATCACCTCGTCGAGCGCGACCGGCTGGAGGTCGAGCGCCAGCAACCCGGCGTGGATCGTCGACAGCTGGAAGAGGTCGTCGACCAGGCCGGCGAGGCGGTCGGTCTCTCGGCGCATGGTGCGGTGGTAGCGGGCCACAGTCTCGGGATCGTCCACGACGCGGTCCTCCAGGGCCTCCACCATGGCCCGTATCCCGGCCAGGGGGGTGCGCAGGTCGTGGGACACCCACGACACCAGCTCGCGACGACTGCGTTCGGCGGCCGCTGACTGGGCCTGGGCGTCGGCCAAGCGGGCCGAGGTCTGCTCGAGCTGGGCGGCGAGCTCGGCCAGCTCGTGGGGCCCGTCACCGCTCGGCCGTCGCTCTCCGGGCTGCAACGACGCCCCTGGGCCACCCTCGCCCAGACGGCGAGCCATCTCGCTCACCGACGCGCTGGCCTCGGCCACCCGGCGACCCAGCAGCAGGGCGATGACGAGCCCGGTCGTTCCTGCCCCTACCAGCAGGACCCACAGGACCCACAGGTCGTGGCGCGTGATGAACATCTGAGACGCCGCCCACCCCACGCCGAGGGCCACTGCCAGCACCGGAGCAAGGGCGGCGAGGACGACCTGGGCCCCGATGGGACGACTCCGCACCAGGAAGAGCAGGCCGGAGACCACCAGGCCCGTCACCGCCGCTCCGAGGCACGACTGCACCACCAGGCGAACCGCCTCGCCGGCGGGGACGCCACCGGCGGCCGCCACCAGCCCCGCCGCGGTCAGGCCGGCGACGCCGAGGGCGACCAGCCGCCACGACCCCCACGGGGCGCGACGGGGGGCGGTCACGCCTCGACCGGTGACGGTTCGAAGCGGTAGCCCACACCCCTGACCGTGCACACGAGACGGGGGGCGGAGGGGTGGACCTCGATCTTCTCCCGCAGCCGGCGCACGTGGACGGTGACCGTCGAGGTGTCCCCGTAGCTGAAGCCCCAGATGGCCTCCAGCAGCTCCTGGCGGCGGAAGGCCCGGCGGGGATGGCGCATGAGATGGGCCAGGAGGTCGAACTCCTTGGCGGTGAGGGCGACCGGGGCGCCGTCGAGGCGGGCTTCGTGGGCCACCATGTCGAGCTCCAGCCCGGCATCGGTCAACACCGCCAGCTCCTCGGCCGGCACCGGCGGAGCCGTTGCCCTCCGCAGGACGGCTCTGACCCGAGCGGTGAGCTCGCGGGGCGAGAAGGGCTTGACCACGTAGTCGTCGGCCCCCAGCTCCAGGCCGGCGATGCGGTCGGCTTCCTCGCCCCGAGCGGTGAGCATGATCACCGGGACCGGGGCGACGGCCCGCAGTCGCCGGCAGAGCTCCAGGCCACCCAGCGAGGGCACCATGAGGTCGAGCACCACCAGGTCGGGAGGGTCGGCCAGGGCCCGATCCAGCCCGAGGGCGCCGTCGGCCACCGCCTCCACCTGGTAGCCCTCGCGCTGCAGGTAACGGGCGACGACCTCGGCGACGGTGGGGTCGTCCTCGACGATCAGTACGCGCGCGGCCACCACTGGAGCATCGAACACGCCGGCCACGGATGCCACTTTGGCCAGCCCGAGCAGGCCCAGGCCACGAGTTCATCGAATTGTGAGGATCTCGGGCATGGGTTGTAAGGCCAGTCTGGCTAGAACGTCGCCGTGCCCGACGTCGTGATCCCCGTCCTGGACGAGGCCGCGGCCCTGCCGGCCCTCCTGACCGCCATGCCGAAGGGCTACCGTCCCGTCGTCGTCGACAACGGCTCCCTCGACGGGTCGGGTGACATCGCCCGGGCGCACGGGGCGGTGGTGGTGGCGGAGCCCCGGCGAGGTTTCGGGGCGGCGTGCTGGGCAGGGTTGCTGGCGTCGGGGCCGGACGACGGCGTGGTGTGCTTCATGGACGGAGATGGCTCGCTCGACCCGTCGGACCTTCTCCGGGTGGCCGGTCCCGTGCTCGACGGGCGAGCCGACCTGGCCCTCGGCGCTCGCCGCCCCACCCGCGCGTCGGCATGGCCGGTCCATGCCCGCGCCGCCAACGCGGTGTTGGCCTGGGAGCTACGGCGACGGACGGGACTGAGCCTGTCCGATCTCGGCCCCATGCGGGCGGCGCGCCGGGACGAGCTGGTGGCACTGGGCATCCAGGACCGCCGCTTCGGATGGCCCCTGGAGATGGTGCTGCGGGCGGCGGCGCAAGGGTGGCGGCTGACCGAGGCCGAGGTGGCCTACCACCCCCGCATCGGGCGCTCCAAGGTGACGGGGACCGTGACGGGCACACTGCGCACCGTCAGCGACATGAGCAGGGCCCTGCGGTGACGCCCAGGAGGCTGGCATCCAAAGAACCGCACCTCCTGGTCATGGCCAAGGCCCCGGTCGCCGGGGCGGTCAAGACCCGGCTGTGCCCGCCCTGCTCTCCCGAGGAGGCGGCGGCGGTGGCCGAGGCGGCCCTGGCTGACACGCTCGACGCCGTGGCCGCCTGCGGCGCCGGCCGCAAGGTCGTGGCCCTCGACGGCGACATCGGCCCGTGGCTCCCCCCGGGCCTGGACGTGGTGCCCCAGCGGGGGGCGACCTTCGCCGCACGCCTCGCCAACGCCTGGACCGACACGGGCGGAGCAGGGGTCCAGATCGGGATGGACACACCCCAGGTCGGCCCCGCCGAGCTCGACGCGCTGCTGGCCCTGCTGGCCGGGGGGACCGAGCGCAGAGCGGTCCTCGCCCCCGCGGTCGACGGTGGGTGGTGGGCGATCGGGCTGCCGGCCTTGGCCCAGGGCGACCACGGCGCCGTGTTCGAGGGGGTGGCCATGAGCACGTCGCGCACGGGTCAGGACCAGCGACGGCGACTTCGCCGGCTCGGCTTCGAGGTGGTGCTCGCCGGCCTGCGCCGGGACATCGACACTGTGGCCGACCTGGTGGAGGTGGCGGCCGAGATCCCCACCAGCCGTACCTCGACCGTGTGCGGCCGCCTGGGCCCCGCCCGGCTGCAGGGCCACCTCGAGCACATCCGGGCGACCAGCCCGTGACACCCGCTGCCGGCATGCTGGCCACGCCCTCTGCAGCTGTCGCGGTGCGAACCGGCAGCGAGGTGAGCCTCTGGAGCGACGACGGGTGCCGACTCCCCCTCGACGCGCCCCGCTGGCATGGGGAACCCAGCCCGCTCGAGCAGCGCCTGGTGGCCGCTCTGGAGGGGCCGGTGCTCGATGTCGGCTGCGGCCCGGGGCGCATCGTGGCCGCCCTCGACCGGCTGGGTGTGGCCGCCCTGGGAATCGACCCGGCGCCGGGTGCGGTGGTCCTTGCCCGAAGTCGAGGCGCCAAGGTCCTGCGGCGCTCGGTGTTCGACCCCCTACCCCACGAGGGGCGATGGCGGTCGGTGTTGCTGCTCGACGGCAACATCGGCATCGGCGGCGACCCCCTCCGGCTGCTGGCCCGCTGCCGGGAGCTGGCCGCTCCCCATGGGTCGATCGTGGCCGAGGTGCAAGGCCCGGGACAGCGCACGCAGTGCTGTCGGGCTCGCCTGGTGGGCGAGCGCGGCCACAGCTCATGGTTCCAATGGGCGGTGGTCGCCGCCGACGCCCTCGGCCCGTTGGCGGCCGGCGCCGGCCTGCGGGTGGCGCGCCTGCATTGCCCCACCGGCGAGCAGCGCTGGTTCGCCCACCTCGTTCCCGCCGGCAACGGCCCCGCAGTCGAGGGGTGAACGTCGGGGCCGAGGTCAGGGGGTGACGCCACCGGCGCCCGCGGCGCAGGTGCACGAGGAGCCGGCCTGGGCGCTGACCCGTCCCACCGCGTGGAACAGCACCTCCCGGAGGCGGTCGAGGTTCTCCTCGAAGAAGGCGAACACCGCCTCCTGGGACACCGGGGCCACGTCGACCCGGTCCTCCACGCCGGTGTCGTAGTCAGTGACCAGAGCGAGGGTGGCGTAGCACAGGCCCAGCTCCCGGGCCAGGGCGGCCTCGGGGGCCTGGGTCATGTTGACGACATCGCCACCCTGGGCACGGAACCAGCGGGATTCGGCCCGAGTCGAGAACCGGGGGCCGGGAACGACCACGACCGTTCCCCCATCGACGCCGCGCATCCCCTGGGCTGTCACCGCCGCCAGCGCCACCCGGCGCAGGTCGTCGCAGTAGGGGTCGGCGAAGGCGATGTGGTTGGGCTCGGGCCCGTCGAAGAAGGTGCCCTCGCGGCCCCAGGTGCGGTCGACCAGCTGGTCGCACACCACCACGTCGCCGGGGTGGAGATGGGGCTGGAGGGAGCCGGCGGCGCACGGGCCGAGGATGCGGCGAACCCCTAGGTGATGCAGCGCCCACAGGTTGGCCCGGTAGTTGATCCGGTGCGGCGGGAACTGGTGGTCGAGGCCGTGGCGGGGCAAGAAGACCACCGCCCGCCCGCCCGCGTTCCCCCTGCTCACCGGTCCCGAGGGCAGCCCGTAGGGAGTCTCGACCTCCGCCTCCTCGACCCCGTCGAGCAGCCGGTACAACCCGCTGCCCCCGAAGATCCCAACCGGCTCGTCGGCCCCCCCCTCAGCCGTGCTCATCACCCCATGATGACCTGGCCCACGTGCTGCTGTCGGCCGGGCCGGGGGGACAACACGGCATCACGACGACGACGGGCCTTGCCGGTCAGGTGGTGGAGTGACTCGCTAGACCCTCCTAGGGAGCGAGGATCTGCAGCGTGCCGTCGGTGGCACTGGCCACGAACACCCGCCCGGTCAGCGGGTCGACGGCGACGGTGTTGGGTTGGCGCACGGTGGGCAGGCTCGTCACCTGCTCGAGAGGGCCGTCGGTGAAGCGGAACCCGACGAGTCGGTTGGCGGCGGTCAGCGTCACCCACAGCATGTCACGTCCTGGGTCGACGGCCAGGCCGTAGGGCGTGCCCGGCAGCGCCACCTGCTCGACCAGCTCGGGCGGGTCCAGCCGGAAGACCAGCAGCGCGTTTCCTCGGGTGTCGGCCACCACCACGCCACCCCGGTCGTCAGCCACCGCGTGGGTGGGCCCGGCCCCGGCTTCGACCGAAGCGAACGTGCGCGTCCCGGCAGTGTCATAGACCGAGAGGGTGTTGCCCCGCACGTCGACCACGCCTACCCGGCCCCCCGTCACCACCACGCCGCCGGGCTGCACCGGTTCGGGGAAGGCCCGCACCACCGCACCGTCCTCGATCACCGACGTCGTGCCCCCGATCTCGTCAGCCACGAAGGTGCGACCGTCGACGGCGGCGGCGTCGTGCGGTTGTCGACCGACGGTGGTCTCGGCCGTCACGTTCCCGTCGGGCAGGGTCACCTCGGCCAGGACGTCGCTGTCCTCACCGGGGACGAGCACGGGCCCTCCCGGCGCGGCCAGCTGGAGATGGCGAGCGGCACCTGGCACCGGGACCGTTCGCAGCACCTCCCCGGCGCGGCCGTCGACCAGGACCAGGCGGTTGGGCTGGCGCAGGGCGATCACCACCAGACCGGTGACGGGGTCGGCCACCATGCCCTCCGGTCCACCGCCGGTCTCGAGGTCGAGGACCTCGCCGGCAGGCGCCTCGGAAGGAACCGGTGACTGCGCCGGTTCCGCCGCCGGCGGGAGGTCGGGCGCAGGCGCCGGCGGGGGCGCGACCTCCACGCGGTCGCCACCGCATCCCGGCAGCGCCGCCACCAAGATGATGGCCGCCAGCCGCCGCCGGAGGGGCTGGCGGAGGAGCCGGAGGTGGCGGGGGGTGGTCAGATCAGTCACCGCGCATCGCCATCACGCCACCATGCCCGGCACTGCGTCCTCCACGAGGGGCTGCGCCCTTACAACCCCATTACATCATTGGTAGACGGATGGCGAGCAACCGCCATCCACCCTCGGGCTAGAGCCGAGCGGGGAGGCCGAAGACCGTGAACAGGGTGGTGTCGAGGAAGTTGTGGTGTCCCACGATCCGGTCGCCTGCGACCTCGATGACCTGGATGGACCACGGCCGGTGGCCACCCTGTCCGTCGGAGCGGTAGGAGCCGAAGGCGGTGCAGCCGTTGGCCGCGGTGGCCACCAGGCGCGAGCCACGACAGCCACTGCCCTGGCCGAGGAACCATCGACCCATGTCGACCGGGCCACGCAGCCAGAAGTCGTAGGGCGGCATCGACATGACGGCGTCGCCGTGGAGGAGCGAGACGAGGGAGGTGATGTCGTAGCGTTCGAAGGCGTCCACGTAGCGGGCGAGGAGCTCCTGTTGGCCGACTCCCACCACCGCTTCGTGCTCCCTGTCGACGTTGCGTGCGGCGAGTGTGGCCCGAGCCCGCTGGAGCGCGCTGTTGACCGACGCCACGCTGGTGTCGAGCAGCTCCGCCACCTCGCTTGCCTGCCAACGCAGGACCTCGCGCAGGAGCAGCACGGCTCGCTGGCGGGCCGGAAGGTGCTGCAGGGCGGTGATGAACGCCAGGCGGATGGTCTCCCTCGAAGCCGCCAGCTCGGCCGGGTCGCTGTCGTCGGGCAGGCCGCGGGCGTCGGGCATCGGCGACACCCAGGTGTGCTCGGGGCGCTGGTCACCGGTGAAGGACTCCGGCGATCCGGCCGGTCCGAAGTCCATCGCCAGGGCCCGGCGCTGGCGGCCACGGAGCATGTCGAGACAGACGTTGGTGGCGATGCGGTAGAGCCACGACCGCGGCGACGATCTGCCCTCGAAGCCGTCGAGGTTCCGCCACGCCCGCACCATCGTCTCCTGCACGGCGTCGTCGGCCTCGAACACAGAACCCAGCATCCGGTAGCAGTAGCCGGTGAGCTGGCGGCGGTACTGCTCCAAGTCCTCGGGCCGGACCTCGCTGGCGACGATGCTGTCGGCACTGACGGCCACGGTCACAGATCGTAGTTCGGGCCCAGGACGGGCTCCTCAACTGTTGGCCTTCGCATCTGTGGGGTAGCTCACCTCGGTGGAGATGGTGATCGAGCTCCCGGCCGACGTCAGCAGTCCCGCGCTCGCCCGAAGGTTCGTCTTGCGATCGTTCTCGGGATCGGGTGTCGAGGATCTGACCGACGTGGTGGTGCTCCTGGTGAGCGAGCTGGTCACCAACGCCGTGCTCCACGCCCGCAGTGACAGCGTGCTGAAGCTGTCCCACGAGAGGGAACGGCTGCGGGTGGAGCTCCACGATGCCAGCACCGAGGGGGCCGTGGTGGTGGGCGGCGACGAGCGTGGCGGCGGTGCGGGAGGACGGGGCGTGCTCCTCGTCGACGCGCTGGCCGACCGGTGGGGCAGCGACCGCGACGAGCGCGGCAAGACGGTGTGGTTCGAGCTGGCGGCGCCCTCCCCACCTGGCTGAGAGACGCCGCCATGCACCCTGTACGCACGGGTTCTGGGCGGTAAGATGGGACCGGTCAGGCAAGGACATGGGACCCGGCACTGCTCCAGACCTCGGCAGCCGCTACCGATCCCTCAGGGGGTCTCCCAGGATGGCTCCATCGACGGTCGGAGGATGCGTGGCCGAAGAGCTCGCAACGCAAGCGCCCCAAGCAGCGGAGCGCGCCCGCAAGCCGGTGGTCGGCGTCGACGTCACCCTCGATGGTCAGCCCCCGCAGGTGCGCGTGCGGGGCGAGATCGACTTTTCCAACGCCGCTGCGTTTCGGGACCAGCTCGTCGCGCTGGCGACCAAGGGGAGCGACGTGGTGGTCGACCTCGGGGGGGTGGAGTTCCTCGGGGTGGCCGGTCTGGACGCGCTGTGTGCCGCGGCCAGACTGCTCGGCGAGCACGAGCATCACCTCCTCGTCCGATCACCCCCTGCGGTGACCCGACGCGTCATCGACGTCCTCGATCTCGAGGGGCTGCTGCCCATCATCAGTGACGAGCCGCTGCCGCCGACTTGAGCTTGTGGCTCCATCCCTGCCTCCTCGGTGCTGAGGCCGGCGTGGGCAGGCCCGCCCCGTGGCGAAGGCCGTCGAGCAGGTCGAGCAGGGCGTCACCGGCGCTGATCTTCGGTGCCCACCCCAGCTCCCGGTGGGCCCGGGAGGCGTCGAGCAGTGGCGCCCCGAGGGCGAGGTCGACCCATCCCGGCGGCGTGGGCTGGAGGCGCAGGCGCCAGGTGAGCTCGGCCGCCGCTCGCAGGGCGCTGGCCGGCAACGGCACCGGCCGGGCCGAGAGCAGACGAGCCAGCTCGGCCACGTCGAGGACGGGGTCGGCCACGATGTTGTAGGCCCCGCGCGCCTCCTGCAGGGCGGCCAGGCGGTAGGCGTGGGCGGCGTCGAGGGTGTGCACGGCCTGGACGGCCAGCCCCGGTGTGTCGGGGACCACGGGGATCAGCGAGGCGCGGAGCAGGCCCACGGGCACGAGGGGGCCGAGGAACAGGGCGCGGATGCGCTCGCCGGCCTCTCGCTTGAACACCAGGCCCTTGCGAAGCCGCACCACCCGCACCTCGGGGTGCTCCGTCTCGAAGCCGTCGAGGATGCGCTCCACGGCCGCCTTGTGGCGGCTGTAGAAGCTGGAGGGGAAACCCTCTGTGGGCCACGATTCGTCGACCCGGCGGTCCTTGGGCCCGGGCGAGTAGGCGCCGACCGACGAGGCGTAGACCAGGGCCGGCACCTTGGCCTCGGCCACGGCGGCCAGGACCCGGGCGCTGCCCCCCACGTTGATGGCCGCCATGGCTTCGACGTGGTGGGAGGGCTGGATGACCCAGGCCAGGTGGATCACCACGTCGGCCCCTCGGAAGCGGGTGGCGAGGTCGGAGGTGGTGACGTCGACCCCGTCCCAGTCGATCTTGGGCTGCGACGAGGCCGAAGGTGGCCGACGGGCCAGGCCCAGCACCGAGTCGACCCCGGGTTCGGACCCGAGCAACTCGAGCAGGGACGTGCCCACGTTGCCCGTCGCTCCCGTCACAACGATGCGCATGGCCCCGCCCTACCCACAGGGGGCGTTCCCGCGACGTCGCTTCTCGGACTACCCCGCCAGCGCCGATGCGGGGTCGTGGCGCACCACCACGCAGTACGTCCCCACGGACCGCAGGCGATCGGCCGCCACCCGTCCCTCGGTGGTCTCGACCGCCTCGATGGCACCGCTGACCTCGTCGAGCTCCACCTCGGTGACGGTGCCGAGCTCGTTGCCGTGGTCGGAGAGCACCCGCTTTCCCCTCAAGTCGAAGTCGCCGGCCATGGCCCGCTCCTCGCGGGCGTCGGCCGCGTGGCGCACGCTGTCCTCGCTCTCGACGACCACGGTGTCGGCCCCCACGCCGCTGACGTCACCCCAGTCGACCAGCTGGTCGCGCCCTACCTGGAGGGCGACCACCCGGCGGGGCGGCACGTCGGTGAGCACCCCTTCCACCTTGCCCATCTTCTGGGCACTGGCCTTGCTCATGACCCGGGCGCCGGTCAGCTCCTTCAGCAGTCGCCTCACGGCCGATCCCTCACGAGCTGGTCCGCAGGTGGTCGCGGAAGCGCTCGACCGAGGCCCCGAAGCCAGCCAGGTCGTCGCTGACGAAGTCCTGCACTGCGGCCGGGACCATGAGGGCCTCGCCCGACACGGCCAGGGTGTCGGGCAGGGGGATGAAGACGTGGCCCCCCGAACGGGGGGTGAGGACCTCGCTGCCGCCGATCTCGTAGCCCACCACCTCGGGCTCGTCGGCCACGAGGACGACGACGTCGGTCACCTCCCCGAGGCGCTGGCCGGCATCGGTGATGACCTCGCTGCCGAGCACGTTGCGGCCCCGGGAGTCCTTGACCTCCTCGACCAGCTCGTCGTCGCCTTCACCCAGGTCGCCGGCGGTGGCGATCATGATCGCATGGCGGCCCAGGGCCGACACCCTGTCCCAGGCCAGCACCTCCTTCATGGGGCCACCGAGGAAGCCCCGGTGGCGCAGGGTGAAGCCCAGGAGCGCAGCCTCGGTCGTGCCGTAGACGACGTCTTTGACCTCGGCGACGGCCTCACCGCCGTCGAGGGTGACGACTGGGTGGCCGATGAGCTCGGTGGCTCGCAACAACAGCGAGGGGTGCACGCTCACGTCGACCTGCCCCCCGGTCGGCCGCGCCCGATCCGGGATCGGCTCGACGCGCGGCTCTCGGCCGCGATCACTCCGCCCGAACGCCGCTTGCGTTGCACGACCACGGCGAGGACCAGGAGCAACACGACCACGGCGACGACAGCGACGACGATCTCCATCAGTCCCTCCTCGGGCGGGCGGTGGCCGGCGGGGGAAGCGTATCGCCACCGTCACCTCCTTTCGCTCGCTGGCCCGCCGGCGCGTAGGTTCGCTCGCTCGAGCCGACGTAGCGCTGACGGGGTCGGGCGATGCGCTGGTCGGGGTCGCCCAGCAGCTCCACCCAGTGCGCCATCCAGCCGGCGGTACGGGGGATGGCGAAGAGCACGGTGAACATCTCCAGGGGGAAGCCCATGGCCTGGTAGATGAGCCCGGAGTAGAAGTCGACGTTGGGGTAGAGCTGGCGCTCCACGAAGTAGTCGTCGGACAGCGCCGCTTCCTCCAGGGCCAGGGCCACCTCGAGGAGAGGGTTGGTGCCCACCGCGGCGAAGACCTCGTCGGCGGTCTGCTTGACGATGCGGGCGCGGGGATCGTAGTGCTTGTAGACCCGGTGGCCGAAGCCCATCAGGCGTCCCTCGCCCCGCTTGACCCCTTCGAGGAAGGCGGGCACGGCCTCGACGGTGCCGATGTGGTCGAGCATGCGGATCACCGCCTCGTTGGCCCCGCCGTGGAGGGGCCCGTAGAGGGCGGCGGCGGCGGCCGCGGTGGCGGAGTACGGATCGGCGTGGGAGGAGCCGACGCTGCGCATGGCCGTGGTGGAGCAGTTCTGCTCGTGGTCGGCGTGGAGGATGAACAACACGTCGAGGGCCCGAGCCAACACCGGGTCACCTTCGTAGCAGGGGCTGCCCACCCGCCACATCATGGACAAGAAGTTGGTGGCGTAGTCCAGGTCGTTGTCGGGATACACGAAGGGCATGCCCACGCTGAAGCGGTGGGCGAAGGCGGCCAGTGTCGGCATCTTGGCGATGAGGCGGACGATCTGCTTGTGACGCACCTCGGCGTCGAAGATGAGCTTGGCATCGGGATAGAAGGTCGACAGCGCGGCCACGGTCGACACGAGGATGCCCATGGGGTGGGCATCGTGGTGGAACTGCTGCATGAAGTGCTTGACGTTCTCGTGAACGTAGGTGTGGATGGTGACGTCCTGGCGCCAGGCATCGAGCTGGTCGGCGGTCGGCAGCTCGCCGTGGATGAGCAGGTAGGCGACCTCCAGGTAGGTCGACTGCTCGGCCAGCTGCTCGATGGGGTAGCCCCGGTAGCGCAGGACGCCCCGTTGGCCGTCCACGTAGGTGATCTGGCTGGCGCACGACGCGGTGGAGACGAAGGCGGGGTCGTAGACCCGCAGGCCCGGGTCGAGCGCCCGCAGCGCCGAAGAGGGGATGGTGTTGTCCGCCTCGAGCGGCACCGTCACGGTGGCCCCGGTGCGGTCGTCGGTCAGCGTGATGGAATCGCCCATGGGCTCCACCGTAGGTCGGCGGAGGGGGTGCCTACAGCGGCAGGTTGTCATGGCTGCGGTTGGGGAGCCGCTCCCGCTTGGACCGCAGCACCTCCAGGGCCGCTCCCACGGCCCGGCGGGTGTCGGCCGGGTCGATGACGGCGTCGACGTAGCCCCGCTCGGCAGCAGTCCAGGGGTTGAGCAGGGTGGCCGCGTACTCGGCCTCCCGGACGGCGCGGGCCTCGACGTCGTCACCCCGGTGGAGGATCTCGGCCGCCTGGCGGGCGCCCATGACCGCCATCTCGGCGCTGGGCCAGGCCAGGCAGATGTCGTTGCCCATGGTCTTGGAGTCCATCACGATGTAGGCCCCGCCGTAGGCCTTGCGCAACACCACGCACACCCGGGGGACGCTGGCCCGGGCGTAGGCGCCCACGAGCTGGGCGCCGTGGCGGATCATGCCCCGCCATTCTCGGTCCTTGCCCGGGAAGAAGCCCGATGTGTCGACCAGCGTGACCAACGGCAGGTTGAAGGCGTCGCAGAGGCCGACGAAGCGGGCCCCCTTCTGGCTGGCGGCGATGTCGATGCTTCCCGCCAGGGCCAGCGGCTGGTTGGCCACGGTCCCCACCGGCCGACCGCCGACCGTGGCCAGGGCCGTGACCAGGTTGGGCGCCCACGCCGCCCACAGCTCGAGCACCTCCCCCTCGTCCACCACGGATCGGACGACCTCGAGCACGTCGTAGCTGCCGGTGCTGGTAGGCGGGAGGAGGGCGCCGGCCTCCGGCGTGGGTCGCTCGACGGGGTCGGCGGTGGGCCAGTGGGGGGCCTCGGCGTCGCAGTGGTCGGGGAGGTGGGCCAGCACGGCGGCCAGCATCTCCATGGCGGAGGCCTCGTCGTCGGTCACGGCCGCGGCCACGCCCGTCTGGTGGGCGTGCACCCCGACGCCGCCCAGGGCTTCGGGCGTCACGTCCTCGCCGGTGAAGGAGGAGACAGCGGCGGGGCCCACCACGTAGGCCGAGGCGGTGGCCGTCATGACGACCACGTCGGCCATGCTGAGGAGCAGGGCCGGGCCGCTCAGGGTCGGCCCGGTGACGGCCACGAGGATGGGGACCACGCCACTGCAGCGGGCGAAGGCCCGGGCGGCACGACCCCACCCGTGCAGGGCGGGGATCCCGTCGTTGACGTCGGCGCCGCTCGATGCCATGACCCCGACCAGGGGGAGTCGGACGTCGAGGGCGGCCTCGGCCGCGGCGGCCAGGTTGGCGCCGGCCTCGGCATCGAGGGCGCCCCGGCGCTGACCGGGATCGATCCTGACCAGGACCACCGATCGACCGCCGAGCTCGTCGATCGAGGCAGAGACGCTGCCGGGGACCCCCGAGGAGAGGCCGACGGGCCAGGTCATCGGCAAGACGCCACGTCGAGATCCACGCTGGGCTGGCTGCTCGCCCGCTCGGCCACGACGTCGACCACGACCTGGTGCAGGGCCCGGGCCGGCGCCGAGGGGAGCCCGGCCCGGCGCCGGGCGATGCTCACCCTGCGCCGACCCAACCCGTGGATGCGCACCAGGCGCCAGGCGCCGTCGAGCCAGCGGGGTACGGCCGTGGCCGGCAGCACGGCGGCGCCGAAGCCCTCGAAGGCCAACGAGGCGATGAGCCGCAGGCCGTCGAGCTCGGCCTTGGCCTGCAGCACCACCCCGGCCGCCTCGGCCGCCCGGTCGAGCTCGACGCGGATGGAGGTGCCGGGCGGAGGCAGGAGGAGCTCGTGGTGGGCCAGCTCGTCGAGGCCGACACGGTCACGCTCGGCCAGCGGGTGGCCGTGGGGTGCGACCAGGACGAGGTCCTCTTCGAACAGCGCCTCCATGACGACGTCGTGGTCGTCGATGGGTAGGTTGACCACGGCCAGGTCCAAGGCCCCGGCCAGCAGCTGGGGGAGCAGCGACGTGGTGTTGCCCTCCAGGACGGCGACTCGCACCTTGGGATGGCGCTCGGCCATGGCGGCGAGCAGCGGCGGCAACAGCCACCGGCCGGTGGTGCCGATGACGCCCAGGCGGACCTGGCCGGCCACCTCGTCGCGCATTGAGGCGACGTCGGCGACGAGCGCATCGAGCTCGGACTGGACCCGGCGGGCCCGGGCCACCACGGCCTGCCCCTCCTGGGTGAGCTTGCCCATCGAGCGGTCGACGAGGGGGGTGCCCAGCTCCCGCTCCAGGCGGGCGATGTGGGTGGAGACGTTCGACTGCACGGTGTGGAGGCGGCCGGCGGCGGCCGAGAAGCTGCCCTCCTCGTCGATGGCCACGAGGGCGGCGAGCTGGCGCAGGTCCATCGCCAGAAAGGATGGCACATATCACCAACAACTAGTGGGAAGATGGCCGGGCCGGGCGTAGCCTGGAGTCAGCACCACGAGGAAGCCAGCCCCGTCCCCCCCCGGGCTGGCTTTCTTCGCGGTGTGGCGCAGATGCGCTTCCTCTGCCCCATGAGGGGCTACGAGCTCGACCCCACTCGCCCGGCCCCCGACTCCTCTATGCGGCGCACCCGGTCGATGGGCAACACGTGCCAGAAGTGCTCGGCGGCCGCGTCCCAGTTCTCGAGCAGCGCCGTGGCCCGTACTGAGCCGGTGAGCTCGTGGTGGCGCTCGACCAGCCAGCGCAGCTCCTCCATGGACTCGGCGTCGGGACGCTCGGCCTCCACCAGGGCGGGGTTGAGCCGGGCCATGAGCAGGGTGTCGGGGTCCCAGACGAACGCCTGGCCACCGGTCATGCCGGCGCCGAAGTTGTAGCCCACCGGTCCGAGGACGACGATGGTGCCGCCGGTCATGTACTCGCCGCAGTGGTCGCCGGTGCCCTCGACCACGGCGCTGGCGCCCGAGTTGCGCACCCCGAAGCGCTCGCCGGCTGAGCCGGCGACGAACAGGTCGCCACCGGTGGCGCCGTAGAGGCAGGTGTTGCCGGCCAGCACCGGCTCGCCGGCGTCGTTGTCGGGCGGGATGATGACGATGCGACCCCCACCCATGGCCTTGCCCACGTAGTCGTTGGCCTCACCCACCAGCTCCAGCTCGATGCCGTGGGTGAGGAAGGCGCCGAAGCTCTGGCCGGCCGAGCCGACGAAGCGCACGGTGGCCGTGCCCCGAGGCGGACGCTCGCCGTATTCGAGGGCCACCGCGCCGCCGAGGGCAGCGCCGATGGTCCGGTCGGCGTTGACGATGGGGTACTGGAGGCTGACCTCGGCACCGTCCCAGATGGGCCGGAAGGCATCGGCCCTCAGGCGGTCGCCCAGGGACGAGCGGGGCCCCTGTATGGGGTCGCTGGCCACGAAGCGCCGGGGGGCGGCGTCATCGGTCGGGGCGGTGATCAGGGGGGAGAGGTCCATGGAGTCGGCCCGGACGTCGCCCGCCGCCCGCTGGCGCAGGTACTCCACCCGACCGATGGCGTCGTCGACGGTGCGCAGGCCCAGCGCCGCCAGCAGGCCCCGCACCTCCTCAGCCACGTAGATGAAGTAGGCGGCCACGCCTTCGGGGGTGCCGGCGAAGTTGGCCCGCAGGTTGGGTCGCTGGGTGGCGATGCCGGGCTTGCAGGTGTCCCGGTGACAGGCCCGCAACATGATGCAGCCCTCGGCGATCATGGCCGCCGTTCCGAAGGAGAACTCGTCGGCGCCCATCAGCGCGGCCACGACCACGTGGCGGCCGGTCATGAACCCGCCGTCGACGCGCAGCCGCACCCGGCCCCGCAGGTGATTGTCGATCAACGTGGCCTGGGTCTCGGCCAGGCCCAGCTCCCAGGGCATGCCCGCGTGCTTGATCGACGACAGCGGCGAGGCGCCGGTGCCGCCGTTGGCCCCGCTGATGTGGACCACGTCGGCCAGGGCCTTGACCACGCCGGCGGCCACCGTGCCCACCCCGTATTCGGCCACCAGCTTCACCGACACCTCGGCCCCGTTGACCTGCTTCAGGTCGAAGATGAGCTGGGCCAGGTCCTCGATGGAGTAGATGTCGTGGTGGGGAGGTGGTGAGATCAGGGCCACGCCGGGCTGGGTGTGGCGGAGCAGGGCGATCTCCTCGGACACCTTGTGGCCAGGGAGCTGGCCGCCCTCACCGGGCTTGGAGCCCTGGGCGACCTTGATCTGGAGCTCGTCGGCGTGGGCCACGTACTCCGGAGTGACGCCGAAGCGCCCGGAGGCGATCTGTTTGATGCGGCTGTTCTTGTCACCCGTGGCCTGGCCCCGGGTCTGGAAGCGGGCGGTGCTCTCGCCCCCCTCGCCGCAGTTGGACCGGGCGCCGAGCAGGTTCATGGCCTCGGCCAGGGTCTCGTGGGCCTCCCGCGACAGCGAGCCGTGCGACATCGCTCCCGTGGAGAAGCGGGTGACGATGCTGGTGGCCGGCTCGACCTCCTCCAGCGGTACTGGCGGGCCGCCGGGCACCAGCTCCAGCAGGTCCTGCAACTCGGTGGGCGGGCGCTCGTTGACCAGGGCCGCGTAGCGCTCGTAGAGGTCGTAGGACGCCCCCTTGATGGCGCGTTGCAGCAGGTGGGCGGCGGCCATCTCGTCGCCGGCCTTGACCATGGCCAACTCGGTCAGGGCGTCGACCACCTCCTTGCCCTTGCCGTGGTACTCGCCGCCCTTGCGCACCCGGTAGTAGCCGGGCGACTCGAGCTGGACCCGGGTGGTGACCTCGGCGGGCCAGGCGGCGCCGTGGCAGGCCATCACATCCTCGCCCAACGCCTTCCAGCCGATCCCGCCCACGGTGGATCGGGTCCCCTTGAAGCAGGTGTCGACCACGTCGGCGCCCAGGCCGATGATCTCGAAGATCTGTGCCCCCCGATAGGAGTCGACGGTGGAGATGCCCATCTTGGAGAAGATCTTGAGCGTCCCCTCCTCGATGGCCGACTGGAAGCGGTCCTGGGCCTCGGGGCTCACGGCGTCGGCGCCCTCGTCGGCGTCGGCTTCGGCGGCCACGGTCTGCAGGGCCAGGCGGGGGCAGATGGCGTCGGCTCCGTAGCCGAGCAGGGCGGCCACCTCGTGGGTGTCGCGGGCGCTGTCGCTGACCACGACCAGGCTGGTGCGCGAGCGCAGGCGGCGGTCGATGAGGCGGTGGTGCACGGCGCCGCACGCCAGCAGCGACGGGATGGGGGCCCGGGTGGCGGAGATGTCGGCGTGGTCGAGCACCAGGATGTCGGCACCGTCGCTCACCAGGGCCTCCGCCTCGTCGCACAGTCGGGCCACCCCGGCCTGCAGGCCGGCGGCGCCCTCGGCCGCCGCGAAGGTGGCGTCGAGGGGCACGGTGGTGAAGGGGAAGCGCTCCCGGTCGTAGAGGGCGAGCACGCCCGACGGGAAGAGGAAGAACGAGCGCAGCGCCACCAGGCGGGCGGCGGCGGCGGTCTCGGTGAGGATGGGCTGGCGGGGGCCGATCAGGGTGCGCAGGCTCATGACCCGCCGCTCCCGGATGGAGTCGATGGGCGGGTTGGTGACCTGGGCGAAGCGTTGGCGCAGGTAGTGGTGCACGGGTCGCGGGCGGCCGGCCAGGTGGGGCAGGGGCGAGTCGTCGCCCATGGCGAAGGTGGGCTCGTGGGCGTCGGCGGCCATGGGCTTGAGGACCATGGCCAGCTCCTCTTTGGTGTAGCCGTGCGCCACCTGGCGGCGCTGGAGCTCGTCGGGCGCGGGCGGCACCTGGACCGGGTCGCCCAGCGAGAGCTCGAGGAGGCCATCGGCCGTCCACCGGGCGTAGGGGGCGATGGCGGCGATGCGCTGCTTGCACTCGCTGTCGTGGGCCACCCCCACGGTGGGGTCGACGAAGAGCATCTGGCCCGGGCCGAGCCGGCCCCGCTGCACCCGGCCGTGGCCCCGGGTGTCCACTGCGCCGGCCTCGGAGCAGCACACCACCATGCCGTCCTCGCACACCGACCAGCGCAGCGGGCGCAAGCCGTTGCGATCGAGCGAGGCGCCCACGCCGAGGCCGTCGGTGAAGATGAGGCCGGCAGGGCCGTCCCAGGGTTCCATGAGGGTGGCGTGGTAGCGGTAGAAGCTCCGGAGGTCGGGCTCGAGGTCGCGGGCGTTCTCCCAGGCCTCAGGGACGAGCATGGCCATGGCGTGGCGAATGTCGCGCCCGCCCCTGACCAGGAGCTCCACGGCCGAGTCGAGCTTGCCGGAGTCGGAGTCGTGGTGGTCGAGGACGGGCCGGAACAGCTCCTCGGGGCCGAGGCCCGCCTCGGCCGTGCCCAGCACGGCTCGGGCCATCATGCGGTGCTCGTTGCCCTGGATGGCGTTGATCTCGCCGTTGTGGCACATCATGCGGAAGGGCTGGGCCCGCTCCCAGCTGGGCGCGGTGTTGGTGGAGAAGCGCTGGTGGAACACGGCGAAGTGGCCCGCGAAGCGCTCGTCGGCCAGGTCCGGGTAGAAGTCGGCGAGGGCGTCGGCCGCGGCCAGGCCCTTGTAGACGATGGTGCGCGAGGAGCACGAGACCACGTAGACGTCGTCGGTGGTGGCCTCGATGCGCCGGCGGAAGCGGTAGGCCCGGCGCTCGGTGTCCTGATCGGTGCGGTCGGGGGCCCGGCTGCCGTTGCCCCGGCTGCCGTTGCCCGAGGAGCTGGGTTCGGCCGTGGCGGCGCCGGTGCGGAAGACGACCTGGAGCATCTGCGGCCGGCAGGCCCGGGCCTGGTCGCCGAGGTGGTCGTCGTCGGTGGGCGGGGTGCGCCAGTCCACCACCTCGATGCCCTCGGCGCCGGCCGCGGCCTCGATGGCGGCGCGCGGGTCGTCACCCCGCACGAACAGGCTGGCCACGCCGTGGCCCTTGCCGAAGACGGCGGCGGGGATGGGCACGAGCAGGCCCGACCCGTCCGCTGAGCGGGCATCGGCCGCCAGCGCTCCCCGGTGCTTGACGCACGCCAAGCCGCCCAGGGCTGCGGCCACGATCGACCGCGACGGCCGTCCGGCGGCATCAGCGACGAAGCCGATCCCGCAGGCATCCTGCTCAGGGCGGGGTGTGGGGCGCATACCCGCCCAACGCTACCGCAGCCCCCAACCCAGGCCGTCGCCGTCTTGCCTCACGCCGCCAGACCGCTCCACCACATCGTTCTGGCAGTGAAAACGTGGCGGCCACGACCACGATCCCACTGCCAGAAGCGGTGAACGATGGGTGTAGCCCAGGTGCTCGCGGCTGTTGTCGCATACCCTGGTTACCTTTCATGGCATGAGAAACGTCGGGCTCGATCAGGCCGCGCGCCGGTTGGCCGAGCAACAGCACAGCGTCGTCTCACGGTCGCAGGTTCGCCACCTCGGCGGTGATCGATGGGCGGTGGACCGGCGAGTGCGCAGTGGGGAGTGGGAGGAGGCGACATCGCAGGTGCTGCGGATGGCTGGCTCGAGGCGGACGTTCCGCCAGCGGTGCATGGTGGCCGTGCTCCACTACGGCGAGGGAACCGTCATCTCCGGGAGGGCAGCAGCTCGCTTGTGGGGCCTCCCCGGCTTTGCGTCACCCGACGTGGAGATGAGCAGACACCGCAGCCGAGCGATGCGCCGGCAAGGAGGACTTCAGGCGGTCCTTCACCGGCCTCGGCTCCTTCCTCCACACCACTGCACCGGGGCCGAAGGCATCCCGGTCACCACCGTCGCCCGCACGGTCTTCGATCTGGCCGGGTGCCTCCAACCGGGACGCACCGAGCGGGCGCTCGACAACGCGCTGACCCGTAGGTTGGTCACGCTGGAGACCATCCGGGGAGTCACCATCGAGTTGCTCGAGCACGGGAGGACCGGAAGTGGCCTCATGCGCCAACTCCTCATGGCTCGTGGCGCGGGGTACATCCCTCCTGAGAGCGGTCTCGAGGCCCGGTTCCTCGCCGTGTTGGCGCAGGCCGGGATCGAGACGCCGTCGTGTCAGGTCGACCTGGGCGCGGAGTCCTGGATCGGGCGGGTCGACCATCTCTTTCGCCGCTGGCACATCGTTGCTGAGGTCGACAGCGAGCTTCACCACAGTTCCAAGCTCGACCGTGAGAGCGATGCCCGGAGGGATGCGGCTCTTCGGGCCGCCGGATTCGAGGTGCTGCGCTTCACCGACGAGCAGGTGTGGGAGCATCCCGAGAAGGTCGTAACCGAGGTCCGGTCTGCCATCGCCGATGCCGAACGTCGGAAAACGGCTGACTCATCCTTCGAGCCCATGCTCTTGCCACGTTCTGGCAGTGGAAACGTGGTGTTGACTGCAACGCTTTCACTGCCAGAACGGTGATGGGGGCTCCGGGCGGGTGGCCGACGCGAGGGTCAGATACGGGGCCAGGCGGGGGAGTGGGCGCCCGAGGAGCGGGATCGGCTGGAGCCCGAGCGGCGGGGCCGGCGGCGCTCGCCCAAGGCCCAGGTCCGCCGCCAGGAGGAGCCCTCGGGGCCGCTGAGCGAGGGGGAGGTACCCCTGGCCGCCCGCTGGCGGGCCGACCACCAGTCGGTGGTGGCCTCGTCGGCCAACGCGGCGACGGCGGTCTCGATGCGCCCGGCGAAGCGGGTGGCGCTCTCGCCGTCCCGGGGGTGCAGGGGGGCGCCGAAGGTGACCCGGCTGGTGCCGGGCGTGGGCCGTTTGTCGCCTTTGCCGAAGATGGCGCCGGTGCCCTCCACGTGGATGGGCACCACCGGCACCGCCGTGCGCAGGGCCAGGTAGGCGGCCCCACCCCGGTGGCCCCGGCCCCAGCCGTCGGCGCTGCGGCCACCCTCGGGGAAGATGAGCAGGCTCCAGCCGTCGTCGATGAGGCCCGCAGCACGGTCGGCTGAGCGTCGCTCGATGCGGGTGCGCTCGATGGGGATGGCCCCGATGGCGAGGGCCGAGGCAGCCGACGTGAGCCGGTTGGTGAAGAAGTAGTCGGCCGCGGCCGCCACCAGCACGCGGTGGCGCCAGGGCTCGGGCAGGGACGTGAGCAGCAGGGGGGTGTCGAGGTGACTGTGGTGGTTGGCGGCGAAGATGGCGGCGCCCTCCAGGCCGTCGAGGCGATCGAGGCCGGTGCGCTCGGGCGCCGTCAGCGCCCGCACGCCCAAGCGGATGGGCCCCTCCAGCACGAGCAGCCGGACGTGGCGGGCCAGGGGGCGGCGGGCCCAGGCCGTGTCGTAGTCGGCACCGGTGTGGGGAGCCGCCGGCGGACGTTCGTAGCCCCGAGGGACCAGGGGCGCCGACCAGGGGAACCCGGGCCGGGGCACCCGGAACCGCGCTCCGGGCAGCGACGGCAGCGACGGCAACCGGCTCACGTCACCTCGGCCAGCATCAGCGGCGGGCAGTGGAAGTGGGTGAGGGAGGGATCGCGGCCGACCACGTCGCTGGCCATCTCCAGGGCGTCGCCCATGGTGGTGGCCGGCTTGAAACCGAGGCGGCGCACCGCCTTGGCGTCGCCGCCCACGATGATCACCCCGCCCAGGTGCTGGAGGGCGTGCGCCCCCCAGTACCACATGTAGAAGGGGTGGACCCCGTGGTAGGCGTAGCTGGTGCGGTAGAGGTGGCGGTACCACTCGTCCTCGGCGAAGGACTGCTCGTAGGTCTTCTCTATCTCCAGTGGGTCGGTGGTCTCGGTCAGCACCTCCTCGAAGAAGTCGATGTAGCTGGGGTGGTGCACGGGGTGGAAGGCCCAGGGCGTGGGGTGGCTGACGATGAGCACCCCGCCCTCGCGCACCAGCGGGCGCCGGCGGTAGAGGTTGAAGAAGTAGCCCAGGCCGGTGCACATGACCAGGATCGGGTTCATGACCGAGTGCACGTTGTAGGGGCAGATGTGAGGCAGCCCGAGCGTGAGGATGTCGGCCTGGCCCTCGACGTGGACCAACTGCTGCTCCATCACCTTGGCCGTGGTCAGCTCGTGCACCGCTTCGACGTCACCGGCGTTGACCCCGGTCATGTTGTGGGGGGCCAGCACCGACTGGAAGATCGAGCGCCGGACGCGGTCGGGGGTGCGGGCCAGGGCCTTGGTCGACGCCAGGTAGGAGGAGCGGTCACGCAGCGACCACTCCCACTCCCGCTTCTGGAGGAAGTCGAAGGGCTTGGGGAAGGTGTCGTTGTTGAGCGTCGTCTCGATCTGGAAGATCTTGACGCCGGCGTTGCGGATGACCTCGCCCATGCGCCAGTTCGACGAGTGCAGCTCGGAGCGGTGCTGGTCCATGAACGAGCGACTGTGCTGCATGGTGCGCACGTTGTGGTGGTGGCGCAGGCTGCGGTAGGAGGCCAGGCCCGTGGCTGTCGACTTGTGGCCACCGTCCATGGCCACCAGGTTGATGTTGACGTAGACGAGCAGGTCGGACTCCGCCGCCCGCTTGGAGATCTCCACCTCCTCGCCCTGGGAGGTCTCGCCCAGAGAGGCCAGGGCGTCGGGGTCCTCGGCGTCGAAGTTGTAGAGCAGGCCCCGGGGGGCGAAGGCGTCGTAGACCCGGTCGCCCACGGCGTGGCGCAGCTCGGCCTCGGTCATGCGCCGGTGCAGGGCCAGAGCGGCGATGAGGTGGACGTCGTCGACACCGGCCTCGGCGGCCAGGTCGAGCACGGCCTCGATCACCCGCTGGCGCACATCGGGCCGGCGCATGGGGGGAAGCGGCAGCGAGATGTCGTCGAAGGCGATGGTCAGGCGCATGCCGGGGAACAGCAGCGCCGGCAGCGGGTCGGAGTCGACGGGGTGGAGCAGGGCGTCGCGGATGGCGCCGTCGATGTCGCGCACCACGGGCAGGGGCTCGGGCGGGTAGACGATCCGGCTGCCCACCGGCAGGTGCTCCAGGCGGTAGCCGTTGCCGTGCATGAACAGCGTCGGCGGCGTGGACCGGTCGACCTCCAGGACGAATCCCGGCCTTGGGCTCATCGGGTCCCGCCACCCTTGCTCCCGGTTGGACGGGTCCTGTCACCGAGCGGGACCCCTCCCATCGGACGCCTCCGGCGTCCGTGGGCCCCTCCCCTCGGCGCCACCCGTCCGACCTCCCTGGGTGCCACCCGACTCGTGGCTGAGGGATCGAATCGGCCTTCGGCCGATGCTGTGTTCATATGCGGTCCCGTTCCCTTTCTCGGCGGAGGTCGAAGGCGATCTTGACCGCGCCCCGCCCTCCGGCTTCGGCGGCGTGGGCCAGGGCGGCCACGTGGCGGTGCAGGGGGTAGGTGGCCGAGACCAGGCGATCGAGTCCGGCGTCGGCCACCAGCTCGAAGGCCAGGTCGAAGGTGCGCCGGCCCGGCCCGGGCTCGAACCCGTAGGCATAGGCCCCCACCAACTCGACCTCCCGCTGCCACAGGGGGGTGAGGTCGACGGCGAGGGGGCCGGGCATGCCGACCATCACGATACGGCCCCCGGGGCGCACGATGGCCAGGGCCTGGGCCAGGCTGGTGGCGCTGCCCACGCAATCGACCACCGCGTCGGCGCCGCCGGTGAGCTGCATCATCGGCGACGAGCCGCCGGCCCGAGCCGGGGGCGACGAGTCGTCACCGGACTGTCCGAAGGCCGACGATCCGGTGGCCCGGCGCACGGCTCTGGGGAGCGACGACGGGGCCACCACGTCGGTCGCTCCCAGCTCGCCGGCCAGCCGGTGCTGCTGGGGGTGCTTGGCCCCCACCAGGAGGCGGGCCGGGGCGACCCAGCGGTGCAGGGCGGCCACCGCGCACAGCCCGAGGGTGCCGGCGCCGATCACGACCACCACACCCTCGCGTCCGGCCTGGGCCTTGAGCGCCCCCCGCAGGGCGCAGGCAGCAGGCTCCACCATGACCGCAGCCTCGTCGCTCATGGCCTCGGGCACGGTGTGGAGCTGGCTGTCGTGGGCGACGAGCGCCAGCGACCAGCCGCCACCGGTGACGGAGCAGTAGCCCGTCTGGAGACCGGGCTCGAGGCATCCGAAGGCGATGTTGCGACAGCGGCTGAGGTCGCCTTGGGCGCACGCCGGGCACGGGGGGTCGATGGCGCGGGTGGCGCAGCCCAGGACCGGCTCGAGCACCACACGACGACCGTCGTCCAGCTCGCCCACCACCTCGTGACCGGGCACGAAGGGGAAGCTGACGACAGGCTCGAACCACGGCGACGCCTTGCCGTCGACCGTGGCCAGGTCGGAGCCGCAGATGCCCGCCAGTCGGGGCCGCACCCGCTGCCATCCCGGACCGGGCGGTGCCGGCGGGTCGATCTCGGCCAGGCGCAGGGGACCGACCCTGGCTCCCCGGCCCGGGGCCACGGCGCTTGCGGCCCGGGCCACGGCGAAGCGGGGGAGTGATCGCTCGACCTGTAGGGCCTTCACCGATCCCTCCCCCGCTCGGCCACGGCGGCCGTGGCGGCCGGGCGACGGGCGAAGGACGTGCGTTGCGTGACCGGGCCGATGGGCAGCAAGGGCCGGGGCCCGCCCGGCGACTTCGACCACTGCTCGACCAGCCAGCCCCGCTTGCGGGCGACGGCGGCCAGTCGGATCTCCGGGTTGACCGCCACCGGGAAGCCCACCGCCTCGAGCATGGGCAGGTCGCTGGCCGAATCGGCGTAGGCCACGGCCTCCTCCAGGCGCAGGCCCTCGGCCTCGGCGTAGTCGGCCATGGCCTGGGCCCGTGCCTCCCCCGTGGGCGGGGCGCCGGTCAGCTCCCCGTTCCACCTGGGCCCCCCCCGGTCGCCCCGGCTCGCCTGAGGGCTCATGCGGGCGCACACGATGTCGTCGAACAGTGGGGCCAGGTTGCGCTCGACCACCACGTCGAGGGCGCCGGTGATGAGCACCGTGCGGTGACCCAGGCGACGGTGCTGGCGCACCCGGCGGATGCCGGCCGGGAACGACTTGGTCAACAACAGGTGGCTGAGCAGCTGGGTGGCGTCCTCTTCCAGCTGGGCTACCGGGGCCCCCTCGAACCGGCGGTAGAAGTGACGCAGGAAGTCGCCCCGGTCCTGGCGGTCGAGCGCCAGCAACGCCGGGGCCTCGGCCAGGGTGCGCAGGGCGAAGCGCAGCCGCTCGTCGGGCGGCAGCCGGCGGGTGGCCAGCCAGGAGTAGGAGTCGACCACGTTGGAGGCGACGAGGGTGTTCTCCAGGTCGAAGGCGGCCAGGTGGCGCTCGGGTGCGAGTACCCGGTCGCGCAGGCGTTGGGACCGGCTGGGGCCGGTGCGGGAACCGGGCGTGACCCGCACCCGGGCGTGCTCCACCACCGAGGGCAGGTGGACCTGGGTGACGTAGTGGTCCCAGTCGACGACCCCGGGGTCATAGCCGAAGCTCGCCTGGTCGGTGGCGTCGAGGGTCGACCAGCGGGCCAGGAGCTCGTCGACGGCGAAGACGGCCTCGGTCTCGGCGTAGGCACCGTAGAGCTCCACGTAGTCCAGCGCCCGGGAGGCCTCGGCCCGGCGCTCCTCGAGATCGGCGGCCCAGCGGGCCTGACTGCCACGCAGCGGCAGCGCCCCCAGCGCCTTCTCGGCCAGATCTATGGCCCTGACCGCCCGCTGGAGCTGGTGTTGGACCCGGCCCCGGCCCGGGAAGGACCAGCGGGGGACCACGATGGGCTGGCCCTTGGCGTCGTAGAGGGGGTGCTGGCTGAACCAGTCGTGCACCATGTCGACCAGGTGGCGGTAGCGCAGCGGGTTGGCCGAACCCGACGCCACCTGGACGATGGCCGGCGCCGGCGTGGGCTTGGGCCCCCGGGCGGCGGCGTCGATCACCGCGGCCACGACGAGGTCGACGGGGATGACGTCGACCACGCCCTCGGGGATACCCGGGAACTCCTTGAGCAGGCCCCGGGCGTAGGTGATGATGACCGGCTCGGCCATGCGAAAGCCCCGGATCCACCCCGGACGGGGCTCGGCCAGGGCCGACTCGATGATCGAGGGGCGCACCAGGGTGACGGGGAGGTCGCCCCTGGTCTCACACAGAGCCTGCTCGCCCAGGGCCTTGGTGTAGGCGTAGGCGTCGGGCCAGCCCAGCGCCCGGGCCCGGGCCCGCCCCGCTTCCACCATGGTGTGGGCCACCCAGGTCTCCCGAAACCGCTCGGCTCTGCTGGCGAGCAGCGGGATGCCCGCCGCCCCCAGCTCGGCCCGGGCCTCCTTGGCGAAGCGCGCCAGCAGGGGCGGGGTGCGGCTCTCGGCCTCGGTGTCGGCCCGCGCCCGGCGGGCAGCGGCGACCTCGTCGCGCCAACTGGGCTTGGGGCCGAAGGGCGTGTCGAACACCGCCACCTCGCCGGCGCGGCCCCGGCGGTTGCCGGCCACGTAACAGGTCGAGACCGAGACCAGGTGGGCCGTCGATCCCGCCGAGCGCAGCGCCTCGGCCACCCGGGTGGGACCGAGCAGGTTGACCTCCACGGCCCGATCGAGGGGGGAGTCGAAGGCCACGGCGGCGGCGGCGTGGATGGCGACGTCGCAGGAGGCGAGGGCGGCCCGGCCGGCGTCGTCGAGGCCCAGCCCGTCCATGCCCACGTCGCCGGCGATGACGGTGATCCGCCGGGCCGCCTCCTCGTCGAAGCGATCGCCCAGATCGGCGCGCAAGCGGTCGAAGGCGTCGTTGCGCAGCACCTCGCGCTGCACCCGCCGTTGCGGTGTCGACCGCCGGCCGGCCCGCACCAACAGGACCAGCTCGCATCCGGGCACCGAGCGCAGGAGACGCTCGACCAGGGCGGTACCCAGGAACCCGGTGGCCCCGGTGACCAGGAGGCGGCGTCCGTGCAGGGCGTCGGCGATCACGGGGAGTTGTCTACCATATGGTAAGTGAAGGACGCAGCCGCCACCCGGGCCCGGATCCTCGACGGCGCCCTGATGAGCTTTTCCGCCCGCGGCTACGGCGCCACATCGCTCGACAGCCTGGCGGGTGGCCTGGGCCTGCGCAAACAGACGATCCTGCATCACTTCGGGACCAAGGAGGGGCTCTTGATGGCGGTGGTCGACCACTCGGCGGCAGAGTTGGGCGAAGCCCTCGAGGTGGCCCTCGCCCGGGCCGGCCCGGGGTTCGACCGGGTGGAGGCGTTGGTGCGGGCGGTGTTCCGCCTGGCCGCTCGCCGCCCCGAGCTGCTGGGCCTGCTCAGAGAGGTCAGCCGGCTGGGCCCGCCCACCGCCACCCGGCTGGTGGAGGTCCTCGACCCCCTGGTGGTGCGGGCCGGGGCCTTCCTGGAGGAGGAGATGGCGGCCGGACGCATGCGCCGTCACGACCCCCGGCTGCTGCTGCTGTCGGTCTACTCCACGGTCATCGGCGCGGCCACCGAGGTCGAGGTGCTACGGGCGGTGGGGGTGGATCCCACCGCCCGGACCCTGGTCCGGCGCCGCACCGAGCTGCTCGGCTTCCTGCGCTGCGCCCTGGTGGCCGAGCCCTGATCGAACGCCTCAGCGGGGACGCCCGACGCGGCCGGCCCGGCGGTCGTGACGCTCCAGGGCCAGGGCCACGAGGCGGTCGACGAGCTCGGGGTAGGGCACGCCCGAGGCCACCCACAGGCGGGGATACATCGACTGGGGCGTGAAGCCGGGGATGGTGTTCACCTCGTTGACCAGCAACCCCCGACCCTGTGCTTCGTAGAAGAAGTCGACCCGGGCCATGCCCTCGGCCCGCAGTGCGGTGGCGGCGGCCACGGCCAGGCGCCCGACGTCGTCGGCCACGGCGTCGGGGAGCACGGCGGGGACCACCAACTCGGCCCCGGCGCCCGAGTACTTGTCGTCGTAGTCGTAGAACTCGGCGCCGGGGATGATCTCGCCGGGGACCGACACCGCCAGCTCAGCGTTGCCCAGCACCCCGCACTCGATCTCCCGGCCGGTGACCGCCTCCTCGATGACCACCCACTCGTCGTAGGCCAGGGCCACCTCGACGGCGGCGCCCAGGTCGTCGGGGCCGCCCACACGGGAGATCCCCACCGACGAGCCCAGGTTGGCGGGCTTGACGAACACCGGCCAACCCAGCTCGTCACCGACCCGCGCCGGCAGGTGGTCGTCGACCTCGTGGCCGCGCCGGGCCAGGTGACGGGCCTGGGGGAGGCCGGCGGCGGAGAGCACGTCCTTGGCCTTGGCCTTGTCCATGCAAAGCGCCGATCCCAACACGCCGGCGCCCACGTAGGCCAGCCCGGCCAGCTCCAGGAGCCCCTGGACGGTGCCGTCCTCCCCCTGGGGACCGTGGAGCAGGGGAAAGACCACGGTGGGGCCGTCACCGGTCGAGGCGACCAGCTCGGGCAGCGGATCGACCCGGGGTCCCACCGTCGCCAGTGCCGGCGGGAGGGCGCCGGCTCCGGCCATCAGCGCGGCCCGGGCCTCCTCGGCGCGCACCCAGTGACCGTCGCCGGTGATGGCGATGGGCCACACGTCGTAGCGGTCCCGGTCGAGGGCGGCCAGCACCGAGGCGGCCGAGACACACGACACCTCGTGCTCGGCCGAACGGCCCCCGAAGAGCACCACCAGCCGCACGCGCCCGGGCAGGGCGGGCGAGGAGGTGACGTCGACCACGGGTGTGGCACGGTAGCGGGCCATGCGGTGGTGGACCTCCGAGGTGGCCCGGGTGACGGGCGGCCAGCTCATCGGCGCCGACGTCGAGGTGGATGGGGTGGCCATCGACTCCCGCCGGCTCGGTGACGGCCAGCTGTTCGTGCCCGTCGTGGCCGGGCGCGACGGCCACGACTTCATCCCCGACGCCCTGGCCGCTGGCGCGCCGGCCTACCTCAGCCACCGCCCCCCCCGGTACGGCACCGCCGTGGTGGTCGACGACACCCTGGCCGCGCTGGCCGCCCTCGGCCGCCACGCCCGCTCCCGCCTGGGCGATCGGGTGGTGGCGGTGACCGGCTCGGTGGGCAAGACCTCGGTGAAGGACCTGCTGGCCGCGGCCCTCGGCGCCCGCTGGCTGACGTCGGCCAGCACCGGCTCGTTCAACAACGAGCTGGGCGTCCCCCTCACCCTCCTCGCCGCCCCCGACGGCGTCGAGGCGGTGGTGGTGGAGATGGGTGCCCGGGCGCCGGGCGACCTCCGCTTGTTGTGCGACCTGGCCCAGCCCACCGTCGGGGTGGTCACCCACGTCGGCCTGGTCCACACCCAGACCTTCGGCACGCTCCAGCAGGTGGCCCGGGCCAAGGCCGAGCTGGTCGAGTCGCTGCCGGCCAGTGGCACCGCCGTGCTCAACGCCGACGACCCCCTGGTGGCGGCCATGGCCGCGGTGACCAGTGCGTCGGTGCTGCGCTTCGGCCTGGCGCCGGCAGCGGAGGTGACGGCCGAGGGCGTGGTCCTCGACGACGAGCTCCGACCGTCGTTCACCATGCGCTCACCGTGGGGCGACGCAGAGGTTCGCCTCTCGGTCCGGGGGCGCCACCAGGTGTCCAACGCCCTGGCTGCGGCGGCGGGTGCCCTGGCGTGTGACGTCGCTCCGGCCGCGGTGGCCGACGGGTTGGCCCGGGCTTCGCTCTCGCCCTGGCGGATGGACCTGGTCCGCTCGCCATCGGGGGCGCTGGTCCTCAACGACGCCTACAACGCCAACCCGGTGTCTGTGGCCGGCGCCCTACGGGCGCTGGCCGAGCTGGACGCCGGTCGCCGGATCGCCGTGCTCGGGACCATGGCCGAGCTGGGCGACGTGTCGGCCCGGGAGCACCGGGCGGTGGCGGCCCTGGCGGCTGAGCTCGGCATCCGGGTGGTGGCGGTGGGCGAGCCGGCCTACGGCGGTGAGGTGGTGGGCGGGCCCGACGAGGCCCTGGCCGCGCTGGGACCCCTGGGCGAGGGGGACGCCGTGTTGGTCAAGGGCAGCCGGGTGGCGGGGCTGGAGCGCCTGGCGGCCCGCCTGTCGGCGCCGGGCTGACCGGGCCGGGTGCGCTTCGTGGCGCCGACGGCTCCTGGATCGACCTCCAGGAGCGCGAACCGACCTGGTGAGCCGCATGCCCCTCATGGGCAGCCCGGTGGTGGCGCGGGAGGGTCCGGGGCCACGGCTGGTGCCACGGACGCCGGCGCCGGGACGACGGCGTCGCCACGCTCGTCGTCGCCCACGCGGTCGAGCTCGGCGTAGACAGCCAGGGCGAGGGCGGCCACCACCCCGTAGCCCATGACCAGGCTGATCGACGTACGCTCGGCCAGGGGTCCGGCGACCAGGAGGCCGAGGGGTATCGTCCCGCCGAAGGCCATCACCCACAGGGCCATGACCCGGCCCCGCACGGCGTCGGCCAGTCGTTCCTGGAGCACCACCGACAGCGCCGTGACCATGGCGAAGTAGAAGAAGCCCACGACGAGGGCCACGGGGTAGGCCGGCGCCGGCGACCGCAGGGTGGCGAAGACGCCCAGGGAGATGGCGAATCCGACCAGGCCGAGGCGCACAAGGTGGGGCCTGGGCCAACCGGCCAGGAACGTCCCGATCGACACGGCGCCGACGACGGCCCCCAGGCCGAAGCAGGTGTAGAGGAGACCGTAGGCGGTGCTGGACGGATCGATGCCCAGGTTGCGCCCGGCGATCGTGGGCATCTGGCCGATGAAGGGCATGCACAAGAAGGCGAACCCGGCCATGGTCACCAGGCACCGCCGGACCAGTCGGTCTCGGCGGGCCACGGCGAAGCCGCCGGCCAGGCGTCGCCACCCCGAGGCGACGTCGCCAGGGGCGACCTGCACGGGCGGGATGCGCACGGCCACCACGGCTCCGATGATGAAGAGGTAGGTGACGGCGTTGATGGCGAACACCGACGCAGCTCCGAAGGCGGCGAACGCCAGGCCGCCCAGGGCGGGGCCCACCACCCGGGCCACGTTCATCTGGGTGGAGCTGAGCGAGACGGCGCCGGCCAGGTCCTTGCGTTCCACCAGGGTCGGGAGCACGGCGCTGAAGGTGGGCATGTGGATGGCACTGCCGATGCCGATGAGGGCGACCACGCCCAGCAGCGCGGCCCGGGACGGCTCGCCGGTGGCCACCAGGACAGCCAGGGCGGCCGATGCCCCCAACTGCTGCATCTCGGCGGCGATGAGCAGGCGGCGCCGGTCGACCACGTCGGCCAGGGCGCCCCCCACGACCGACAGCACCAACATGGGCCCGAGCTGGGCGAAGAGCACCAGGCTGAGGAAGGTGGGGGACCCGGACAGCTCGAGGGCGTAGGCCCCGAGGGTGACCGTCTGCATCCAGGTGCCGATGCTGGAGGCGAAGGAGCCCAGGAACACGATGCGGAAGCTGCGCTGCGCCAGGGCGGCGCGCGCCGTCCCCGTCCGGACGAGGGACGTCGCCGGCGTGGTCGGGGGGCGCACGGACACCCGGCGAGGCTACGGGCGTCCTGCACGGCGGCGGGCATCCTCGACGACGCCGGCCGGGTCAACCTTGGATGTGCATGGCCAGCCCCTGGAGGTAGCGGTTGACGGCCTGGCGCTGGACCTGGGCCACCAGGGGCGCCAGGGCCCGCCCGGCGGGAGTGGCGGGAGTGGCGTCGACGGTGACACTGAGGTCCAGGCGGCCATGGTCGACCCGCTCCACCATGAACGCCTCTTCGCCGGATGCAGGGTGCCCCGGAAGGGTCCCATAGGCGAAGCCGAAGCGGTCGGGCTCGTCGAAGACCCAGACGACCCGGTTGGGCGCCGTCACCTCGACGGGGCCCAGGGCAAGGATCACGAGCAGGGTCTCGCCGACCGCGACAGCTGCCAGGGGCGGGTGTATGCCCGCACCCAGGTGGCGCTGGGGCACCCATGCCCGTAGGCCGTCGGCGGCGGTGATGAAGGTGTGGTCACCGAGTCCGGTCAGGGTGCGCCGAACCTTGCGGGGCGCTCGCCCCGGGAAGCGCTCGGGGTGGAGGGTGGAGCCGACGTGGTCGTAGGTCAGCTCGGCTCGGCGGGCGGCGGCCAGGCGCCGGTCGCGCTCGTCGATGGAGGATCGTCCCAGACGGACGCCACCGGCGCCGGTCATCGGCCGACCACCGGGCCGACGGTCACGGTCATGGTGGGCCCGGCAGGGATCGAACCTGCGACCAAAGGATTATGAGTCCCCCGCTCTGACCACTGAGCTACGGGCCCGCAGGTTCGAGCTTCTGAACTGATAAGAAAAGCTCCGGGGGTGGGACTCGAACCCACAACAAACGGCTTAACAGGCCGGCACTCTGCCAATTGAGCTACCCCGGAACGCGCCTCGGACGCTAGCAGCGGATGAGCCCGAGCTAACTCAGCCCTTCCCCTAGCCACGCCGGCGCCCGGTCCAGCAGGAAGCGGCTCACGGCCAGGCAGCGGTCGAGCGTCTCGCACAGCGCCTCTTCACCCTGGAGCACCTGGGCCAGCGACACCTGGAGGCGGGCCACGACGGTGAGGCTGCGTTCGGGTGCGTCGGTGGCCGAGGCGTAGGAGTCGATGGCCGACGCCTCCAGCGGCAGGTCGGGCCCCCCCACCCCAGCCAGCTCGGTGGCCAGCAGCAACAGATCGGGTCCCTGGGGGAGGGGTGGCAGTGCCCAGGTGAACGTGAGCGGGAAGTGGTACTCGTCCGGCGGGTGGTCGCCGTCGTCGAGTGCGATCACCGCGTCCTCGAAGGCGAGGAGCACGCGGGGGTCGACCTCGAGGGAGAGGTGCAGGTCGAGGGGGCCCTCGCAGCCCTCCTCGGGGTGCAGGTCGACCTCCCAGGCCTGGCGCAGCGAGTAGGTCTCCACGAAGTGGCGCTCGTCGTGCACGTGGAACGTGTGGTCCACCGCGTGGTCCTTGAGCTCGGCCACGTACCCGGGGACATCGATGACGGCCACGGAGGCGAGGGTATCGGCCTCGTCCCGGCTGGGCCGCAGTCACGGTGAGGAGTCCGCGTCGGCCCTGGCCGGCGCGTCCCGGAGGTACCGTCGCCCGGGTGACCGCCCGTGTGCTCCTCGACGTGTTGGACGAGGCGGCCGGGGCGGTCCACCGAAGCCTGGCCGACGTCGACGACTGGCGACCGTCCACCGAGCGCAGCGGTCAGTACGCCATCGACGTGGTGGCTGACGCCGCCGCCGTCGCCGTGCTGGTCGGCCACGGCCTGGGCGTGCTCAGCGAGGAGTCGGGGACGCATCACCCCGAGCGGGACGTGGTGGTGGCGCTCGACCCGGTCGACGGCTCCACCAACGCCAGCCGCGGTCTGCCTTGGTACGCCACCAGCCTGTGCGCCGTCGACGGCAACGGCCCCTTGGCTGCGGTCGTCGTCAACCAGGCCTCGGGAGAGCGCTTCGAGGCGGTGCGGGGTTGCGGCGCCCGCTGCGACGGTAGGACCATCCGAGCGTCGGGCTGCGGGGAGATGGGCGAGGCCATCGTGGCTGTGTCCGGGCTCCCTCCCATCCACTGGGGCTGGTCGCAGTACCGGTCGCTCGGGGCCGCTGCTCTCGATCTCTGCTACGTGGGCGCCGGTCGACTCGATGGCTACGCCAGCACGTCGCCCTCCGCCCTCGGTCCCTGGGACTACCTGGGCGGGTTGCTCGTGTGCCAGGAGGCTGGGGCAGCGGTGGCCGACGTCGGGGGCCGGGAGCTGGTGGTGCTCGATCACGGTGCCCGGCGCTCGCCGACGGCGGCAGCCACCCCGGCGTTGCTCGACCAGATCCTGGGGGCCAACGGCGGTCAGGCCGGGCGTGGGCGCTAGCCGGTTGCGGGCGAAGGCCCACCTCCTCTTGCTGCGCATGTACCGGCGCCTGCCCCGATCGTCCCGGCTCTTCATCGTCCATCGCATGAGCCCGTCGTTCACGGTGGGGGCGATCTGTGTGGTGGAGCGAGCCGACGGTGCTCTGCTACTGGTCCGTCACTCCTATCGGCAGCGGTGGGGTTTCCCCGGGGGATTGGCCAGCCGCGGCGAGGAGGTGGCCGATGCCGCCATACGAGAGGCGAACGAGGAGGTCGGCCTGGCCGTCGAGCTGGTGGGTGAGCCGGCGGTGGTCATAGACCCCGGTCCTCGGCGGGTCGACGTCGTCTACCAGGCCCGGGTGGACGGCGACGGGGCGGCGGCCACGCCCTGTTCCCCCGAGATCGTGGAGGTGGGCTGGTTCCCCCGCGAGGAGTTGCCCGAGCTCCAACACGAGGCGGCCAGTGCCCTCGTCGCCCTGGCCCGGGCTCGCGACCACCCCGCCGGCCGTCCTGGTCGGTCGGCCACAGCGAAGACCGACTGAGCCTGGGACCCGCGTTCGTCCCGGCCTCCACCGCAGGCGGGGTCGGGGCGGTCGGGGCACTCTAGGCTGGCCCCACATGTCGAACGCCGCCCCGTCCTGGAGCATCGAGCCTGTCGGTCCCCTCCAGGGTGATGTGACCGTGCGCGGCTCCAAGAACGCCGTCACCAAGCACATGGTGGCAGCCGTGATGGGAGACTCCCCCAGCACCGTCAGGAACTGCCCGCAGATCGGCGACATCGAGATCACCGCCGAGATGCTGCGTTCGCTCGGGTGCCTGGTGGACGTCGAGGGCGACACCGTCGTGGTGGAGCCCGACAGCATCCACACGGGTCGGGTGCCGCTGTCCTACGGGGGACTGAACCGCATCCCCATCCTCCTGGTCGGCCCGCTGCTGCATCGCATGGGTGAGGTGTTCGTGCCCCTGGTGGGGGGTGATCGCATCGGGAGCCGGCCCCTCGACTTCCACGTCTCGGCCCTGGAGGCCATGGGAGCCGAGGTGCTGATGACCCCCGATGGCCTGGAGGCCAAGGCGCTCAGGCTGCACGGGGCCCGCATCCGCCTGCCCTTCCCCAGCGTGGGCGCCACCGAGACGGTGCTGCTCAGCGCAGTGCTGGCCGAGGGACGCACGGTGGTGGAGAACTCGGCGGTCGAACCGGAGGTCATCGAGCTGGCTCTGTTCCTCCAGCGCATGGGCGCCCGCATCGAGCTCCGCCCTGACCGTCGCTTCGTGATCGAGGGGGTCGACCGTCTGCGGGGAGGCGAGCACCGACTCGACGGCGACCGCATCGAAGCCTTCAGCTACCTGGTCGCCGGCCTGGTCACCGGCGGAACGGTCCGGGTGTACGGGTGCGGCCAGGGCCGGCTGGTCACCGCCATCTCCACGCTGCACCGCATGGGGGCCCGATTCGAGATCACTGACGACTGGCTGGCGGTGTCGGCCGGGCGGCTGCGAACGGCCGTGGTCCAGACCGACGCCCACCCGGGGTTCATGACCGACTGGCAGCCACCGCTCGTGGTGCTGTTCTCCCAGTGTGAGGGCATGTCGGTGGTGCACGAGACCGTCTACGAGGACCGCTTCCCTTACGTGACCGCCCTGCAGGAGATGGGGGCCGAGATCGAGCTGTTCGACGCCTGCCTCGGCGGGCGGGACTGCCGGTTCAACGAGAGCACCGCCATGCACTCGGCCGTGGTACGGGGCCCGTCGGCCCTGCGAGGCGCGGAGATCACCGTGCCCGACATCCGCGGCGGCTTCGGCTACGTGATCGCCGCCGCCGCGGCGGAGGGCCCGTCGCTGCTCCACGACGTGCACCACCTCGAGCGCGGCTACCACCGTCCGTTGGAGGCGTTCGCCGAGCTCGGGCTCCACATCAACAGGAAGGGCCCCCCGGCCCCGTCCTAGGCTGGCCCTCGGGCTCGCTGCCGGCGTGTCCGGGCGCTTAGCTCAGTTGGCGAGAGCACCTCCCTTACAAGGAGGGGGTCGGGGGTTCGAGTCCCTCAGCGCCCACTGCC
>JAHWJI010000089.1 GCA_019348495.1 Actinomycetota bacterium | reverse complement strand
TCCCGTCCCGTGCCGGCTGGTAGCGGTGCGTCTCGCGGAGTTTTCGCGGAGTTTTCGCGACAGTCTCCGTTATCCACAGCCGCCGATTCGCTTGACACCCCTCCTGACCAGGTAGGTTGGCCGGCGGAGGTGTCTGGGTACCTGGTGGGCTCCCCCGCCTTCAAAGCGGGTGGGACGGGCGATCCCCGTCCGGCGGGTTCGATTCCCGTCCACCTCCGCCGCTGATCTCCCCTGTGGGCGTGAGTGGCCCCGGAGGCGAGGCCAACGACGCCTCCAGCGTCGAGGGCCGCACCGCCACCAGCCACCCTCGCCCCCGCACCGGTACCGGTGCGGGGGCGACGAGGGTGGCTCAGTAGCGATAGGTGTCGGGCTTGTAAGGCCCTTCCTTGGGGATGCCGAGGTAGGCCGACTGAGAATCGGAGAGCTCGCTGAGGCGCACCCCGAGGTGGTCGAGGTGCAGGCGGGCCACCTGCTCGTCGAGGGCCTTGGACAGCACGTAGACCCGGTTCTCGTAGCCGTCGGCCTTGGCGTGGAGCTCCATCTGGGCCATCACCTGGTTGGTGAAGCTGGCCGACATGACGAAGCTGGGGTGGCCGGTGGCGCACCCCAGGTTGAGCAGGCGGCCCTCGGCCAGCACGATCACCGAGTGGCCGTCGGGGAAGACCCACTCGTCGACCTGGGGCTTGATCGTCACCCGCTGCACCCCCGGCACCGCCTCCAGGCCGGCCATGTCGATCTCGTTGTCGAAGTGGCCGATGTTGCCCACGATGGCCTGGTGCTTCATCCGGGCCATGTGCTCGGCGGTGATGATGTCGCGGTTGCCGGTGGCGGTGACGAAGATGTCGCCTCGCTCCACCACGTCGTCGAGAGTGACCACCTCCAAGCCGGACATGGCCGCCTGCAGGGCGCAGATGGGGTCGATCTCGGTGACCACCACCCGGGCCCCCTGGCCGTGCAGTGCCTGAGCGCAGCCCTTGCCCACGTCGCCGTAGCCGCACACCACCGCCACCTTGCCGCCGATCATCACGTCGGTGGCCCGGGCGATGCCGTCGATCAGCGAGTGGCGACAGCCGTAGAGGTTGTCGAACTTCGACTTGGTGACCGAGTCGTTGACGTTGATGGCGGGGAAGAGCAGCGTTCCCGCCTCCTGCATCTGGTAGAGGCGGTGCACGCCGGTGGTGGTCTCCTCCGAGACACCCCGGATGCCCCCGGCGATGCCGGTCCAGCGAGAGGAGTGCGCGGCCAGCGAGCGCTGGAGCACACGGCGGATCACGGCCTCCTCGACCGAGCCGGCCCCTTCGGGGTCGAGCGCCTCACCGGTCTTCTCGGTGATGACACCCTGGTGGACCAAGAGGGTGGCGTCGCCCCCGTCGTCGAGCAGCAGGTTGGGGCCGGCGCCGTCGGGCCACTCCAGCGCCTGCTCGGTGCACCACCAGTACTCCTCCAGGGTCTCGCCCTTCCAAGCGAAGACGGGGACACCACTCGGGGCGTCGGCGCGACCATGGGGCCCGACGGCCACCGCGGCGGCGGCGTGGTCCTGGGTGGAGAAGATGTTGCACGAGGCCCAACGCACCGCCGCACCGAGGGCGACCAGCGTCTCGATGAGCACCGCCGTCTGCACGGTCATGTGCAGCGACCCGGTGATGCGGGCGCCGGCCAGGGGCTGGGCTGCGCCGTGCTCGGCCCGCAGGGCCATGAGCCCGGGCATCTCGTGCTCGGCGAGGGAGATCTCCTTGCGGCCGAAGTCGGCCAGACCGAGGTCGGCGACCTTGAAGTCGGGCGGGGAGGAAGGGGGCGTCATCCCTCCAGTGTGCCCGAGAACCCGTGTGAGAGGCTCAGACACCCACGCCTGTGGCCAGGGCTGACTTGATGGCGTTGAGCACGGGGACCGGGCCGGGGTCGAGACCCTCCCGGGCGGCGAGGTGCAGCGAGACGAAGTCGCCCACCATGATGAGGTCGAGGAGCTGGGCCAGGTGGCCTTCGCCTTCGGCCCGCACCTCCTCCACCGAGCTCACCACCTCCTCGACCAGGGGGTTGACCACGTCGAAGCGGCGGCTCACCTGGGGATGCTCGAAGTCGTGACGCAGGTTCACCACCGTGAAGACCTGACGGGTGAGGTCGCCGTGTTGGCCCCAGCCGACCACCTCGTTGTGGCACAGCTCGGGGTGAGTGTGCCAGAAGGCCGCCACCTTGGCGTTCTCGTTCACCTGGTTCTTCCACCGCTGGGCGGCGGTGGCGCCGATCAGGCCTCCGCCGTAGAAGATCGGCAACGTGCGCCCGATGCGGGCGGCCAGGGCCTGACCGAGCAGCCCATCGCCTACGAGCATGTCCCGCCGGCGACGAAGCTGCTCGACGGCGAAGTCGATCCACTGCTGGGCACCGGGGAACAGGCCGATCTCCTCCAGCACCACCAGGGCGGGGATGGCCAGGGCGCCCAGGCCGGACCGGGGCTGGATCAGATCGCCGGGCACGCCGACCACCGGGGTGCCCCAACTCGAGGCCAGGCGCCCCAGTTCGCCGCCCTGGGTCACGACCACCATGCGGGCGCCCTCCACCGCCGCGGCCGAAGCCGCCTCCACGGTCTCCTCGGTGTTGCCCGAGAACGACACGGCGAAGACCAGTGACGTCTCCCCCACGAACGCGGGCAGCTCGTAGCCCTTGGAGACGATGATGGGCACGGGCAGGAACGGCCCGGCGGTGGCGGCCAGGACCTCGCCGGCCATGCCGCTGCCGCCCATGCCCAGCACGACCACGTTCTCGATCCGGTGGCGTTCGGGCAGGCCCTCGAGGCCCCTCGCCGCCACCGCCGCGTCGAAGACCTGCTCGGGAAGGCCGGCGGCGGAGTCGAACATGCGCTGGCTGTCGATCACCGGCTGTCCCGCTCCGCCGTTCGCCGTCAGGTCGTTGTCGGTCGGGTCGCTCACAGTTGGAAGGTGGGGCTGATGGGCTCGGCCTCGACCCGTCCCATGATGCGTTCGTGCTCCTCGTCGTCGACGGCGGTGGCTTCGTCGATGAGCATGATGGGGATGTCGTCGCGCACGTCGTAGCGACGACGCAGTCGGGGGTTGTAGAGCAGCCCCTCGTCGTCGAGGTAGTACAGGGGGCCCTTGTCGTCGGGGCAGGCCAGGATCTCCAGCAGCTGCGGGTCGAGCGCCACGGGCTATCCCTCTCGTATCAGGGCGAGCACCTCGGAGGTGTGGGCGTCGCACTCGTCGCTGGTGGGCGCCTCCAGGTTGAGGCGAAGGAGCGGTTCGGTGTTGGACGCACGCAGGTTGAACCACCAGTCGCCGACACCGACGGTGAGACCGTCGAGGCGGTCCTGTTCGGCGTCCTCGTAGGCTGCCGCCACCCGCTCGATGGCGGCCTGGGGGTCGTCGACCCGGGAGTTGATCTCACCGGAGTTGGCGTAGCGGTCGAGGGGCGCCACCAGCTCCGAGAGGGGCACTCCGGCGACGGAGAGCTGCTCGAGGATCACCAGGGAGGCCACCAGTCCCGAGTCGGCCCGGTAGTTGTCCTGGAAGTAGTAGTGACCCGAGTGCTCGCCCCCGAAGACGGCCCCGGTCTCGGCCATGGTCTGTTTGATGAAGCTGTGGCCCACCCGGGTGCGCATAGGCGTGCCCCCGTGCTCGGAGACGACCTCGGGTACGGCCTTGGAGCAGATGAGGTTGTACAAGATGGTCGCCCCCGGGTGCTTGGCCAGCATGCCGGTGGCCACCAGGCCGGTGGTGAGCGAGCCGGAGAGGGGATGGGCGCCTTCGTCGACGAGGAACACCCGGTCGGCATCGCCGTCGAAGGCCAGGCCGACGTCGGCGCCGCGCTCCAGCACCGCGGCCTGCAGGTCGCGAAGGTTCTCCTGTTGGATGGGATCGGCGGGGTGGTTGGGGAAGGAGCCGTCGAGCTCGGGGTAGAGGTAGTCGACCTCGAAGGGCAGGCCCTCGAACACCGCGGGGGCCACCAGCCCGCCCATGCCGTTGGCGGTGTCGGCCACGATCTTCAGCGGCTTGAGCAGGGTCGTGTCGACGAAGGACCGGACATGGTCGGCGTAGAGCCCGAGCAGGTCCTGGTGGGACACCTCGCCGTGACGGCCGTCGATGTCGTCGATCCCCTCCTTGGCCCACTCCTTGATCTTGTCCAGGCCGGTGTCCTGGCCGACGGGCTTGGCCCCGGCCAGGCACAGCTTGATGCCGTTGTACTCCGCCGGGTTGTGGGAGGCGGTGAACACCGCGGCGGGGGCGTCGAGGTGGCCGGCGGCGAAGTAGACGAGGTCGGTGGAGGCCATCCCGAGGTCGACGACGTCGACGCCCTGCCCGGTGGCGCCCTCGGTGAAGGCCTCGGACAGCTCCACACCTGAAGGACGCATGTCGCGGGCCACGAGCAGGCGGGGGCAGTCGGCGAAGCGGGCGAAGGCGGCACCGATGCGCCGGCAGACGTCGGCGTCGAGCTGATCGGGCACCGTGCCCCGGATGTCGTAGGCCTTGAAGGTGGCGTCGAGCGTGTCCAGGGGGGCCATCACCGCCTCACCTTAGCGTCGACGTCGTAGACTCCCCGGCCCGACCAGCGCCGGACCCGGAAGAGGTCCCGCACCATGGCCAGGGCGTCGGCGACGACCCGCACGGTGGAGCCCGGCGAGGACACGAGGGTGACCGGGATCTCGGTGAGCGACAGCCGGTAGCGCTCGACCAGGTGGAAGACCTCTACGTCGAAGGCGAAGCCGTCGACGCGGGTGTGGGAGAAGACGAGCTGGGCCACGTCGGAACGGAAGGCCTTGCACCCGCACTGGGTGTCCCGGTAGTGGCCGAGCAGCACCACCGCGGTGACCAGGTTGAACAGGCGCCCACTGAGGGATCGCAGCAGTGGGGGGCGAGCGACGTCGACCGAGCGCGGGTGGCGGCGACTGCCCACCACCACGTCCCAGCCCGCCTCCACCTCGGCCAGCAGGGCCTGCACCTGCTCCGGGGGGTAGGCCAGGTCGGCGTCGACGAAGGCGATGGTCCGACCCCTCGCCGCCAGCATCCCCGCCCGCACCGCCGCTCCCTTGCCCCGGTTCTCCTCGAGCGACAGGACCCGGGCGCCGGCGGCCGCCGCTTCGGCGGCGGTGGCGTCCCCCGATCCGTCGTCGACCACCAGGATCTCGACGCCCCCGTGCTCGGCCACCTCCGCCAACGCCTCGGCCAGGCGGGCCACGGAGGCACCGATGCGGCCCTGCTCGTGGTAGGCGGGCACCACCAGGCTGAGGCGCACCTCGCCCGGTGGCTCGGCCCGGGTTGCCTGCAGCCGTAGACCGCGGCGGGTCGGGGCCACCAACGCCACCCGGTAGGCCACCACCCGCAGCCCCCCGGCCACGACCAGGGCCAGGACCTTGGCACCGATCAGGGCACCCAGGGCGACCCCGTCCGCGGCGCCGTCGGTGCTGTTGCCGGCGACGAAGCTCACCACGGCCACGTCGATGCCGCCGGTGAGGAGATCGGCCGGCGAGTACTCGGCCGCGATTCGGGGCGCCTCGAGAATCGGACCCTGCGGGCCGCTGATCCGCACGTCGTGCAGCACCGCCCCGGTGAACAGGCCGCCCGTCAGGCGCCCGATGGAGACCTCGGCGCCGGTCGCGCGGTCGGTCACCCGGATCTCGCCGTTCAGGAGCACCGCGGCGTACGGGCCGCCCACCGCGAGGTGCTGTGCCTCGACGAGGGCGTCGACGGCGGGCCCGACGTGCACCAGCTGGAGGAGAACCTGGTGGCCCTGGGCCACGCCGAGGCCGGCTCGCTCACCGTCGATGACGACTTCACCTCGGCCACCACCGCGGCGGTCGAGCGCTGGGAGCAGTCGGGCGGGGTCGACCAGGACGGAGTGGTCGACCTGGGCGAGGTGGTGTTCGCCCCCGGCGCCGTGCGGGTGGTGGAGCACGCGATCACCCTCGGGGCGCCCGTCGCCCCCGGCGTGGAGGTCCTCACCGCCACGTCGTCGGATCGGGTGGTCACCGTCGACCTCGACGCCCGCCGCCAGGGGCTGGTGGCCGAGGGGGATGAGGTCGAGGTGGAGCTGCCCGACGGCGCGCGGGTCCCCGCCACGGTGGCGAGCGTGGGGACGGTGGCGGAGACGGATGCCAGCGATGACGGAAGCGGCATCGGTGAGGGCGGAGGTGATGCTGAGGCCACCGTCGAGGTGGTCGTCGCCCTGTCCGATCCGTCGGCCGCCGGCCGCCTCGACCAGGCCCCCGTCGAGGTGCACGTCGAGCGAAACCGGGCCGAGGAGGTGCTGGCCGTGCCGGTCAACGCCCTACTGGCCCTGGCCGAGGGCGGCTACGCCGTCGAGAAGGTGACGGGCCGCACCACCGAGCTCGTCGCCGTGGAGACCGGTGCCTTCGCGGATGGCTTTGTGCAGGTGACCGGCGACGTCGCCGCCGGCGACGAGGTGGTGGTGCCGCGATGAGCTCCGTCCTCGAGCTCGACGACGTAGATGGCGCTAACTTGCTGACCTCGATCCGACTGGTGGTGCCGTTGCCCCAGGCGCTGTCCTTCGCGGCCGACAGGATGCCGACGCGCTGCTGCAGCTTGGGGTCGGTGGCGAACTCCGACTTCCACTCCAGCGGGATGATCTGCTGCTCGATGTAGTCGCGCAGGTCCTTATCGAGCCCGCGGCTGTCGGCGGTGCTCGGCCCGTCCTCGTCGAACTTGCCGGACAAGTACAGGTAGTGCATCAGCGTCATGAAGT
>JAHWJI010000088.1 GCA_019348495.1 Actinomycetota bacterium | reverse complement strand
TACACCGCGCGCCCGTAGTTCTTGGCCGACAGGCCGAGCTTGGGCTTGATCGTGCAGCCCAGCAGCGGGCGCCCGTACTTGCCGAGGCGGTCGCGCTCCACCTGGATGCCGTTGGGGGGGCCGCCGCAGGTCTTCACGTACGCCACCGGGAAGCGAAGGTCTTCGAGGCGCAGGCTGCGGATCGCCTTGAAGCCGAAGACGTTGCCCACGAGGGAGGTCAGGACGTTGACGATCGAGCCTTCCTCGAACAGGTCCATCGGGTAGGCAACGAAGGCGAAGAAGGCGCCGCTGGGGTCGTCCTTCACCGGGTCGATCCGGTAGGCCCGACCCTTGTAGTAGTCGAGATCGGTGAGATAATCGGTCCACACCGTGGTCCAGGTGCCGGTGGATGACTCGGCGGCCACCGCCGCGGCCGCTTCCTCGCGCGGCACGCCCTGCTGGGGAACCACCTTGAAGACCGCCAGGAGGTCGGTGTCCAACGGCACGTAATCCGGGGTCCAGTAGTTGTCGGCGTAATTCTTCACGCCGGCCTGGTAGCCGCTACTGCTGCCGTTGCTCTGTGACACGCGGTCCTCCTCGGCTGAAGCCCGGTCTGGGCCCGGTTTGGGCTCCCACTACGGGTCTGATGGTTGTCCTGGATGACTTTATCCAGAGCCTAAACGGCCGTGGGCGCAAAGTAAAGTGAATACTCAGTCAGGACTCATAACGGCCTGCTTATGACAGGTTTCGAGACTTATGACCGGTTTTGAGCCGGCGAAGTCGAAGCCGTCGGCAAAGTATGCCGCACCCCGTCTGCCCGTGTCCATTACGTATACAGGCCCGAACGATAAGGCTATGTTTAAGCGGTGACTCTCACCCAGCTCCGTTCCTTCGTCGAAGTGGCCGCCACCGGCTCGGTGCGTGAGGCTGCCGCGCGCCTCGTGGTGAGCCAGCCGGCGGTCTCGGCCGCCGTCGCCGCCCTCCAGCGCGATCTCGGGGTTCCCCTCGTGGCCCGCGACGGCCGGGGCCTCGAGCTCACTCCTGCCGGTCAGGTCTTCGCCGGTTACGCCCGCCAGGTGCTCGGCCTGTTGGAGGAGGCCCGGGGCGCAGCGGCCGGCCAGCTCCACCCCGAGCGGGGGCGGGTGCGCCTGGCCGCGGTGACCACGGCCGGCGAGCACGTGCTGCCTCCGTACCTGGCGGCCTTCCGCGCTCGTTGCCCGGAGGCCGAGGTGACCCTCGAGGTGGGCAACCGCAGCCGGGTGTGGGAGCTGCTCGGCTTCCGGGAGGTCGACCTGGTCATCGCCGGGCGGCCACCGGGCAACGGTCGCTTCGCCAGCCTGGCCACCCGGACCAACCGCCTGGTGGTGGTGGCCCCGGCGGGCAGGGCCCCGGCGGGTGGTGCGCCGGCGGGCGCGGCCCCGGCGGGCGACGGTCGCCGCCAGGTCAGCATCCAGGAGCTGGCCGCCCAGGTGTGGCTGCTGCGCGAGCCGGGCTCGGGGACCCGCTCCACCACCGAGGAGCTGTTCGACGAGCTGGGCATCTCCCCGTCCACCCTCACGCTCGGATCCAACGGCGCCATCCGGGAGTCGGTGCGGGCCGGGCTGGGCGTGACCCTCATCTCCCGCGACGCCGTGATCCGGGAGCTCGAGCGAGGCGGGCTGGAGCAGTGGTGCTGTTCCGGCGTGCCCCTGGAGCGGGGCTGGCACGCCGTCGCTCGGGCCGGTGAGGAGCCGCCGCCCACGGCCAAGCTCTTCCTCGCCGGCCTGGCCGTCCCCGTGAAGGGCGGTGGCTCGGAGCCGTTCCGGCTCTCGTGAGGCCATCACCGTTGGCAGGGCCGGGGTACCTGGAATAGCGTCTGGGGGGAACGACCCTCGAGCAAGGAGCAGCGCAATGGCTGACGACCTCACCACCACCGCCCAGGCCCTCGTCGCCCCCGGCAAGGGGGTGCTGGCCGCCGACGAGAGCACCGGCACCATCGGCAAGCGGTTCGCCGCCATCGACATCGAGTCGACCGAGGAGTCCCGGCGCGCCTACCGCGACGCGTTGCTGAGCACCCCGGACCTGGCTGAGTCCATCAGCGGGGTCATCATGTACGACGAGACCATCCGCCAGTCGACCTCCGACGGCATCCCCTTCCCCAAGATGCTGGCCGACCACGGGATCCTGCCCGGGATCAAGGTCGACACCGGGGCCAAGGACCTGGCCCTCGCACCCGGCGAGAAGGTCACCGAGGGCCTCGACGGTCTCCGTGACCGCATCGCGGAGTACGTCGAGCTGGGAGCGAAGTTCGCCAAGTGGCGGGCGGTCATCACCATCGGCGACGGCATCCCCAGCGCCACCTGCATCGACACCAACGCGCACGCCCTGGCCCGCTACGCCGCCCTGTGCCAAGAGGGGGGCCTGGTGCCCATCGTCGAGCCCGAGGTGCTGATGGACGGCGACCACAGCATCGAGCGCTGCTTCGAGGTGACCGAGGCCACCCAGCGGGCCGTCTTCGCCGCCCTCGCCATCCAGCGGGTGGATCTCGAGCAGATGGTGCTCAAGCCCAACATGGTGCTCTCGGGCAAGGACAACGAGCGCCAGGCCGACGTGGAGGAGGTGGCCACCCAGACGCTGCGCTGCCTGCGGCGCACCGTTCCCGCGGCCGTGCCCGGCATCGCCTTCCTCTCCGGGGGCCAGGGCGCCGACATGGCCACCGAGCACCTCAACGCCATGAGCGCCATGGGCCCCCACCCCTGGGTGCTCACCTTCTCCTACGGCCGGGCCCTGCAGGACCCGGCTCTGGTCGCCTGGAAGGGCGAGGAGGCCAACCGCGACGCCGGCCAGCAGGCCCTGTCGGCCCGCTGCAAGGCAAACAGCGCCGCCAGCCAGGGCAAGTACCGCCCCGACAGCGCCGCCGCCTGAGCCCGGGGCGCGCCCGGCCCGTCAACCGGCCCGTTCCTTCGGCGCTCATGGCCAGCAGGTGGGACGCAACGCCGAAGGAGCCGGGCCGAAGGAGCGGGCAGGAGGAGCGGTCAGGAGGGCGAGGTGAGCGAGCGGGTCGAGCTGGTCTGGATCGGCGACGACGCCCCCGCCTACGACCACGGGCCCGCTCACCCGCTGCGCCCGGCCCGGGTGACCCTCACCCGGGAGCTGATCCACGCCTGTGGACTGCTCGGCACCCCCGGCGTCGCCGAGGTCGCCGGTCGCGACGCCACCGACGACGAGTTGGCCCTGGTACACGCCCCGGCCTACGTCGATGCCGTTCGCCGGGCCGGCCGGGCTGAGGCCGGGCCCTGGTGGGAGTTCGGCTTCGGTCCCGGTGACAACCCCGTGTTCCCGCACATGCACGAGGCGTCGGCCCGTGTGGCCGGCGCCTCCCTGGTGGCGGCCGAAGCGGTGCTCTCGGGGCGGGCCGAGCACGCCTTCAACCCCGCCGGCGGCCTCCACCACGCCATGCCCGCCCGGGCCAGCGGCTTCTGCGTCTACGACGACCCGGCCCTGGCCATCACCTGGCTGCTGGCCCGCGGCGTGGCCCGGGTGGCCTACGTCGACGTCGACGTGCACCACGGCGACGGCCCCGACGCCATCTTCGCCGGCGATCCACGAGTGCTGACCATCTCCCTGCACCAGGACGGGCGCACCCTGTTCCCCGGCACCGGCTTCGTCGAGGACCGGGGAACGGGCGACGGCGAAGGCACCGCCGTCAACGTCCCCCTACCCCCCTTCACGGGAGACGCAGGGTGGTTGCGGGCCTTCGAGGAGGTGGTGCCGCCGCTGGTGGAGGCCTTCGCCCCCGAGGTGCTCGTCACCCAACTCGGCTGCGACACCCACCACCTCGACCCGCTGGCCCGCCTGTCGCTCACCACCGCCGCCTACCGGCGGGCGGCCTCGGTGCTCCACGACCTGGCCCACGGTGCGGCCGGGGGCCGGTGGCTGGCCACGGGTGGGGGCGGCTACCAGTGGGCCCGGGTGGTCCCCCGGGCGTGGACCACCTACTTCGCCGAGATGGTGGGTGCCGAGGTGGCCGACCAGCTGCCGGCGTCGTGGGTGGCCCGGGCGGCGGCCGAGGCGGGGAGCCACGACGTGCCCATCCGGTTCTCGGAACCAGCCGTGGTCGCCGGCGACGACGGGGGTGCCGTGGCCCGAGTGGTGCGCGAGGTCAAGGCCTCGGTCTTCGGCTTCCACGGCCTGGCGGCCGGCTGAGTCCCACACCGCCGATGCGCCTCCTGCCAAGGGGGAGCGCAGCGCGTAGGCTGGGCCGGGATCCAGTCGTGCCACGAGGGGAGCTCGTCGTGAAGGTAGGCATCGTCGGCAAGGGTGGGGTGGGAAAGACCACGACCTCGGCGCTCATCGCCCGGGCCCTGGCCGAGCGCGGGAAGCGGGTGGTGGCGGTCGACACCGACTCCAACCCCAACCTGGGCATGTCGCTCGGCCTGAGCTTCGAGGAGATCGAGGCCATCCCCCAGCTGCCCCGGGCGCTCATCGTGGGGGCCAAGGGCGACCTCAGCGCCGAGGACGTGATCGACGAGTACGGCCGCACCACGCCCTTCGGTGTCACCCTCATCTCGGCCATCAAGGTCAACGAGGCCGGCGCCGGGTGCACCTGTGGGGGCCACGCCTCGGTTCGCAGCTTCCTCGGCGACGTCTTGGACGACCAGGCCGACGTCACCCTGGTCGACATGGAGGCCGGCCTCGAGCACCTCAGCCGCTCCGGTGGCACCCTGGCCTACGCCGACATCCTGGTGGTCATCATGGAGCCCAGCCGCAAGTCGATCATCACCGCGGCCCGCACCATCGCCCTGGCCGAGGAGCTGGGCATCCCCCGGACCGTCGGGGTGGGCAACAAGGCCCGCCTCCCCGACGACCTCGAGTTCTTCGAGAAGGTCTGTGCCGAGTACGGGGTCCCCCTGGCCGGGGTGATCCCCTATGACACGGCCGTGGTCGACGCCGACCGAGCGGGCGGCAGCCTGGCGCTGGGCAGCGGTGAGGCGGTGCGTGGGGCGGTCGAGGGCGTGGTCGACTACCTGGACCGTACGGTCGTCACCACCGCTTCCTGAGCACCTTCCCGTCGCCGGCGCCGTGGTGAGGAGCCTGATCCCCCGAAGGTGGCTCGACGGGGACGAGCGTGAGCTGGGCGTGGTGGGGGAGGGCTACCTCCTGGGCCTGACGCCCACGGAGATGTCCGACTCGGCGCCGACCGCGGCCACCGGGCGCAGGGTCGTCATGTTGGGCGGCATGGCTGATCCCGAGGGCCGCCGCGGTCGGGCCGACGCCATCGTGTTCCAGGTTCCCTGGACCTCGGTCGTCGGGTACTGGCAGGGCGAGATGCCGCTACCCCCCGAGCGCTGGCGCGAGGGCCCCGAGGGCCCTGTGGTGGTGCTGGTGCTCGACCCTGAGGCGGCCGACGGCCACGACGTCGCCATCCGCTCTCACCTGGGCTCGTGGGTGGAGGCCTGCCGCGGGCTGGGCATCCCCGAGATCCTCGATTGATCGCACCGCTGCCGGTCCCGGCGCCGGCCGGGGGGAGGTCGTGAAGAGGGGCATCGCCCTCGCCGTGGTCGTGGTGCTGGCCATCCTGGCCCTGGTGGTCCCCCTCCCGGTGTTCGTGCTGGCCCCGGGCTCGGCCATCTCGGTGGGGGATCGGGTGGAGCTGGGTCGCCCGCCCGACCCGCTGTCGGGGGAGTTCCTGCTCACCACCGTGCGCCTGTTCCAACCCAGCGTCGCCGGGATCGTCCAGGCGTGGCTGTCCGACACCCGGGAGGTGCTGTCACGCGAAGAGGTCGTGCCCCCGGGCGTGAACGACGTCGAGTTCGAAGAGGCCCAGCGGGCGCTGTTTCGCGAGAGCAGCGAGGTGGCTGCCGCCGTGGGCCTGCGGGCCGCCGGCGCCGACGTGACCGTCACCGGTGCGGGAGCGGAGGTGGCTGCGGTGCGGCCCGGGTCACCGGCCGACGGCGCCCTGCGCCCGGGCGACGTGATCACCGGGGTCGACGGCGAGGCGGTGAAGCTGGCCTCGGACCTGGTGGCCGCCCTCGGCTCGCGGGCGGCCGGCGACGAGGTCACCCTGGTCGTGCGGCGCGACGGCGTCGAGCGGGACGTGTCGGTCCGCCTGGGCACCATCGAGGGGATCGACCAGCCCGCGCTCGGCGTGGGGATCACCACGGTCGACCTCGACGTGTCCCTGCCCTTCCCCGTCGAGGTCGACCAGGGTCGCATCGGCGGTCCCTCGGCCGGCCTGCTGATCGCCCTGACCGTCTACGACCTGGCCGACCCGGTCGACCTGGCCGCCGGGCGCAGCATCGCCGGGACGGGCACCATCGACCTCGACGGCGAGGTCGGGCCGGTGGGGGGCGTCGACGCCAAGGTGGTGGCGGCGCGGGAGGCCGGCGCGTCGGTGTTCCTGGTCCCCGAGGACGAGCTGGCCCTGGCCCGGGAGACGGCGGGCGACGACCTCGAGGTCATCCCCGTGGCCACCCTCGACGAGGCCATCGCCGCCCTCGGGGAAGCGGCGTAGCCTGCCTCGCGACCCGCTGGCGCAAGCCTCCGCCGGGGGGTTGGTCACTCGGGAGCGAGGCTGAGGCTGTACTGGGTGAGGACCTCGGCGTCGCCGTCGGTTGCCCCGTCGAGGGTCGGGGCGGCGGTGGCGCTCACGGTGAGGACGCGACCCTGGTCGAGCCGCCAACGGCCCCGGAAGGTGTTGGCGCCGATGTCCCCCGGCTCCTCGACGACCTCGGCGTCGGCCAGCTGCTCGACGTAGAAGTCGAGGACCCCCTTGGGGGTGGTGTCGCGCACCTGGTAGGAGCGGGCGACGTTGCCTTCCTCCTCGGTGGGGGGCGACAGCGGGTCGGAGCCGGCCAGCAGGGGGATGTCGTCGAAGTCGCCCTGTCCGAAGGTGGTGGCGTCGGGGCGGGGCTGGGTGCCCTCCGGCGAGGGCGGGGGGTTGCCACATCCGGCGGCGCTGAGGGCAAGGACGACGAGGCCGGCCACGGACCGCGAGCGACGCATGGGCCCCCACCTACCACACACCGGTGCAAGCCAACCAGGCCCGGTCAAGGGCCCCGACCGAGGAACGGGAGCTAGCCGCTCTTGGCCTGGATGAGGTGGAAGAGCAGGACGAGCTGGGTGATGGCCAGAGGCCCGTCGCGCTCGCCGTCGATCAGCCCCAGCTCCTCGGACAGCGGCTCG
>JAHWJI010000087.1 GCA_019348495.1 Actinomycetota bacterium | reverse complement strand
ACGCAGCGGGTACAGCCTGAGTCGCCTGCTCGCCCACGCCCGCCGCCTGCTGATCTCGTCACACACCCGGCTGATCCGCATGGTCGCCTACCTCGGCATGCTGGCCATCGCACTCGCCACGTTCTTCGGTGCCCGTGCTCTGTACAACGCGTTGTCCGGAGCTTCGACCGAGGTTCCCGGCTGGCCGTCGCTGTTCGTCAGCATCCTGTTCTTCGGCGGTCTCACCGCGTTCCTGCTCGTGCTGGTGCTGGAGTACCTGCTCAACGTGGTGCTGCACACGCAGGGCAAGCCGACGTTTTTCGTCGTGGACCGGTCAGAAGACGACGCGGTGGCAGCAAGTCTGGGGGGCGACCGTGGCGATCCTGCTCCGCAGTGACACAGCGCCGCCGGCGCGGGATCTCCTGGTCTTTGGATCCGGCGCCATCGGCGGGGCGATCCTGCGCCGGCTGCGGCACCCGAGCAAGGACGACCCCGCGACCGGGCCGCTGGACGTCGTCGTCGCGCCGGTGCGCAGCCTGCTGCAGCCGCAGGTCCCCGGGCTCGGCGACCTCGAGCCGGTCGACGTCAACAAGATCGTGCGGGCCATCGAACGCTGCACCGACGGCCTGGACCGCGTCGATCCCCTGCGGGTCGCCACCAAGACCATCAGCGCCCTGTGTGACGGGGCCACCACCACCGAACTGGACGAGGTCTCGGTCCGCACCGCGGCAACCCTGATCACCGAAGAGCCCGACTACTCTCGCTTGGCCGCCCGCCTGCTCGCCGTCGGCATCGACAAGGAGGTCCGCAACCAGGGCATCCACTCGTTCTCCCAATCGGTGGCCGTCGGGGCGGCGACGGGGGTCGTCAACGGTGGGACCACCGCCTTCGTCGCCGCCCATGCCCGCAAGCTCGACGACGCCGTCGACCCGGGTGCCGACCGCAACTTCGAGTTCTTCGGGTTGCGCACCGTCTACGACCGCTACCTGCTGCGCCACCCCGTCAGCCGGGCGGTGATCGAAACCCCTCAGTACTTCTTCCTGCGGGTGGCCGCGGGCCTGGCCACCTCGGCCGAGGAGGCGATCGAGCTCTACAACCTCATGAGCCGCTTCGAGTACCTGCCGTCGAGCCCCACCCTGTTCAACTCGGGCACCAGCCACCCGCAGATGTCGTCGTGCTACCTGCTCGACTCGCCGGCCGACGACCTGGGTGCCATCTACGACCGCTATCGCGACATCGCCCAGCTCTCCAAGCACGCCGGGGGCATCGGCCTGTCGTACTCCCGGGTGCGCTCCCGGGGATCGCTGATCCGGGGGACCAACGGCCTGTCCAACGGCATCGTGCCCTTCCTCAAGACGCTCGACTCCTCGGTGAGCGCGGTGAACCAGGGGGGCCGGCGCAAGGGAGCGTGTTGCGTCTACCTCGCCACCTGGCACGCCGACATCGAGGAGTTCCTGCAGCTGCGCGACAACACCGGGGACGACGCCCGCCGGGCCCACCACCTCAACCTGGCCCACTGGATCCCCGACGTGTTCATGGAGCGGGTCGAGAAGGACTGGATGTGGTCGCTGTTCGACCCCAAGGAGGTCCCCGAGTTGGTCGACCTCCACGGCGAGGCCTTCACCGAGGCCTACGTGCGGGCCGAGCGTGAGGGCCGAGCCGCCCGCCAGGTGAGCGCCCGGGCGCTCTACGGCCGGATGATGCGCACCCTGGCCGAGACCGGCAACGGGTGGATGTGCTTCGCCGACACCGCCAATCGCACCTGCAACCAGGCGGCTGACGCGGCCAATGTGGTGCACCTGTCGAACCTGTGCACCGAGATCGTCGAGGTCACCGACGACGACCACACCGCGGTGTGCAACCTGGGATCGATCAACCTGGCCCGCTTGGTGACCGGCGACACCCTCGACTGGACCCGTCTGCAGGAGGTGGTGCGCACCGCGGTGCGCTTCCTCGACCGGGTGATCGACGTCAACCTCTATCCCACAGAGGCGGCAGCGCGCTCCAACCAGGGCTGGCGGCCAATCGGGCTCGGGGTGATGGGCCTCCAGGACGTGTTCTACGCCCTGCGGCTGGCATTCGACTCCGACGCCGCCAGGGCCCTGTCCACCCGCATCGCCGAGGAGATCTACCTGGGCGCCCTCGACGCCTCGGCCGACCTGGCCGGCGCCCATGGGCCCCACCCCCGCTACGCCGAGACCCACGTGGCCGCAGGGCGCCTCCAGCCCGACCTGTGGGGCGTGGCCACCGAGGGAGAGCGCTGGGAGCGGCTCCGGGCCAAGGTCGCCCAGCAGGGAGTACGGAACTCGCTGTTGGTGGCCATCGCCCCCACCGCCACCATCGCCTCCATCGCCGGCTGCTACGAGTGCATCGAGCCGGCCGTATCCAACCTGTTCAAGCGGGAGACCCTCTCCGGGGAGTTCCTCCAGGTCAACGTCGCCCTGGTGCGTGACCTACAGGCGCTGGGCCTGTGGCAGCCCGGTCTGGTCGACCAGCTCAAGGCAGCCAACGGCTCGGTGCAGGGGATCGCGGTGGTGCCCGACGGGCTCAAGCGCCTCTACCGCACGGCCTGGGAGCTGCCCATGCGCTCTCTGATCGATCTCGCCGGCGCCCGGGGTCCGTTCATCGACCAGAGCCAGTCGCTCAACCTGTTCATGGAGAACCCCACCATCGGCAAGCTCTCGTCGATGTACGCCCATGCCTGGAAGCGCGGGCTCAAGACGACGTACTACCTGCGCTCGCGCCCGGCGACGCGCATCACGGGGGCCACCATCCCCACGAGCTACTCCGACACCGAACGGTTGGCCTGCTCCGTGGCCGACCCCGAGACGTGCGAGGCCTGCGACTGATGTCCCTCACCGAAGCCCTCTGGCAGCCCGGCCATCCCGGCCACTCCCGACCCGACGTCGCCAGTGCCCGCTCCGGCGCCCGACCCGGCCTCCGGCGCCACATCCTCGACCCCGGCCTCGACCTCACCCTGCGACCGATGCGCTACCCGGTGTTCTACGAGCAGTACCGCGCCGCCATCCGCAACACCTGGACGGTGGAGGAGGTCGACCTCTCCGACGACCTGGGCGACCTGGCCCGGCGCCTCGACCCGGCCGAGCGCCACCTCGTGCACCGCCTGGTGGCCTTCTTCGCCACGGGCGACTCCATCGTGGCCAACAACCTCGTGCTCAACCTCTACCGCCACATCAACGCCCCCGAGGCCCGGCTGTACCTGTCGCGCCAGCTCTACGAGGAAGCCCTACACGTCCAGTTCTACCTGACGCTGCTCGACACCTACCTGCCCGACATGGCCGAGCGCGAGCAGGCGTTCGCGGCCATCGACAACATCCCCTCCATCCGGGCCAAGGGTGAGTTCTGCCTGCGGTGGATGGACAGCATCGGCGACCTCGACCGCATCACCACTCGTGGAGAGCGTCGCCAGTTCCTGTTGAACCTCATCTGCTTCGCCACCTGTGTCGAGGGGCTCTTCTTCTTCGCCGCCTTCGCCTACGTGTACTTCTTCCGGTCCAAGGGCCTGCTCAACGGGCTGGCCTCGGGCACCAACTGGGTCTTCCGGGACGAGAGCATGCACATGCGCTTCGCCCTCACCGTGGTCGACACCATCCGGGCGGAGGAGCCCGAGCTGTTCGACGCCCAGCTCACCGCCCAGGTCACCACCATGTTGGAGGAGGCGGTGGAGGCAGAGCTGGCCTTCGCCCGTGACCTGCTCTCGGGCGGGGTGGCCGGGCTGTCGGTGCTCGACATGCGCAGCTACCTCGAATACGTGGCCGATCAGCGACTGTCCAACCTGGGCCTGCCGGCGCGCTTCGGCGCCCGGAACCCGTTCGACTTCATGGCCCTCCAAGACGTCCAGGAGCTGTCCAACTTCTTCGAACGACGGGTGTCGGCCTACCAGGTGGGCATCAGCGGCGCCGTCGGCTTCGACGAGGAGTTTTGACACGCCGGCGCCGGGAGGGCCGGTGATCACCACTGCCAACCTGGGCTTCCCCCGTCTGGGCCACCGCCGCCAGCTCAAGCGCTCCCTGGAGCGTCACTGGCGAGGCGACGACGCCGGGGGTCAGGAGCTCCTGGCCACAGCCGCCGACCTGCGGGCCCGTCACTGGCAGCTCCAGGCCGACCACGGGATCCGCCGCATCCCCTCCAACGACTTCTCCCTCTACGACCACGTGCTCGACACCGCGTTGATGGTCGGCGCCGTGCCCGAGCGCTTCGGAGGCGACGCCTTCGATCCGTCAGGTGGTCACGACGGCGCCCTGGGTCGCTACTTCGCCATGGCGAGAGGTGGGGTCGTCGAGGGAGCGGAACGGCCACCGCTGGAGCTGACCAAGTGGTTCGACACCAACTACCACTACCTCGTCCCCGAGCTGGCCCCCGACCAGCGCTTCACCTACGGGTCGCGCCAAGCCGTGGCCCACTGGCGGGAGGCCGAAGCTCTGGGAATCGACACCCGTCCGGTGCTGGTCGGCCCCGTGACCTTCTGCCGGCTGTCCAAGCGGCCAGACGGTGGGGACCCGCTGGAGCTGGTCCACCGGCTCGTACCCGTCTACGAAGAGGTGCTGGCCGACCTGGCTGCGGCGGGCGCCACCGCCGTCCAGCTCGACGAACCGCTGTTGGTGACCGACCTGGACACCACCACTGCCGATGCCTACCGCCGCGCCTACCCGGCGCTGCGGGCGGCGGCCCCGCATCTCGAGCTGACCCTGGCCGGCTACTTCGGTGCCCTGGGTCCCAACACCGCACTGGCGCTGAGCCTCCCCGTCGACGTGGTCCACCTCGACCTGGTGCGCGCCGCCCGCCAGCTCGACGCTGTCCTGACCGAGGTGCCCGATCACCTCGGGCTGTCGCTCGGCGTGGTCGACGGGCGCAACGTGTGGCGAAGCGACCTCAAGGCGGCGTTGGCCTTGGCATCCCCCGCTCTGGTGCTCCTCGGCTCAGAGCGCGTCCACCTCGCCCCCTCCTGCTCGCTCCTGCACCTGCCCGTCGACCTGGCCGACGAGAGCGAGCTCGACGACGAGCTGCGCTCGTGGTTGGCCTTCGCCCTGCAGCGCCTCGAGGAGATTCGCATCCTGGGCCGCGCGCTGGGAGGTGACCGAGGGGAAGTCGCGGGCGAGCTCGACGACAATCGTCGGGCGGCCACGGCCCGCAAGACGTCGCCCCGCATCCATCGCCCCGAGGTGGAGGAACGGCTGGCGTCGGTCACCCCCGACATGGCCCAGCGGGCCTCGCCCTACTCGCTTCGTCGCCTCGCCCAACGCGCTGCGTTGGATCTGCCCGTCCTGCCCACCACCACCATCGGCTCGTTCCCCCAGACCGCCGAGGTACGCAGCGTGCGCCGCCGCTACCGCAGCGGCGAGATCGACGCCGATGCCTACGGCCAGGCCCTGGAAGCCGAAACAGAGGCTTGCGTCCGGGAACAAGAGCGCCTCGGCCTGGATGTATTGGTCCACGGCGAGTTCGAGCGCACCGACATGGTCGAGTACTTCGGCGAGCAGCTCGACGGCTTCGCCACCACCGCCAACGGCTGGGTGCAGAGCTACGGATCGCGCGCGGTCAAGCCCCCCATCCTGTTCGGCGACGTGCAGCGTCGCGGCCCCATGACGCTGCGCTGGAGCACCTTCGCCGCCAGCCTCACCCACCGTCCCATGAAGGGCATGCTCACGGGCCCGGTGACCATCCTGGCCTGGTCCTTCGTACGAGACGACCAGCCTCGGGCCACCACGTGCGCCCAGATCGCCCTCGCTCTGCGTGACGAGGTGGCCGACCTGCATCAGGCCGGCATAGGAGTGATACAGATCGACGAGCCGGCCCTGCGAGAGGGGTTGCCGCTACGGGATGGCGAACGGCGGCAGTACCTGGATTGGGCGGTGGAGGCCTTCCGTCTGGCTTCGAGCGACGTCCCCGACGAGGTCCAGATCCACACGCACATGTGCTACGCGGAGTTCGGCGACATTGCCGACGCCATCGTCGACCTCGATGCCGACGTCATCTCCATGGAGGCCTCCCGCTCACGGATGGAGTTGCTCGACGACCTCGTCACCCGGCGCTACGCCAACGAGATCGGCCCAGGCGTCTGGGACATCCACGCTCCCCGGGTCCCTTCCGACGACGAGCTCGACGAACTGCTGGCCCGGGCCATCAGGGTGGTGGGGGCGGAACGCCTGTGGGTCAACCCTGACTGCGGGCTCAAGACCCGAGGGTGGGAGGAGGTCCGCCTCGCCCTGGGCAGGATGGTCGCAGCCGCCCGGCGGGCCCGCCCCTAGAGAGGTGGCGGACGACCCGCCCCTGCTAGGGTCGGGGGCCGCAGCAAGGGGAACGCCGGTGTGAATCCGGGGCTGTACCCGCAACTGTCACCGGGGAGCGCGCCCCCAGAGTTTGGTCACGGCCGCACAGGCTGGAAGGCCGGGGGATGCGTGTTGAGCCGGGAGCCAGGATACCCGTGCCGCGAACTGAGCAGCGACGCGGGAGCACGTCATCGTGAGCCAACCACCGGGGCACCTCGCCGGCCCCTCCGACCCCGACGCCGACCCCGGCGCCGCCGACCAACAGCCGGCCCAGGGGCTGTCCGAGCAGCTCGGCCGTCCACGCCTCCGGCTCCCACCACTGGCCGCGCAAGGCCCCCACGTCCGCCCCGGCCTCGCGCAGCAGCATTTGCACCGCGGCGGCGGCGAGCAGGACCAGCAGCCCGCCGAGCACCACCTCCAGGCGCCCGGGACCCCGCGCGCCCGGCAGGGGCTCGCGCTCGGGCAGCACCAGCGCCGTGATCAGGGCCGGGAACCACAGCAGCAGGCCGAAGGCGAAGAAGCCCCAGTACGAGCGGCCCTTGGCGCGGGCGATCCCGCCCGCGAGGTCGCACAGGACCACCGTCACCAGCGCGGCCACGACGGCGAGCGCGAGGGCGAGGGCGAGCTCCACGCGCCGCAGGCTACCGGCGCGTCGCGCGCCGATCCGGTGTCAGGGCAGCGTGATGTCGTTGCGTGCGGCGAGGGCGCGAAGGTCCGCCAGGTCCGCCTCAGCGATCTGCGCCAGCAGCGGGTCTCCGAGTGCTTCGGCGGCTGCCAGCGAGGTCTGAGCCTCCTGCACGCGCAGCTGGAGCGCGTCGCGGAACGTGCTCGGTGCGACGCCCGTCTCCGGCGTCTGCTCTACAGCGGTCACGAATCCTCCTCGGGTGGCGCTGGGCGGGGAGGTGCCCCGGGCCGGGGACTCATGCCTGGCGTAGCTGGGACCTTGGCATCCGGGCGGGATCCGGCGCAACA
>JAHWJI010000086.1 GCA_019348495.1 Actinomycetota bacterium | reverse complement strand
GACCCGGCCACCGTCTACCTGTCGGCTCGGGCCAGAGTGCCCGGGCTCGCCGTCGCCGACGTGGAGCGGGCGCTCTACGACGAGATGGCGCTGGTCCGTCAGCTGGGCATGAGGCGCACGCTGTTCGTCGTGCCCCGGACGCTGGTGCCGGTGATCCGGTCCGCCTGCACCGATGCGATCGCCGCCGCCGCTCGCCAACGCTTGGTGCGCGAGATCGAGGCAGGCAGCGTGGCCGACGACGGCGCGGCCTGGCTCGAGGCCGCCGAGGAGGCGACGATGGGGACGCTGGTGGCAGTTGGGCAGGCCACCGGCGCCGAGCTGTCACGGGCGGTACCGGCACTGCAGACCAAGCTCACCTACGGCGAGGGGAGGCGCTGGGGAGGCGAGGTCGGGGTCGCCACCAGGGTCCTCGCCCTGATGTCGGCCGAGGGTCGGATCGGGCGGGGCCGGCCGGTGGGGTCCTGGACCTCGGGCCGCCATCGCTGGGCGCCGTCGGTTGACGAGGGCCACGTGGGCCTCGACGCCGAGGAGGCGAGGGCCCTGCTCGTGCGGCGGTGGCTTGGCGCCTTTGGGCCAGCGACGGTGTCCGACGTGGTGTGGTGGACCGGGCTCGGGCAGCGCCAGGTGCAGGCAGCGCTGGAGGCGGCGGACGTGGTGGAGGTCGACCTGGCCGGGGAGGTCGGCGTGGTGCTCTCCGACGACCTCGGTCCCGTCCCCGGGAGCGACCCCTGGGTGGCGTTGTTGCCGGCGCTCGACCCCACCACCATGGGGTGGAAGCACCGGGCGTGGTACCTCGGCAGCCACCGCCCGGCGCTGTTCGACGGTAACGGGAACGCCGGCCCCACCGTCTGGTGCGACGGGCGGGTGGTGGGCGGTTGGGCGCATCGACGGGACGGCGAGGTGGTGCACCGCCTGCTCGCCGACATCGGCAGCGACGCCGCCGCCGCCGTGGAGGCCGAGGCCCACCGGCTCCGACGCTGGCTGGGCGACACCCGCGTCACACCGCGGTTCCCCACCCCCCTCGAGCGAGAGCTCAAGGCCTGAACTGGCACGGAGACAACCCGGCGACGCCACCCCGCCGCCGGTTTCGCGGTTCCGCACGGGGGTAGGTCGGGCCGTGGCCGGCGGCGTTCCGTCGACCACGTAGCCGGCGGCGATCCACGCCGTCGGTGACCCCCTGAGGAGGGCCATGCGCCAGAAGACCAAGTCCAAGAGCAGCAACAGCATCGTCCGAGCCCTGAACGACCTCGGCCTGGCCGCCTGGTTCGGCGGATCGCTCATGGGTGCCATCGGCCTCAACGGAGCCGCTGCGCAGGTCGACCAGCCCGGCGAGCGGGCCAAGGTGGCCAACGCCGGTTGGGCCCGGTGGACCCCCGCCAACCTGGCGGCGATCGGCGCCTACGTCGTGGGCTCCCTGTGGCTCACCGGCGCCAACCGAGGGCGGCTGGCCGGCCAGAAGGGGGTGGCCAGGACCTCGCTCCTGAAGACCGCTCTCACCGCCAGCGCCATGGCCGCCACCGCATACAGCCGGGCACTGGGCCAGAAGGTCATGGACGCCGCCACCCCCGCGGTCGAGGGGGCTACCGAGCCGACCTCGGCGACGCCGCCGGAGGTGGCCGACGCGCAGCGCAAGCTGAAGGTGCTGCAGTGGGCCGTGCCCGCGCTCACCGGCGCCACCGTGGTCCTCGACTCGAGGATGAGCGAGCAGCAGCGCCCGCTCGAGGTGGCCAAGGGCGTGGTGCAGCGACTCAACCCCGCCGCCTGAGCACCGGATTGGTCAGGGCTGGCGGAGGGGCTCCCCGGCCGCAGGGCCAAGAACCTTTCCGTCGGCGTCCGCCGGCTCATCGGCCGCAGGCCCAGGAGCTCTCCCGTCGGCCTCGGCCGATGACGACGAACCCGCCACCGAGGTGGCGGGTTCGTCGCGTTCGTTGAACCCCACGCCATGGTCGTCGGCGAGTGGCCCGGAGATGTGGAAGGGAACCGACGTCACCACCGTGTTGCGGCGGAACAGCAGGCGACCCTTGAGCAGCAGCGCGCTCTGGTTGTGCAGCAACTGCTCCCACCAGCGGCTGAGCACGAACTCGGGCACCACCACGGTGATGATGTCGTTCTCGTAGGCGGCGTCGAGCTCGTCGAGGTACTTGAGCACGGGTTGCGTGAGCTCTCGGTACGGCGAGTACCGCAGCTCGAGCTCGACGTCGAGGTGGTAGCGGTACCACTGCCCCCGAAGGGCCTCCGACTCCTCGGGACTCGACACCACCGACAGGGCGATCAGCCGGTCGGGCGAAAGGGACTTGGCGTAGGTGAGGGCAGCGAGCACACCCTGGTGGACGTTTCCCACCAGCACCACCACGGTGTGGGTGTGGGGCAGTGGGCGATATCCCTCGGGCACGGCGAGCACCTCCGCCACCTGCTGGTAGTGGCGGTGGATGCCCCGCAGCAGGACCACGATGAGCGGGATGACGATGGCCGGGATCCAGGCCCCGATGGTGAACTTCGAGACCACCACCACGGCCAGGACGGCGAAGGTGGCGACGGCCCCGACGGCGTTCACCACGGAGTTGCGGCGCCATCCGGGCTCCCGGATGCGCAGGTGGTGGCGGACCATGCCCCACTGCGACAGCGTGAATCCGGTGAACACCCCGACGGCGTACAGGGGGATCAGGGCAGTGGTGATCCCGCCAAAGGCGATCACGAGCACGGCGGCGGCGCCGGCGAGCACCAGCACGCCGTTGGAGTAGACCAGCCGGTCACCCCGGTTGTGGAGCTGGCGAGGCAGGTAGCCGTCCTTGGCGAGGATCGACGACATGCTGGGAAAGGCGTTGAAGGCGGTGTTGGCGGCCAGGATCAAGATGGCGGCGGTGGCCGCCTGCAGGGTGAAGTAGGCGACCGAACCGCTCCCGAACACCGCGCCGGCCAGGATCGACAGCAGGGTCTCGCCGCCCTCCTGGACGGTGGGCTGCAAGCGGTGGGCGAGCACCGAGATCCCGAAGAAGAACCCGGCGAGGATCAGACCCATGTAGACGAGGGTGGTGGCGGCGTTCTTGGCCGTGGGATCGCGGAACGACGGCACTCCGTTCGAGATGGCCTCGATGCCGCTCAGAGCGACGGCGCCGGACGAGAACGCCCGCATCAGGGCCATGGCGGTGATGCCGGTGAGGAGGGCTCCCCCCTGGGTGAGCTCGTCGAGAGCGTGCTGGTCGGGAGGGAGGGGCGGGAGGCTCCCGGAGAACGTCCGCACCAGGCCGATCAGGAGGAGAGCGCCGAGGGTCACGACGTAGACGTAGGTGGGTACGGCGAAGAGGCGACCGCTCTCCTTCACTCCCCGCAGGTTGATGGCGACGAGGAGCAGGATGAATCCCAGGCACAGGGCTACGCGGTTCTCGCGCAGCTCCGGGAACGCCGAGGTGATGGCCGCCACTCCGGCGGAGACCGAGACGGCCACGGTGAGGGTGTAGTCGACGAGCAGCGAGGCCCCGGCCACCAGTGACGACGTGACGCCGAGGTTGTCGCGCGACACCACGTAGGACCCGCCGCCGTTGGGGTAGGCGAAGATGGTCTGGCGGTAGCTGGTGATCACGATGGCCAGCAGCACGACCACGATGAGGGCGATGGGGATCAGGAACTCGAGCGCCTCCAGCCCGCCGAGGGGTACGAGCACATGGAGGATCTCCTCGGTGGCGTAGGCCGTCGAGGAGATGGCGTCGGAGGCGAACACGGCCAGCGCAACCAGCTTGCCGAGACGCTGGTGGCCCTCCTCGCTGCTGGCCAAGGGCTTGCCCACGAGCAGCCGCTTCAACGTCGACATGCGCTGCCTCCCTCGGGCCGGCGGGGCTGGCCCAGCAGGGCAACAGCGTAGATCCACCGCGAGGGACCGCAACTCCGGCCGGCCCGCCCCTGGATCGATACAGTGCGACCCGTCGCCGGAACGGGAGAACCAGGGTGCACGTCGTCGTCGTCGGATGTGGACGGGTGGGTTCGCAGCTCGCCGCCCTGGCCTCGGCCGAGGGTCACAGCGTCGGGATCATCGACAAGCGGGAGGCGGCGTTCGTGCGCCTACCGTCCGACTTCGCCGGGCGGTCGGTCACCGGCTTCGGCTTCGACCGTGACCGCCTGGTCGAGGCCGGCATCGAGGAGGCCGACGCCCTGGCGGCGGTGACGAGCGGCGACAACTCCAACATCGTGGTCGCCCGCATCGCCCGCGAGACCTTCGGCATCGAGCGGGTCGTCGCCCGTATCTACGACCCCGGCCGGGCCGCCATCTACGCCCGGCTGGGCATCCCCACGGTGGCCACGGTGGCGTGGACCACCGATCAGGCGTTGCGCAAGCTCCTTCCCGCGGAGGCGCGCACGGAGTGGACCGACCCGAGCGGCAGGGTGTGCATGGTCGAGCACGACCTGCCCCTCGCGTGGGCAGGACGACCCCTGCGCGACCTCGACGAAGCCGGTCGCTGGCGTCTCGCCGCCGTCACCCGGGCCGGGCAGGCGTTGGTGCCGGGCCCGGACCTGGTGGGACAAGAAGGTGACGTGCTGCTGTTCAGCGCCGCCGTCGGACAGATCTCGGCCCTGGAGAAACGCCTCGCCGGAGGGACCGGGTCGACCGACGCCGCCACCGAGACCAAGAGGAGGCGGAGCTGATGCGGGTGGTGATCGCCGGGGGCGGCAACGTGGGCAAGTACATCGCCACCGACCTCCAGGGGTCCGACCACGACGTGCTCGTGCTCGAGCAGTCGCTCGAGGTGGTGGAGCGCGCCCGGGCGTCCGGCGAGCACGTCGGCGTCGAGTTCAAGGTGGCCGACGCCTGTGAGGTCAGCGCCCTCGTCGAGGCGAAGCTGGAGACGGCCGACGTGGTCGCCGCAGTCACCGGCGACGACGAGGACAACCTGGTGGTCAGCCTTCTGGCCAAGCAGGAGTTCGGGGTCCCCCGGGTGATCGCCCGAGTCAACCACCCCAAGAACGAGTGGCTGTTCAACGAGACGTGGGGCGTCGACGTCGCCGTGTCGACCCCCCACCTGCTCACCGCCCTGGTCGAGGAGGCCGTCACCGTGGGCACCCTCGTGCGGCTCCTCCAGTTCGAGGGCGGCAAGGCGAGGCTGGTGGAGGTCACCCTGGCCGAGGCGTCCCCGGCGGCCGGCGCGACCGTGGTCGACTTGAACCTGCCTCGCGACTCCACGGTGGTGGCCATCATCCGAGCGGACCACCTCGTGGTGCCGAGAGGCGACACCTTGCTGCTCGCCGCCGACGAGGTGCTGGTGCTCGTGACCCCGGACTCCGAATCAGCAGTGCGCAGCGCCCTGGTGGGGACCTGAGGGCGTCGTCCCCGGAGACGAGGGCCTGGAGCCGCTACGGGAGCAGGGTGTAGGCGGGATTGATCATGGTGAGCCGGGAGCGTTCCCGGCGGACCACGCCTTCGAGGATCACCCCGCGTCCGGGGTCGAGGCCACGGATGGCTCGCCGGCCGGTGAACACGACCAGCGCGCAGCCGGTTCCGTCATCGACGGTGACCTCGAGGCTGGGGCTGCCGGCGCGGGGCACCACCCGCAGGCTGGTGACCTCGCCCACGACCCGGACGCGGCAGCGCAACGGGCAGTCCCCGAGGTCGGCGCTCCCGAGCTTCACCGTCTTGAACCTGCTGGAGAGACGCTCGTGCTCGAGGTCGTCGACGCTGGCGCTCAGTCCCCGGACCAACCTCTTCAGCCCCACGGGTCGAGCCTAGCCAACGGGCCCCTGGCGACCGTGGTCATGGCGGTACCCTCGCCGCCCGTGAGCACCCGCAAGCTGATCGTGGCCGCCCTGGTGTGCGGCCTGGCCATCCTGATCGCAGCCGCCGTGCAGCTGGTGCTGCTCAGCCGCTGAGGCCGTTGTTCCCCGAGGGCGGCGCGTGGGTACGTCGCCGCCCATGAGAACTGCGACCCGCAAGCTGACTGCAGGCCTCTTCGCCGCCACGCTGGCGCTCGGACTCGCCGCCTGCAGCGACGAGGACAACGACGGTGCCACCACCGACGAGGAGGTGAACCAGGTCGACGACGCCGTCGACTCGGGCGCCAGCGAGGTGCAGGAAGAGGTCGACCAGGGCCAACAAGAGACCGAGTAGCGCCCGGGCTATAGCCTGAGTCCCTCGCCGGCCGAAAGGGGAGCGAGGTGGCCCAGGAGTTCGACGTCGTGATCATCGGTGGGGGCCCCGGCGGCTACGCCGCCGGCCTCTACGCGGCTTCGGCCGGCCTGTCGGTGGCCCTGGTCGAGCGAGACCGGGTGGGAGGCACGTGCCTGCACCGCGGCTGCATCCCGGCCAAGGAGCTGCTGGAGACCGCCTCGGTCCGGCGGACGATCGCCGGCGCCGCCGCCTTCGGGGTGAGCACCGCCGCCCCCACCATCGACCTGGGCGTGTCGATGCGCCGCAAGCAGCAGGTGGTCGACACCCTGTGGAAGGGCCTCGAGGGTCTGCTCGGGCGACGGCGGATCGCCACCTTTGCCGGCAACGGGCGCTTCCGCGGCTCGGGGCGCGTGGTCGTGTCCTCCGACGGCGAGCCCGACCGGGAGCTTCGAGGCGACCACGTGGTGCTGGCGTCGGGGTCGGTGCCCCGGACCCTGCCCGGCTTCGAGGTCGACGGTCGCTTCGTGCTCACCTCCGACGAGGTGCTGTCGATGACGGAGCTGCCGGCGTCGGCGGCGGTGGTCGGTGGAGGCGCCATCGGCTGCGAGTTCGCCTCGATGCTGGCCGATCTCGGCGTTCGAGTGACCCTGTTGGAGGGCCTTCCCAAGATCCTTCCGGGGTGCGACGCCGACGTGGCCGACGTGGTGCGCAAGAGCTTCGAGCAGCGGGGCATCGAGGTCCGCACCGGGGTCGAGGTCCTGGGGCACACCCCGGGCGCCTCCACCACCGTGGTGCAAATCCGCCAGGGGGAGCCGGTCGAGGTCGAGCGGGTGGTGGTGTCGGTGGGCCGTCGGCCCCTGTCGGAGTCGCTGGGACTCGACGGCACCGGCGTCGAGGTCGACGAACGGGGCTTTGTCAAGATCGACCAGACCTGCCGTACCACCTGTGCCGGCGTGTGGGCGGTGGGCGACCTCGTGGCCAGCCCCCAGCTCGCCCACGTGGGCTTCGCCGAGGGCATCGTCGCCATCAAGGACATCCTCGGCGAGGAGCCCCTCCCCGTCCAGTACGACCGCGTCCCCTGGTGCATCTACTGCCACCCCGAGGTGGCGTTCGCCGGACACTCCGAGGAGTCGGCCCGCCAGGCCGGCCACGACGTGGTGGTGGCCACCCACCGCTTCCGGGGCAACGGCCGAGCGCTCATCGTGGGCGAGCCGGTGGGGCTGGTCAAGGTGGTCGCCGCCCGTCGCGCCGATGGCGGCGCCGGGCAGGTGCTCGGCGTGCACATGGTGGGGCCCTGGGTCACCGAGCAACTCGGCCAGGGCTACCTCGCGGTCAACTGGGAGGCCACCGTCGACGAGGTGGCCGAGCTGGTGCAGCCCCACCCCACCCT
>JAHWJI010000085.1 GCA_019348495.1 Actinomycetota bacterium | reverse complement strand
CGGCGACACGGTCGTGAGCAACAACGCCGAGACCTGCAACTGCTCCGACGGCACGGCCATCATCGAGACCGGTGATGCCCACGCCGTAGGCGTCGACGCCAACACCAACATCGGCCAGTTGGCTTCGGCCGACATCGAGGGTGACGGCTTCGTCATCTCCGAGCAGGACGTCGACGTCGACAACGACGGCGACGCCGAGGCTGACACCGGTGACAACGACGCCACCGGCAACCGCTCGGACAACGACGCCCGCAACCGCCAGCGTGCCGACGCCGACAACGGCGACGACACGGTGGCCAGGAACGACGCCAGCGTGAAGAACGTCTCACGCGGCTCGGCGGAGATCGAGTCCGGGTCCGCCAACGCCATTGGCGTCGGCGGCCGGAATGGCGTCAAGGTGCCCGACGTCCCTGACCTCTGCGAGGACAAGGACAAGGGTGAGGAGCCGGACGACGGCGACAAGCCTGATGACGGCGACAAGCCTGATGACGGCGACAAGCCCGATGACGGCGACAAGCCCGATGACGGCGACAAGCCCAAGCCCGACGACGGCGACGGCGACGACCGGAAGCCTCCGGTCCAACCCGTGGTCGACAGGTTTGACGACGGGAAGGTCAAGGCAGCGGCCTTGGCCGTCACCGGCGTCTCGGTTGCGGCCCAGATCCTCTTTGGGCTGCTGCTGCTCGCCTTCGGCTTCTTCCTTCGCCGGAAGGGCCAGACGGCGTAGTTCAGCGCCGGCTTGAGGAAGGGGGCGGCTTCGGCCGCCCCCTTCCTCGCGTCCGGGGTCCATGCTGGGCCGCGCCGCTGCACTACAGTGGCCCGGATGACCGAGAGCTCCGCAGACTCCTCCACGCCCCAGGTCAGACGCAGCGGGTCGAGAAGGCCTGCGTCGGCCGAACAGGAACGCCTTGTACGCCGTTACCTCAGTGCCCTGGAGATGAGCAAGCCGGGTAGAGGTGTCAAGCGGGCGGCAGACGCCGTCGGCAACCGGATCACCAAGATCGACGAGCTGTTGGTGTCGGCCGACCCGCTCAGCCGTGTGCACCTCACCCAGGAGCGCATCGAGCTCCATGCCGAGTATGTGCGCCTGACCAACGGGAACCACGCTGACCCGTCGCAGCTGGAGCGGGACTTCGTACGGGTGGTCCGCAGCTACGGGGACCGCAACGGCATCACCTACGCCGCCTGGCGACAGGTGGGAGTGGACGCCAAGCTGCTCGAGCGGGCGGGGATCCACAAGGCGGAGAAGAAGGGCCCCCCGGCAGCCATTCGGACCGAGAGGTCGGAGGCGGAGAGGTCGGCGGCGGACGGGCCCGGGTCCGAGGAGGACAACGCGGCCTCGCCCGCGTCCCGGGGTACCCACAACGGATCGGGCCCGGCCCGGCCCGAGCCGGTGCCGGCACCATCGGGAGAGGCTGGAGAGGCGGGAGGGGCTTCGGTGGCTGGAGGGACCGGAGAGCCTGGAGAGGCTGGAGAGGTCCGCCTCGACGAGCTGGCCGGCCTCCTGGCCGCGGGCGGCTCCGGTCCGGCGGCGCCATCCCGGGACAGGCCCGACCAGCCCAGTCTGGGCGAGCACTTCGGGACCTCGTCGGGTGGGCCGGGCGAGGCCGTGCCCGACAGGTCACACCCCCGGTCCTCGGGTCCCTGAGAGCCAGCGCCGCCTAGCCTCGGGGGGGTGGAGTCCGAGCTCGGCCCTGCCCACGATCTGCTGCGCTGGAGCGAGACGCTGGCCGGCATCGCTCGCACCGGACTGGGCTTCACGTCCAGCCTCTATGAGCGGGAGCGCTTCGAGGAGGTGTTGAAGGTGGCCGCCGAGATGCAGGTGGCGGCCACGAGCCCGGCACCGGTGACGGCCACGTTGGTACAGGAGTGGATGGCGACGGTGGGCGAAGGGGTGGCCGGCTACGTCACCCCCAAGGCTGCCGTGGGCGCCGTCGTGGGCAACGACCGGGGCGAGATCCTCCTCGTCCAGCGGGCCGACTCCGGGGTCTGGCTCTACCCCACGGGATGGGCCGATGTGGGCTACTCGCCGGCCGAGGTGGCGGTCAAGGAGGTGCACGAGGAGACAGGTATCCGCTGTGTCCCCGAGCGGCTGATCGCCGTGCTCGACGGCCTGCGCCTCGGTTTCTCCCGCATCCCGCTCTACTCCCTGGTGTTCCACTGCCGCATGGTGGGAGGCGAGTTGCGGGCCCACCCCCTCGAGTGCGCCGATGTGGGCTGGTTCGTCGAGGAGGCCCTGCCCCAGCCCATGGCCGGAGCATCGCGTTGGGCGCCGGCGGCCTTCGCCGCCATCCGGGGCGAGCCCGTCGAGGTGGTCTTCGACCCTCCCCGTTGAACCGTCTGGGAGAGGCCGCCGGCTGGTCAGGCGGGAGGAGGCGTGAGTTGGTCGAGCAGGGCGGACACGATGGAGATCCCCCCGCCCGTCGCTTCCCAGCGTCGCCCCACGCTCTGGTGGTCGACCAACCCGGCCGCGTCGGGGGCCATGCCCAGCGCGGTGGTGGCCGCCGTGGCCAGGGGTGCCGGCTCCACCTCCTCTCCGTAGGCACTGAAGGCCTCCAGCCCGTCCCACAACGCCGCCGGCGGCGCCGGCGGTTCGACGCCATTGGCCAGGGCCAGGGCCACGGCGGCGAACAGCTCATGGGTGGAGGTGCCCGCCGGGCGCCGGAACCCGGTCACGGGGTGAAGGCGCCACTCCAGGGTCAGCCCGCCGGGCCCGTCGTCACGGAGCCAGACCTGTGAGCCGTTCACGTAGGCGTCGACCGGCTCACCGAAGCGGCGGTCGAGGGCCAGCACCACCTCGGGGGTGAGCAACCAGATGCAGGTGGCTACCAGGTCGGTCATCTCCCGACGGTAGGGCGGGTCGCAGGCGACAGGCAGGGCTGCGAAGCAACCCAGGCGGGTCACGGGGGGTCGATCCGGCTCATCACGTGCTTCAGACGGGTGTAGTCGGCCAGGGCGTGGCGGGACAGCTCGCTGCCGAACCCGGAGTGACGGGCACCGCCGTGGGGCATCTCCGCCGCCAGCACCGAATGGCAGTTCACCCACACCGCCCCCGCATCGATGCGCCGGGCCAGGCGCATGGCCCGGGCGTGGTCGCGGGTCCACACGCTGGCGCCCAGGGCGTAGGCAGCGTCGTTGGCGAGGGCGACGGCGTCGTCTTCCCCGCTCACTCGCTGCACGGAGATCACCGGGCCGAACACCTCCTCTCGGGCCAGCTCATCGTGCTGGTCGACTCCCGCCACCACCGTGGGAGGGTAGAAGTAGCCAGGGCGGGCCAGGGGGGCGCCGCCGGCCACGACCTCGGCCCGAGTCGATCGGCGGTCGACCAGCCCTGTGACCCGGGCCAGCTGCTGGGGGTTGTTGAGGGGCCCGTGGTAGGCGGTGGCGTCGTCGGGTGGCGCCGTATGCGTGGCCCGAGCGGCCCCGGCCAGGGCGACGACCAGGTCGTCGTGCACCCCAGCGCCGGCCAGCACCCGGCTGGCGGCGGTGCAGCTCTGGCCGGCGTTGAAGTAGGCGGCGGCGCGGATGCCGTCCACCGCCACTTCGAGGTCGGCGTCGTCGAGCACGATCACGGGGGCGTTGCCACCCAACTCGAGATGCACCCGCTTCACGTCCGCCGCGGCGCCGGCCATGACATCGCAGCCCGTGCGCACGCTCCCGGTGACCCCCACCATGGCCGGCACCGGGTGTCGCACCATGGCCGCCCCCGTCGAACGGTCGCCGCAGACCACGTTGAACACGCCGGGAGGAAGGATCCCGGCCATCAGCTCGGCGAGCAGCAGCGGCGTGACGGGGGTGGTTTCGGCGGGCTTCTGCACGACGGTGTTCCCGGCGGCCAGGGCCGGGGCCCACTTCCAAACCGACATCATGAGCGGGTAGTTCCAAGGGGTCACCTGGGCCACGACGCCGACCGGCTCCCGGCGCACGAACGACGTGTGCCCATCCACGTACTCCCCGGCGGCGTCGCCGTCGAGTAGGCGGGCGGCACCGGCGAAGAAGCGGATGGTGTCGAGGACATGGACCAGCTCCTCGTCGCGCATGCTGGCCCGGGGCTTGCCGGTGTTGCGGCACTCCTCCTCGACGAACTCCTCGGCGCGAGCCTCCAGGGCGTCGGCGATGCGCAGGAGGGCCCGGCCACGGTCCTTGGGGGTGGTGTCCCGCCACCGGGGGTAGGCAGCCGCGGCAGCCCCAAAGGCAGCGTCGAGGTCGGCCGGGCCCGACACCGGTGCCTCGGCAAAGGTCTGGCCCGTCGACGGGTCGACGATGCTCGTGGAGCCGTCGCTGTCGGGGTTGCGCCAACCTCCGCCCACGAAGTTGGCGACGGCCCGGACCCCGATGGTCGTCATGGGGCGGGCACGAGCTCCAGTGCGACCTCCATCAGGGCGTCGTTGGCCCGAGCCTGGGCCAGGCGCTCCTCAGGGCTGAGCGCGTGGAGGAAGTTACGACCGGCCAGCAGCTCGTCCCAGGCGTAGAGCAGCGACACCGCCGCCATCCCGAAGTGGGCGGCGGCCGAGAACACCGCGGATGTCTCCATGTCGACCCCTAGGTGACCGGCGTCGTGCCACGCCCGCACTTGCTCCGGCGGCTGGGCGAAGAGGGCCGAGGTGGTGACGTGGCTTCCCCGGTGCACACGAAAACCCCGCCGGCAGAACGCCTCCTCGGCCCCATCGACCAGCTCCGTTGTCGCCGCCGACGCCCCCACGCCGCCGTAGTACTGCGACGCCCCCTCCCCGATGGTGACCAGCTCGGGAAGCACGATGTCACCGGTACGCACCTCGGGCTGGAGGCCGCCGCACGAGCCGATCTGCACGACCACCGGCGTCCCCAGCTCGCCGCAGGCGTGGACCGGCTCCACCGCCCGGGACGCGCCGTAGACGCAGCCGTAGAGCACCGCCAGCCCGTCGGCCGGTCGACGGCCGAGGTGGAGGTCGGGGAAGCTCAGCTCCCGTGGACCCTCGAGGGCGGCCAAGCGCTGGGCAGTGCGCTCCCGCCGCCACCACGATCCCTCGAGCACGGCGATCGCCGGTACCTCATCGGGCGCCAAGCCCATGGCCGCCAGCCAGTCGATCTCCCTCGCCCGAGACGCCACCGCAGGCCCGCTTGACGCTCCGGCGATCACGGCGGCTAGGTTAGCGAGCTTCAACCACGGTTGATCTAATGCTCGGTCGCAACCCCTCCAGAAGGCGGTCTTCATGGTGGCAACACGTCCCCGCCTGGCGATCGTCGGCGCCGGCCCCATCGGCTTGGACGCCGCCCTGGCAGCAACCGAGCGGGGCTGGCCTTTCACCATCTACGAGGCGGGTGGCGGCCCCGGCGCCAGCGTTCGGGCCTGGGGGCACGTGCGCATGTTCACCCCTTGGTCGATGAACGTCTCACCCCGGATGCGGGCCCGGCTGGGGGCGGCCGGTACCGCCGTTCCCTCAGGCGAGGAGTGCCCGAGAGGCCACGACCTGGCCGAACGGCTCCTCGGACCGGTTGCCGACCTGGCCGAGCTGCGGGCCTCGCTCGAGGTCGAGACCAGGGTTGTGGGCATCGGTCGCCACGGCCTGCTCAAGCACGAGGAGATCGCCACTCCCGCCCGGGCCGAGCGGCCCTTCCGCCTGCTGTTGTCGGGCCCCGGCGGTCGCCAACGCGTCGCCCAGGCCGACGTGGTGATCGACTGCAGCGGCACCTACGGCCACGCCAACAGCACGGGCGACGCCGGTATCCCGGCCGTGGGCGAGCAGCAGCTGGAAACCCGCATTCGCCGCACCGTGCCCCACGTGGCTGCCGAGGAACAGCACTGGGCCGGCCGGCGGACGCTTCTGGTGGGGGGCGGCCACTCGGCCCAGACAGCGGCAGCCGACCTGGCCGCCTTGGGTCGCCGGGTGCCGGGCACCGAGGTCGTGTGGGCTGTGCGCGCAATGGAGCCGACCTGGGGTGCCGTCGCCGACGATCCGCTCCCCGAGCGGGCCGCGCTCGTCGAGCAGACCCAGCGGCTGGCGGGCGGCGACGACCCGTCGGTCCGCCTCGTCACCGGGGCGGTGGTCGAGTCGTTGGCCGAGCGCGACGGCCGGCTGGCCGTCACCCTGCGCAACGGCAGCAGCGAAGCGGTCGTCGTCGACCAGGTGCTCTCGCTCACCGGCTACGTGGGCGACGCCGAGCTCTACCGCCAGCTCCAGGTGCACGAGTGCTACGCCACGGCCGCGCCCATCAATCTCTCCGCCGCTCTCCTCGGCGCCGCCGCCGGCGACTGCCTCGGCCAGGAGAGCCACGGGGTCGACGTGCTGCGCAACCCCGAGCCCAACTTCTTCATCCTCGGCTCCAAGTCCTACGGGCGCAACAGCCAGTTCCTGCTTGGGGTCGGCTGGGACCAGGTCGACGAGGTCTTCGGCGCGCTCGACGCCGAGGTGGGCCAGGGCCCGGGCTGAGACGCGGTGGCCCGCTTCCCGCTGGTCCAGGCTGACTGGAACTTCTGGCCCGACGGGCTCGACGCCGCCGCGGTCTGGGCCACGTGCGCCGCCCTCGGCTTCGATGGCGTGGAGCTGGGCGTCTACCGGCCCGACGACGAGCTGAGCGCCGAGCGTCGCGCCATCCTGGAGCACCTGGTCGACCGGCACGGGCTGGGGGTGGCCGTCGTGCTCTTCTCCATGCCCCCAGAGCGCTGGCCCGACCGTGCCCTTGCCTCCGCCGACCGGGCCGACGATGCGGTGGCCGCCATCGTGGAGACCGCCCGGCGGGCGGCAGACCTCGGGGTGGGAGTGCTGGGGGTCTGGCCCGGCGCCGACACCGCCGGCGCCCCCGACGCCTGGGCGCGCACGGCCGCTTCGTTGCACTCGGTGGCCGAGGCGGCAGCCCGACTCGGCCTGATGGTGGCCGTCGAGCCCAAGGGCGGCCAGGTGCTGGCCACGACCGCCGACGCGGTTCGGATCTGCGAGGAGGTCGCGCACCCGGCCCTCGGCGTGCTGGTCGACACCGGCCACGCCCTTGCTGGCGGAGAAGACCTGGGGGGCCTGCCGGCGGCCGTGGGCGCGCACCTGGTCCACGTGCACCTCGGCGACAGCGGGGGGGATGTGGAGGACGATCTCCCACCCGGCAGCCATCACGACTTCCGCCCCTTCCTGGCCGCGCTCGCGGCCACGGCACGGGACCGGCCGATCGCGTCGGCGCGCGTGGCCTACGCCGTCGAGGAGCAGGCCCGCAGACGCACCACCGTGGCCCTGGCCATCGTCGCCGGGGCGGTGGCAATGGTGGTCGCTCTGGTGGCGGTCCTCATGCTGCGTGGCGGGGGAGAGGGGGCCGAACCGGCCCCGGGCGGCCAGGCCGGATCAGCCTCAGGGGATCCCGGCGGAACCTCGCCAGCACCCGCCGCCGAGGTCCTCAACGCCGACACGGTGGTGTGGCAGGACCTGTTCGGCATCCCGGTGCCGGCGGGCCCCCCACGCCCCCGAGAGGTGGCCGGGACCCGGGTCGCCGGCTTCGAGCAGTCGCCGGCAGGGGCGGTTCTAGCCGCCATCAACATCAGCTACCGGGCCAGCGCAGTAGTTGGCCCGGCGGTGTTCGAGCCCACCATCGCCGAGCAAGTCGTCGGGGAGGACAAGGAGGCGTTCGTCGCGAACGTGCGGGACAGCTACGCCGGTGAGCGAGATGCCGGGCGACAGACAGGAACCAGTGGCGAGTTGGTCGACGCCCTGGCCAAGGCGGGTCGGGAGGAG
>JAHWJI010000084.1 GCA_019348495.1 Actinomycetota bacterium | reverse complement strand
CAGTGTCAGCGTCTGCCCCAATCGGGTCGACGACGGGAGGAGGCCGTCGCCGCTCGGCAGCAGCGCGTCGACGAGGTTGCTCATCAGCAGCGGGAAGGCCACCTGTAGCGGCAGATCCGACTCGGCCAGCGCGAAGGCCACCAGGCCGATCCGGCGTCGCTCCACCTCGCCCACGGCCACGAGTGGGGCGCCGGCCGGCGTCTCGACAGCGGCGCGCATGCCGTCGGCCAGGGTCACCGCACGCGCGCGGCCGATGTGCACCGAGCCGAGGTCCACGAAGCGGAGCAGCGGCTCGTCGCCATCCGGCCGGTCGATGACCGGGTTCCCGATGCGCCCCGCCACCTCGCCGAACGGCCCCGCCTCGGGCGGGTCGATGTAGAGCGTCGGACCGGGCGGGGGGACCCGGTAGCCGATGTAGAGGTCGACGCCGATGTCGCCCGTCGCCCACTTGGCGAAGGACTCCGCGAAGCGCTCGGGGACCGCCGCGCAGGCGCCCGAGTGGCCGCCGTCGCACTCCCAGCCCGCCGGGATGCCCGCGTCGAGGGCGGCGATCACGTCGTCGGGACGGCTGGCGGCATCGGTGGCGTCGGACATGGCGTGACCTCCCTGGTCGGTACCGCCCACCTACCCCCGCGGTGAGCCGCCCACGCCTGGGGGGCCGAAGAACGCGATGCAGGTCTAGGAGAGCCGCACTCCTCAGATCTCGGCGTTGGCGCTCCGGGTGACGCCGGCCGGCCTACCGTCACGACCTCGGGAACGTTTGCTCAGGAGCCAGGCTGCCGCTGTTCCCAGCCCCAGACCGAGCAGTAGCACGGCGCCGAGAACCGCCCATCTGGCGTTCCCCGAGGACATGGACGCCTCGGTGGCGCCATTCAGCATCAGAGTGGCCGCGTACACGTCTTCGGGCTGGAGCTCCCTGTCGGCATTGCGGGAGTCCTGCCAGGCGAAGTGCACCTCGTCGTTCGAGGAGGCGATGCCGACGTTGGTCTTGCTGTCAACGTTGTTGGAGTAGACGCCGATGGAACGATCGATGCTGCGGTCACTGATGCGGATGTTGGGTCGGAACGTCGCGCCCTGATCGGTGGAGGAGGTGTAGTACACATCCTGGAAGCCGGTTTCGTCTTCGCCGGGCGGAGGCGGCGGCGCTGGACTGAGGCGCCCGTCATACCAGGCAACGTCGACGCGACCGTTGGGGGCGATCGAGACGTTGGGATGGAACTGGCCGGCGGGCGCCACGGCGCCTTTGTCATCGTTGAGCACCGTTCGCTCTTCCCAGTTCTCGCCCCCGTCCAACGACGCGCGGAGAAAGATCTCGAAGTCACCGTTGAAGTCCTCTCCCGAGTTCATCGGCTCCTCGTTGGCGTGCCAAGCGAGGTAGATGGCCTGGGAGTTGGGATCAGCGACGAGCACGCCGGGGCGGGGCGCCTCTTGGTTGCCGGGGTCGATGTCCCTACCCGGTGAGAAGGTCTTGCCCTGGTCGGTGGAGCGGACGTACTGGATGGGCCGCACGGGACCGTCTTGGCCGTTCGGGTTGTCCCCCGGCGGGAACTCGCGGGTCCAGTAGGCGGCGTGGACGACTCCCTGCCCATCGACGGTGACGACGGGATAGTCGCCTCCCCGGTCATCGGTGAGGTCCACCGGCGCCCCGAACGACCGGCCGCCGTCGCTGGTCGTAGCGATGACGCTCTTGAGCTTTTCCTCGGCATTGCGGAACACGCCTTGGCGCCAGCCAACGTAGACCCGGTCGGAGTTACTCGGGTCCACGGCCACCGTGGGCCCCTTGTTCAGGCCTCTGTCGGGGTTGTCGTCAGGAGCGTCGAACACCGTGGTCGTGGTGACGGTCCGTCCGCTGTCGGTTGAGCGGGCCAGGTACAGGCTCCGTGGTGTGTTGTCCCGGCCTTGGCCCAGGGCTGGTCCGGCCGCGTAGGCGATGTACAACACGCCGTCAGAGCTGAAGGCCGGCGAGGCGAGGGGACCGTACTCGGCACCGGGGGCGCAGACCGGATCGGCCTGGGTCATGAGGTCGCCACCGGGGAACCAGCTCCGGCCGTCGTCGACTGAGATGTGGATCTTGCAGCTCAGTTCCCCTCGTACGTTGGCCTCGACGATGACCAGCTCACCGCTCTTGGGGTTGCGCGCCAGCCGAGGGGAGGAGTGAGCCCGGACCGGCGCCGGGTTGTCGGTGACCTGCACAGCGGCGGTGACCACGCCTTCGTCAAGCTCTTGGCCAGTCGCAGGCCGACCAGCGGCAACGATCACGGCACTTGCGAGCACGAGGCCAGCCCAACGGGTCCACTTCGATAGGTACACCGTGCTCCTCGCACCCGGGAGGGAATGAGACGGAAGAAAGCCTAGCTTGATGAAGCTAACTGTGGGCGTACCATATCCGCGCAACACCGACCGGTGCCGGACGCCGGGGCTGCTCGGCATCGCCAAGCTGGAACCCGGTGTTTGGGGACTTATTCGACCGTCTGTCGATCTGCGGACGCTGCATGTTCTGAGCCGGTAGTTGCACGAGGAGCTCGTCGCCGAGCCCCCACGCTGTATGAAGCCGTCTCACGACGTCGTTCGGTCGCGCCACCTGCGCGAGGCGCCGAGACGGCCATCGACTTCTCGGCTGGCAGGATCCGCCAGAGCCTCGACGAGGGCGCCCTGCTCCGACTCGGAACCGGTCTGGGCTCGAAGTGGAGTGGGACCCCGAGGTGCGTCCCCCCTTGCTTCTCGGCTGGTGCGCGCTACGCCTGGAATGGCCGGGCCGAGCTGGGAGGTGAAGCGGGCGCACGGGGCGACGGCTCGCAACTCTCGCCGAGGGCCTGCAAAATGCCGGTCCGGCCAGCCGGGTCAGACCTCGATCTCGCCGTCGTCCTCCTCGTCCTCGTCGTCCACCTCGGCGAGCTGCCACTTGAGCTGGAACTCGACCTCTTCTTCGTCGTCCTCGCGCTCGTGCTCGACGCTGATGGCGGCACCCTTCGGCACGCGGATGCGCTCGCCGGCGACCTGGATGCGGAACGGCCGGTCGGCCTCGAGAGCATCCGCCAACCGGCGGAGCTTGGCGGCGAACTGGGTGACCGAGTAGTTGCGTTCGACGTCACGAGAAGCCATGGCCCAATCCTTGCAGCCCAGGCGCAGATGTGTCGCCCAACCTCCGGCCGAAAAGCCGCCAGCAGCCTCCCTCCGACCCCGACGGCGCCGTTGACGACCGGTGTCGTCGTGTTCTTGCTCGCCGCAGCGGTCGTCGTCCTGTTCGCTCACCGGGATCCCTGCTCGTACACCACTGCTCGCGGCGTCGGTTCCACACGCTGCTGGCAAGCCGTGACCGTGGTCCGGGGCCGTACCACGTCTGAGACGGACACCAGTGGCAACCTCTGCTGCGACCGCCAGTGTCCGGCAGCACCATCGGCAAGAAGGAGTCCGGCCCTGTCCCGCTGTTACGGCGAAGCGTTCGCCATCACGTCGGCCGGTGGCCGACCGCGCACCCATGCCGTCACCAGGACCCCGGTCTCGCCTCGATCACGCCAGGCACTAGATGTCGGCGTCATCGGTCAAGGCCCCGACGAATGCTCCTTGCCGATAGGGCCGGGGACTTCGGCGGCAGCCCCGCCAAACCGCCGCAGCGACATCCTCGGGCGCCACTCGTGGCGGCAAGAGGACCGCGGGTGGACCCGGACCGTTGCCCCTATTCCACCATCTGGGCGGTGGTGGCGGCCAAACTGGCGGTGGTCCGGCAGTCCATCATCTGATTGGGAGGAACGAAATTGAACCGACGGGAGCTGGTCAAGGTAGTGGCGGCGCACGGAGAGCTCGACACCAAGCAGGTCGATGCCACGTTGCGCACCCTCACGGAGGTCATCACTGCGGTCGTGGCCAAGGGTGAGCCGGTCAACATCAGCGGGTTCGCCAAGTTCGCCAAGGTGGAGCGCCCGGCGCGCGCCGGGCGCAACCCGGCCACGGGCGAGCCCATCCGGATCAAGGCGTCGAAGAAGGCCCGGATCACACCCCTCAAGGGGTTCAAGGAGGCGGTGATGAGCCCTCGCCAGGCCCCCAAGCTGGCCCGGGGCGTGTGGTCCCCACCCCCAGCAGCCGGCAGCTCCTCTGGAGCCGCGGCGAAGAAGGCCACGGCCGGAAGGTCAGCCTCCAAGACGGCGGTGAAGAAGGCACCGGCCAAGAGGAGCTGAGAGGCGAGGGGACCGTCTGGAGGTCGGCCGACTACTAGAAGAGGCTGAGCAACAGGAGCAGCACCGCAGTGACGGCCAGGGACAGCAGTACCGAGCCGAGGCAGCCCAGGCGGTTGGAGAAGAAGAGGAACACGGGCACCACTGTGCCCAGCCGGTCCCCGAATCATCGGTCACCGCCCACTGTCAACCAGGTCTCCATCCCTCGTGGTAGCCCGGTACCGGGGTGTCAGGCGACCACGTCGTCCAACTCTTCGCTGGCCAAGTCGACGAAGGGCAGGCCCGGCACAGAAGCGAAGGCACTGTCTGTGGAGATCATGGCCCCGGCGTGGCGGGCGATGGCGGTGGCGGCCAACACGGCATAGCGCCGGGTCAGATCGACCGCATCCTCGCGTGTCCGGCGTCGGCTGCGTACCTGGGCGAACTCCTGGATCACCTCGACCGTCGTTCGCAGGTCGAGCTGCTTGTCGCCGACGGCGGCGACCAGGCGACGTGCCGGTTCTCGCAGAGGGTGGCTCTTTCCCACGGCGTTGGTGAGCACGGTGGTGTCGAGCACGATCGCGACGGCCCCAGCCGGGCTTGGCCAGTTCGCGCTTCAGTTCATCGGGATGGGCCGGGACGTCCATCGGCTCGGCTTCGAGGATGGCCGCCGCAGCCGCCCTGCGCCGGGAGTCGACGGCGGGAAGCGGCACCCACGCCCACGAGACCCACGGAGATCAGACGGGCACGCGCAAAGGGGGTCAGAACGGGCTCGGCAAGCTACGGGTCACCGCCTACCCTCCGGTGGTGCGGATCGGCCTCGTCAGCCCCTACAGCCTGACCCCGCCCGGCGGGGTGCAGGGCCAGGTGCTGGGGCTGGCTCGGTCACTGCGGGCCGCGGGGCACCAGGCCAGGGTGCTGGGCCCGTGCGACGGGCCTCCGCCCGAGCCCGGGGTGACGCCCCTCGGCAACTCGGTCCCCCTTGCCGCCAACGGCTCGGTGGCCCCCATCGCCCCTGATCTTCCTTGCGCCCTACGGACCATCCGGGCGCTGGACGACGAGGGCTTCGACGTCGTCCACCTCCACGAGCCGCTGGTGCCGGGGCCCTGTCTCACCGCCCTGCTGGTCGCCGACGCCCCGCTGTTGGGTACGTTCCACGCCGCCGGGTCCAGTGCCTCCTACCGTTGGGCGGGACATCCGTTGGGCTGGGCTGCGGGGCGGCTCACGCGTCGCTACGCGGTATCCGAGGCGGCTGCCACCCTGGCCCGCGAGCACCTGGGGGGTAGCTACGAGGTGCTCGGCAACGGCATCGAAGTCGAGCGGTTCTCCCAGGTCGAGCCCTGGCCGAGCGAGGGGCGGACCATCCTCTTCCTCGGCCGCCACGAGCCCCGCAAGGGCCTGGCCGTGCTCGTGGAGGCGCTGGGGGACCTGCCTGGCGATGTGCACGTCTGGATAGCGGGCGACGGGCCCGACACCCAGCGGCTGAGGGGGGTGACGTCGGGTGACCCTCGAGTGTCATGGTTGGGCCGGGTCGATGACGAGGAGCGGGCCCGGCGGCTGCGGGGAGCCGACGTGCTGTGCGCCCCCTCGCTGGGCGGGGAGTCCTTCGGGGTCGTGCTGCTGGAGGCCATGGCCGCAGGAGCCGCCGTCGTGGCCAGCGACCTGGCCGGCTACGCCACCGTGGCCCGGCCCGAGCGCGAGGCCCTGCTCGTGCCCCCCGGCGATGCCCGAGCGCTGGCCGCAGCACTGCGGCGGGTGCTGGAGGACCGCGACCGCGCCGAGACGCTGGTGGCGGCGGGACGGGCGCGGGCAGACGAGCTGTCGATGGACCGCCTGGCCGGGCGCTACCTCGAGCGCTACGTCGCCCTGGTCTGAGGCGCGTGGCTCCCCAGCTCCGGGCGTATGGTGGGCAAGCTCAGCCGGCGTCCAGCTCCACCACGACCTGACCGCTGGCGGCATCGGTGGTGACCCGGAATGACACCTTCTCGTCGACGCCGACGACCCAGGTGAGGTTGGCTTCGAAGTCCCCGGTGCGCACCACCTCGGTCACCACCGTGGTGTCGCCCCGCACCTCCGACGGGCCGGTGTAGGTCGGCTCCAGGGTGCCGCCGAGGTCGACGCCCGAGGCCGGTTCGAAGCGGATCTCCAGGAAGGCGGCGCCTTGCACCTCCACCTGGTCGCCCGAGCCGGCCTGGCGCACCGGCGGGTCGATGTAGGCCACGTCGTAGCCGGGGATCCCTGCGTCGAAGGTGAAGATCACCCGGTCGACCCCTTCGCCACCGGCCACCTCCACGTCGGTGAGCAGCGCCGCCGCATCGAGGTCGCCGGCAGCGGGCGCGGAGGTGGGGGTGGTGGACCCGTCGAAGGCTGCGCCGGTGGAGCCGGCGGTGGTGGTGGTGGTGGCAGGTGCGGACGTGGTGGTCGTGGGTGTGGTGGTTGACGTCGACTCGCTGGTGGAGGTGGTGTCCTGGGCGGTGAGGTCACCCGCGTCGGGGTCGTCGCCGCAACCGGAGAGCCCGAGCAGGGCCAGGGCGATGAGGGAGCACGCGATCAGACGGTGGCTCGACATGGCCGGATGGTACGCCACCTAGCCTGCCGCCAGAGGGCCCCGCAGCGACTTGCTGTCGTCCGTGGTAGGGGTACGGTCAGATCCTGGCCTTCTCCTCCTCCTCGGCCTCCTCGGGGCTGACCACCCGACGGATCCCGATGACGGTGGCGGCCAGGATCACCGCCAGCACGACCGGCAGGGCGGTGTCGGCCCCGTCCAGGTCCTGGCTGACGGCGTCAATGTCCTCGCCGTCGGTGGAGCTGGTGTTGATGGCGCCGGGGGACAGCGGGTCCAACACCGTGGAGGCCAGCGTGAGCGGGTTGCCCGTGGCGCTGGAGATGGCCTCACCGTTGGCGGGGTCCATGCTCGACGTGGCGTCGTCGTGCAGCAGGTCGAGGGAGACGTGATTCAGCCTCTCGTGCTCGGTCGCGCGGTGAACCTTCACCCGCTCGTGATCCTGCTATCGATCACTGCCGGTGCCGTAGTGGCGGGCATCGCCGGTGCTTTCCTTGCGGTGCCGGTGGCCGCGGTGACGTCGACGTGTGTCGCCTACTTCCGGGGCCGGGGCGATGCTCGCAAGACGGAAAGCGGCGAAGGAACGGTCGGTTAGTCCCGCGGGCTACGGGTCGACGACTTCCTCGATCACTTTCTTCACGATCCTGCGCGCCTCGTCGGGAGTCTCCTTCACCGTCGGCGGGATGGTTTCGTCTTCGCCCCGCGAGGTGTCTTCCTTGTCTCCCTTGTTCGAATCGAGCCGATCGTGGCCTTCGATCGTCGAAGTGATCGTTTGCGGTAGTGATGCGACGAGCTCCTTGGCCTTGACGAGGTTCGCCGCCTGCGGACCGTCGGAGCTCTTGCGCGCGGTCGCAGCCTCGGTGCCGGCTTTCGTCGGCCCGCCGGTGTCCTTGGCCTTGGCCTTGGAGGCCTTCGGCACTCCGCCGATCGCAACGCCGACGTTAGAAGGAGTCGATGGAGCGCCCGATCCGGTGAGGGCCACCACCACGATAAGAACGGACGCCGCCGCCTTCTCCGCAAGAGCGGGCGTTTGCGCCGAGATCACCGACAGGTTGGAGGAGGCG
>JAHWJI010000083.1 GCA_019348495.1 Actinomycetota bacterium | reverse complement strand
TTCACCTCCGGGGGGGCCGGCCGGCGGCGGGGGCCGCCCACCGGGTCCCTGCGCACCTCGCTTACAGGGGGGGGTTTTGGGCGGCTTATCCCACCCCGGGAGCCAATCCCGATTCCCCCCCTTCCCTGCCCGGGCCGCCGCCCTGGTTTTACGGGGGCGACTTTTCTTCTTCCTCGTTCGGGGGGGGGCCCTGCAACCGGCTTTGGGGGTTCGTGCCACCGCGCCAGGGTCTCGGCCATGTCCGAGCCTCCCTCGCCGCCACCACCGAGCCGATGGCGTGACCGCCCCCGACGCCTCCCATCTGGCCGATGCCGTCGTCGAGCTCGGCCGACGGGTGGTCACCGCCGGCCTGGTGCTGGGCTCGGGCGGCAACGTCTCGGCCCGCCAGCGCCCCGACGAGGTGCTGGTGACCCCCAGCGGCCACGCGCTGGACCATCTCGAGGCCCACGAGCTGGTCACCTTGGGCATCGACGGTGAGGTGCGGGGGGCGAGTGGCGGTCGGCGGCCATCGAGCGAGTCGGCCATGCACCTGGCCGCCCACCGGGCCAGGCCCGACACCGGCGTGGCCCTCCACGTGCACCCCCCGTACGTGAACGTGCTCCTGGCCACCGGCCGGCCCATCCGCCTGCTCACCGTCGACCATGCCTACTACGTCCGGCGCATGGCTCGTCTCCCCTGGCTGCCGACGGGGTCCGAGGAGCTGTCCGACGCCGTGGCCGCGGCGCTGGCGAGCGCCGACGTCGTGCTCATCGCCCATCACGGCTGCCTGGTCGTCGCTCCCGACACCGATGCCGCCTTCGAGCGGGCCACCAACCTCGAGGCCGCAGCCGCGGCCACCTACCGGGCCCTGGTCCTGGGCGACACCTCCGCCCAGTGCCCACCGGCCTATCTCGAGCGCATCGAGGCGCAAGAGGCCGGGGGCATCCACTACGGGAGGGACAGTTGAGCCTCGTCGCCGGTCTCGACTTCGGGGGCAGCAGCCTCAAGGCCTGGGTGGCCGACCTGGAGACAGCCCGCGTGCGCAGCGCCGTCACCGAGCCCACTGCCACCCAACGGCCGCGGCCCTATGCCGCCGAGTTCGTAGCCGACGACTGGTGGGGCGCCGCAGGTCGGGCGATGCGCGCCGCGGTGGAGTCCGCCGGCGCCGACCCGGGGGCCTACGTCGCGGTCACGGCCGCCTCGTTGCGCCAGGGCTTCGTGCTCGTCGACGGTCAGCGCGAGCTGGCACCCGGCGTGCTCAACTCGGACCGTCGGGGAGCCGACCACCTCGACACGCTGCGGCGCGCCGTCGGTGTCGAGTCGCTCTACGCCCTCACCGGCCACTGGCCGGCGCCCGAGCTGACCCTGCCCAAGCTGCTCGACGTGGTCGTTCACCACCCCGAGGTGTGGCGTGCCGCCCGCACCGTGCTCTTCGTGCACGACTGGGCACTCTGGCGGATGTCCGGCGCGGCCACCACGGAGGTCTCCTACGCCTGCGCCGGGCAGATGGCCGACGTGGCCAACCGGGCCTGGGCCGGCGAGTTGCTCGACGAGCTGGGCCTGGGCACCGCCTTGCTGGCCGAGCTGGTGGAGCCGGCGAGCGTGGTGGGCGCGCTCGCGGACGCGTCGCTCGGGTTGCCCCTCGGCATCCCCGTCGTGGCCGGAGGCGGCGACGCCCAGGTGGCGTCGCTGGGCGCAGGCGGCCTCGCCTCGGGCACGGTGAGCGTCGTGGCCGGCTCCACCACACCCTTGCAGGCGGCGGTGGCCGGCTTCCCCGTCGACCCGCTGCGCCACCCGTGGGTCTCCACCCATCTGCTGGCCGACCTGTGGGCGGCCGAGACCAACGCCGGCTACGCGGGGATGAACTTCGACTGGCTGGCGGCGGCCACGGGCACGACGGTGGCCGATCTGGCCGAGCTGGCCACGACCAGCGTCCCGGGGGCTGCGGGCATCACCGCCACCGTGGCCAGCCCGGTGTGGAGCGAGGAGGCCTGGGCCCGCAAGCCACCGTCCACGCTCGTGGGCTTCACCATGGCCCACGGCGTGGCCGACGTGGCCCGGGCCTTCGTGGAAGCCCACGCCTACGCGGTGCGCGCCAACCTCGACGACCTCGAGCGAGCCGTGGGCGCTCCCTTCGCCCGGGTGTTGGTGACCGGCGCCGCCGCCCGCAGCCCCTGGTTCCGCCAGCTCCTGGCCGACGTGAGCGGCCGGCGGATCACCGTGCCCGACGTGCGGGACAGCGCCGCGGCCGGGGGCACCGCGTTGGCGGCGCGCGCCATCGGGGCCGAGCACCGACCACCACCGCTCGATGCGGTCGAGGTCGTCCCTGCGACCCACGACGGCTACGAGGAGGGACATCGCCGGTACCTGGCGGTGTTCGCCGCCATGCACGAGCACCTGCCGCCAGAGGCCTACGGCTGAGCGCCGACCACCCCGCAGGCGGCCCGGGCGCCGGCGTCGCCCGTGCTGTTGGTCATGTCGTCGGGGCCGGGCTNGTCGGACTCCGACGACGTGTAGCGGTCGGGGACGTTGGCGAAGTTGTCGGCTCCGGCGTGGACCATCACCGCGGCCCTGTCACCCCCGGTGAGCTCCTCGACGGTGAAGGCGTCGAGGGTGACGGCCAGCGAGGCCCGGCCGTCCTCGGTGACGTAGAGGCTGGGCATGTCGCCGTCGTGGTCGCCGTGGGTCGCGCCCTCCCCCACGAAGTGACCCTTGGCCGTGGTGAAGGGTCCATCGGGGGCATCGGCCTCACACAGGCCCACGTCGTGGACGTGGAAGCCGTGGAACCCCGGCTCGAGTCCAACCAGCTCGGCCTCGACCCGGGTGGCGCCGCCGGCGGGGGTCAAGGTGACGGTGCCCACGTCGGCTCCGCCGGCGTCGGCCATGGCCACCTCGACCGCTCCTTCGGAGCTCGCCTCCGTCGGCGGCTGCTGGGTGCCGGCCTCCTCCACCTCTTCGGTGCCACTCGCACAGGCCCCCGACACCAAGGCAGCGACGGCGACGAGGGCGATGGCGAGGGACCGGTGACGGTGCATGGCCGGGAACCATACCCGAATCCGTGGTAGCTACCCTCAGGGACGTTCGCGCAGGAAGCGCTCGACCTCCTCGGCCAGCGAGGCGGTGGGCACGCCCTCGTCACTGTCGAAGCGCCGCTCCAGCGACTGGAGGTAGCCGGCCATCTCGTCGTCGTCGGCCACGACCTCGCTGACCTGGCGCTCGTAGGCGGCGGCGGCGATCTCCAGATCGGTGGCGACGGCCGGGACGCCGACGAGGTCGGCCGTGCGCTCCACCAGGGCCAGAGCCGCCTTGGGGGAGGGGGCGCCGGGCACATAGGCGGGCACCGCCGCCCACAGCGAAGCCCCCACCAGCCCGCTGGCGGCACAGGCGCCGCCCAGCACGCCCACGATGCCGGTCGGTCCCTCGTAGGTCGAGGGGACCAGCTCCATGCGCGCCACGATCGACGGGTCGGCGGCCGTGCCCACCACCGAGGTGGGGCGGGTGTGGGGCACCTCGGCGAGCAGGGCGCCGAGAGTGAGCACCAGGCGGGCGTCGACCGCCCGGGCCAGGTCGACCACCTGGGCGCAGAAGGTGCGCCAGCGCAGCTGTGGCTCGGTCCCGACCAACACGACCACGTCGGTGCCCGAGGCCCGACCCCAGGTGAAGGCGTTGGACGGCCAGGCGATGGCCCGCTCACCTTGTTCGTCGAAGTGGACTCGGGGCCGGGTGGAGGTGAAGTCGAAGAACTCCTCGGGGTCCATCTCGGCCAGGGGCTCGGGTGCCCACCGCCCGGCAAGCCACCGGGCGGCGAGGGTCGCGGCGTCGCCGGCGTCGTTCCACCCCTCGAACGCGGCGATGAGCACCGGGCGGTGGAGCTGGGGGCGGTCACCGTCGGCCCATCGCAGGTGATCCATGCGTCGAGGCTAGTGAGGGGTGGCGCCGACCACGACCGGAGACCGGCCGGGCGGTAGCCTCGATGAGGGTGGCCCGTTCGCCGGAGGCGTCCATGCCCGACGCCATGCTCCACGTCCTGACCGCAGTGCGGCCCCGCTTGCGCGGCCGTCTGCACCAGTTGGCGTTCTTCTTGAGCATCCCTGCGGGCATCGTCGTGGTGGCCGTCGCCCAGGAGACCTCGGCTCGCATCGGCGCCGCCGTCTACGCCCTGAGCCTGACCGGCCTGTTCGCCACCAGCGCCGCCTACCACCGCCTGGCCCACACGCTCCGGGCCCGCTTGTGGATGCGACGGCTCGACCACTCGATGATCTTCGTGCTCATCGCCGGCACCTACACCCCTGTGTGCCTCCTCGCCCTCGACGGGGCGTGGCGTGCCGTGTCGCTGTCGGTGGTGTGGATCGTGGCGCTGGTGGGCGTGGCCCTGAAGGTCTTCCGCCTCGAGGCCATGCGCCTGGGCAACGCGTTGTACCTCATCCTCGGTTGGGCCGTGCTGGTGCTCGTACCCCAGCTCATCGAGCGCCCCTCGGTCCTGGCCCTCATGGCCGCCGGGGGTGGGTTGTTCACGCTGGGCACGGTGGTGTTGACCCGGCGCCGGCCGGACCCGGCACCCACCGTCTTCGGCTACCACGAGGTGTGGCACTGCTTGGTGGTGGCCGCCTGCGCCTCCCACTACGCCATGATCCTGATCCTGGTGGGCTCGGCCTAGGGACCCGTCTCCTACACTCCCGAGGGCCGCAAGCCCCCGACGACCCCGAGGAACCCGGTGAACCAGCAAGCCTTGTCGCGCCGGCGCTCGGTCGCCGACTTGATGACGACCCCCGCCGTCACCGCCCTTCCCGGCGAGACCATGGCCGACGTCGCGGTCCGCATGGAGAAGGAGCACGTGAGCTGCGTCGTCGTGGTCGAGGACGACCGGACGCTGGGCATCGTGACCGAGCGCGACATCGTGCGCCTCGGCGCGTCGGGAGCCGACGCCCGCAGGGCGCCGGTGTCGGACTGGATGACCGGCGAGCCCGACGTCGTGGAGCCCGGTACCGATGCCGGTGTCGCCTTCGCCAACCTGGCCGAGCGCGGCTACCGCCACATCCCGGTGGTCGACGACGGACGGCTGGTGGGCGTGGTGTCCATGCGCGACCTGATGAAGGTGGCCCAGATCCAGCCCATGCTCCACCCCGGCGAGGTCGAGGCTCCCAGGGGGCTGGCCGGGGTGATCGTGGCCGACACGGTCATCGGCGACGTGCGGGGCCAGGAGGGCTTCTACCACTACCGCCAGTACTCGGCTCGGGAGCTGGCCGACAAGCGCACCCTCGAGGACGTGTGGACGCTGCTCTTCGACGGCGAGCTGCCCTCCGCCGAGCAACAGGTGGCCTTCGACGAGGAGATCCGTCCCCAGCGGACCCTGCCCGACACCCTATGGCCGCTCTTGGGCGACGTGGCCAACACCGGGGAGACGTTCCTGCCCCTCGAAGCCCTGCGCTCGGCCGTGTCGCTCACCGCCGCCGCCCTGGGCTTCCGGCCCAGCCTCGACATCCCCGCCGGGGAGCTGCGGTCCGACGCCGTGCACCTGTGCGCCCTGGTGCCCACCCTGGTCGCGGCCCTGTTCCGACTCCGCCGGGGGGAGGAGCCGGTCGAGCCCGACCCCGAGCTGGCCCACGCCGCCAACTACCTGTGGATGCTGAGCGGGCGGCGCCCCGCGCCCGAGCACGCCCGGGCAGTGGAGCAGTACCTCATCTCCACCGTCGACCACGGCTTCAACGTCTCGACCTTCACCGCCCGGGTCATCACCTCCACCGGGGCCGACGTCGGTGCCGCGGTGGTGGGGGCGATCGGCGCCCTGTCGGGCCCCCTGCACGGCGGCGCCCCCAGCCGGGCCCTCGACATGCTCGAGGCCATCGGGGAGCCGGCCCGGGCCGAGGAGTGGATCCGCCGGGAGGTGGACGGCGGGGGCCGGATCATGGGCTTCGGCCACCGGGTCTACAGGACCGAGGACCCCCGCTCCACGCTGCTGCGGGAGCTGGCCCAGCGCCTGGGGGGCGACAAGGCCGAGTTCGCCACCACCGTCGAGCGCACCATCGTGGAGGTGCTGGCCGAGCTCAAGCCCGGGCGGGAGCTGTACGCCAACGTGGAGTTCTACGCCGGGGTGGTCATGGAGCGCTGTGGCATCCCCCCGGAGATGTTCACCCCCACCTTCGCCGTCAGCCGGGTGATCGGCTGGTGCGCCAACATCCTCGAGCAGGCCGCCGACAACCGCATCATCCGCCCCAGCGCTCGCTACGTGGGCCCGCCCGCGCCCCAGCCCGTCCCCGAGGCCCGGCCATCGGCGGCGGAGTGACGGCGGCGGGAGTGACGGTCGCAGAGGTGACGGTGGTCACCCCCGACGTGGTCGCCGCCTTCGCCCGTCTGGTGCCCCAGCTCTCCCGGTCGTCACCGCCACCCGGCGAGGCCGAGCTGGCCGAGATGGTGGCGTCGCCGGCGACCACGCTGTTGGTGGCCCGCATCGACGGCGAGATCGTGGGCACGCTCACCCTCGCCCTGTTCCGCATCCCCACCGGCCTGCGGGCGTGGATCGAGGACGTGGTGGTCGAGGAGTCGGCTCGGGGCGCGGGCGTGGGCGAGGCCCTCACCCGGGCGGCGCTGGAGCGGGCCACGGCGGCTGGCGCCCGCAGCGTCGACCTCACCTCCCGTCCCTCCCGGGAGGCGGCCAACCGCCTCTACCGGCGCCTGGGCTTCGAGGCCCGCGACACCAACGTCTACCGCCACTCCCGCTGAGCAGCGCGGCTCCGCCGGCGGTGAGGCGCCTCAGCCGATGTCGGCCGGGGTGACCGGGCGGCGTTCGGTCGACTCGTAGCCCACGGGCAACAACACGTCGCCGAGCTCGGTGGCGTAGTACACCTGCCAGCCGTGGTAGCCGAGGTAGGCCCGCTCGTCGGCCACCATCTGCTCGGCGTAGGCGGTGACGGCTTTGACGTACCACGACACCGGGTTGTAGCGGTACAGGGCGTTGGCCAGGTTGCCGTCACCGCCCCCGTTGGCGGCGAGGTAGCGGGCGGCGGAGATGATGGCGTCGTGGGGGTCGTTGATGTCACCCTCGCCGTAGGACGCCCACGTGCTGGGGATGAACTGCATGGGACCCTGGGCGCCGGCCGAGCTGAGCCCCCGGATGCGGCCCATGCGGGTCTCGGTCAGGTTCACCGCGGCCAGGTACTCCCAGGGCACCCCGTAACGCGCCTCGCCCTCCTCGTAGTACGCACGCAGCTCCTCCGCCGGGGCGGGCTCGACGATGCGCCACGCCGGCAGCTTGGTCTGCGGCTTGCGGTGGGGCCGGCGCAGCTCCCGCCCGGCCATGACGTTGGCGGCCATCACCGGGCGCAGCTCTTCGGGCAGGGCGGCAGCCACCGGCCCGTCCCAGTCCGGGCGCACCGCCAGGGCCCGGTAGGCCACCTGCTGGAGGTGCCCGTGGTAGGCCATCTCGGGAGCCGTGGTGGCCGGGTTGCGGATGCCCTCCTCGGCCGTGCGGATCTGCTCGGCCAGGCCGGCGGGATCGCTTGCCGCCCGGGGCACGGCGTCGAGGTCGACGCCGGCACGGGCCGCTTCGTCCACCGGGGTGGGCGCCTGCACCGCGGCGCCGGCGCCGGCAGGGCTCCCTCGCCGGCGGGAGCGATCCCTGCTCCCGGCGCCGCCGGCGACGATGCCGGCCGCTCCCCGATGAACCGGTGCAGCGTGGCCTGGTCGCCCGGCCCGGTGCCGGCGCACCCGGCGACCAGGCCGGCAGCCAGCGCGAGGACGAGGAGGCGCCGGCCTCCCCGGCTCACCGCGCCACCGACGAGGGGTCGTGGTCCTGCAGCCGGGATCGGAAGAGCA
>JAHWJI010000082.1 GCA_019348495.1 Actinomycetota bacterium | reverse complement strand
GAGATGCAGGCGCAGCAGCCGGGATGGGCGTCGTGGGACGGCGGCAGTGAGGGCGCCGAGTCGCTCGAGGAGATGGCCCCGAGGGTCGACCGGGTGGTCGAGCGGCTGCACGGCATCGACGGTCGGGTGCTGGTGGTGGGCCACGGGCACGCCTCGCGGGTCCTCGCCGCCCGGTGGGTGGGCATCACCCAGCTGGCCCGCCACCTGGTGGCCCTGCCCACCGGTCACCTCGGGATCCTGGCCTTCGACCACGGCCAGCCGGCCATCCGGGCCTGGAGCATGCCCTGAGCATCCCCGGTGCCGTTCTTTGTCGGTTGGCCCACCGCCACGGTGGCTGACCCGACAAAGAACCAGACTGGCGGGGCGCCCTAACCCAGCGGTGCGAACCCCTGGCGCATGGTGTTCTCGGTCACCACTCGAGGGTCGAGGAACTGGAGCAGGTAGTCGGACCCACCCGCTTTGGAGCCGACGCCGGACAGGCCGTAGCCGCCGAAGGGCTGGCGGCCCACCACGGCGCCGGTGAGCGCCCGGTTGACCTAGACGTTGCCCGCTCGCAGCTCGGTGGCAGCCCGGCGGATGTGTGCCGGTGAGCGGGAGTAGATGCCGGCGGTGAGCCCGTAGTCGGTGTCGTTGGCCAGCGCCAGGGCGGCCTCGAAGTCCCGGGCCCGCAGCACCGAGAGGACCGGGCCGAAGATCTCCTCGGCAAGGATCGGCGCGTCGGGCGCGACGTCGGCGAGCACCGTGGGAGGGAAGAAGAACCCCTGCCCCTCGGCCGACGTGCCGCCGGTGAGCAGCGACCCGATCACCAGGGCGAGGGCCACGAAGGGGACGATCACCATCGCGAGGGGAACGAACGCGGCGACCAGGGCGACGAGCAGTCCGAGCGACAGGACCGGGACCAGGCCCGAGCGCCAGCCCGACGCCGACTCGGCGCGCCCCGGGCGTGCCCCGAAGGGCTCCTCACCGGTGGCGGCGAGGAGTCGGGCGAGGATCCACGGGGCGGCGGCGTAGAGCAGCAGGCCGTCCCAGCGGCCCCGGGCCAGGGCGTCGTAGGGCAGGGGCGACACGGCGTAGACGACCAGGCCCACGGCCCGGGCCCGGGGGGACCCGAGGGGACGGGTGAGGTACCACACCCCTACGAGACCCACGGGCAGCATGCCCAGCACCAGGAGTTGTTGCAGCACGCCCATGGCCCCGAGCAGCACCGTCCCCGCCAGCCCGAGGAGGGCGAAGGCGCTCGGAGCAGGCGATTGCGAGCCGAGCCCGGCCGAGCGCCAGCCGCTGGCGTACTCCCGCAGGAGGGACAGGGGGCCCCGGTCGAGCTGGGCCAGGCCGGCGAAGGCCGGGAGTCGCTCGCCGATCAGCTCGCGGGTGCCGACCAGCACCAGGGCGGCGACGATGACCCAGGCCACGATGGCGAGGCGGGCGGGACCGGCCCGCAACGAGCCGGCGAGGCCGCGGCCCGCTTCGCTGAGCGAGGTCCGCACCCGGTCCCCCCGGCCGAGCTCGCCCCGCAGGAAGGAGGTGACCCGGGCGCTGCCCCGGCCCTGGAGCAGGCGCACCTCGGCATCGCGCAGGCCCCGTACGTCGCGCAGCGCCCGGCGGCGGCTGCGGATCTCGCCCAGGCGGCGGAGGTTCCACGACCAGGCTCCGAGGACGTCGACGGATTGGGCCACCCGACCTGCGGCCAGGGCGTACACCACCTCGACGAGGGTGAACAGCACGGCCTGGGGCAGCACCCGCACCAGGTGGAACGGCCCGTAGCAGATGAGCATGGTCCGTAACCGGTGGCGGGCGAAGAGGCGCCGGCGGTTCTCGACCGGACGGCGGCTGCTCAGCTCCTCGCGGTGCCGGGCCCGGGCGGCGGGCACGACCACCACGCGGGCACCGGCGACATGGGCCCGCCAGCACAGGTCGAGGTCGTCGCCCAGGAAGGTGATGGCCGGGTCGAAGCCCCCCAGGGAGGCGAACAGGTCGGCCCGCACCAGGGTGCAGCCACCGGGAATGGCGAACACGTCACGCACCCGGTCGTGCTGCTCCTGGTCGAGCTCACCCCGCTCCACCAGGGGCGTGGTCACGCCCACCTTGTCGGCCGACAGGCCCACCTGCAGGAGCTTGCGGGTGGCGCCCCACGACACCAGCTTGGGGCCGACCACGCCGGCGTTGGAGCGGAAGGCCTCCTCGACCAGAGCCCGGATGGCGCTGGGATCGAGTGCGATGTCGTCGTGGCACAGGGCGTAGAAGGCCGCCCCTTCCACCACGTCGAGCACCTCGTTGGCGGCGGCGCCGAAGCCGGGGTTGTGGTCGAGGTGGCGGACGTAGGCGGCGGGCAGGGCGTCGGCGATGCGGGGGAGGGGGTCGACGGTGCTGGCGGCGTCGACGACCAACACCGAGAGGTTGGGGTAGTCCTGGGCGCCGAGGGAGGCCAGGCACTCCTCCAGCCAGGGCCCGGCGTCGTGGGTGACGACCACGGCCACGACCGGAGGGGCGTGGGCGATGGCGTCGAGCTCATCGGCGCTGGGTGCGTCGCCCGCCGTCACTCCGGAGGTCGGCTCCGGTGCGCCGACCGACGTCCGCTGGTGCTGGACGGCCACGGTAGGGCGAGGGTAGTGGCCGCTCAGCGGCGGTTGGGGCCACGAGCCGGCGTAGCATGACGTGGATGTCCCAGCCCATGTCGCCTTTGACGACCTTGCCGCCTTTGCCGGAAGACCTGGGGAAACGCCTGGAGGACGCCGTCTACGTCTCGGTGGGCTTCGGGGTGCTGGCGGTGCAACAGGCCCAGGTCAGGCGCCGGGAGCTGCAGCGCCTGGCCGGGCAGGTGTGGCGCGATCTCCAGCAGCCGGCCCCTGGCTCCTAGTCGCTCGCCGGGGGTGGAGCGGGCACGGTGCTCGTGGTCGAGGTGGTCGAGGTGGTCGAGGTGGTCGGCCTCGGGCACGAGGCGGGGGGCGGTGATGGCGGGGGGCCGGATCGGCGTCTCGACGACCCGCTCGCTGCCGTCGGGCCCGCTCCGCCACTCCTCGACCCGCTGGTCGAGGGGATAGGCGTTTCGTACTTCGGCGCCGTTGACGTCGAGGCGGTAGTCGGTCTCCAGGGGGAGGCCGTCTTCGGTGTAGAGCAGCGATCCGTCGTCGGGTGCCACCACGACCGGCGAGCCTTCCTGGTCGTAGACCAGCACGCCTTCGAGCAGGCGTCCGTCAGCGTCGTAGGCGTAGAGGTTCGTGATCGGCGTACCGTCGGGGTGGGTGAGCGCCCCCGTGCCCGTCTGGTGGACGTCGTCGAAGTAGACGTACCCGTCGGCGTTCGCACCCAGCGCCAGCAAGGTCGACAGGGCGCCCACGGCCACCACGGCGTCGAGGCCCCGCACCCACAGGGGCAGGCGGCCCCCGGCGCTGCGCCGGCCCAGCTGCACGGAGGCGAAGATCGCTCCGGCCACCGCAGCCAGCCCCAGGATGGGAGAGCCGGCGATCCCGGGGACGGGGAAGGAACCGAAGCGGTCGTTGGTGATCTCCGACAGCAACATCACGGCCAGATAGCCCCGCAGCACCCACCATCCGGGGACCAGCTCGGGCAGCAGTGCCCGTACCCAGCGCTCGGCGGCGGTGGTCTGCTGGCGTCCCCAGTGCCGCCGGGCCCGGTCCAGACCGCGGACCCGTGGCCACGGGCGGCGCCGGCGGGCCGCGTCGGCGTGACCCGACGACGCCAGGAGCTCGGCGGCGAAGGCGGCCGGGGTGCCCAGCGCCTGTTCCAGGGGCTCGTCGGTCTCGGCCGCCACCTCCCGAAGGTGCACGGCCAAGTCGTCGAGCAGCTCCTCCCGCTCGTCGGCGGGCAGGTCGACGAGCAGGGCCCGGACCCGGTCGAGGTAGCGGGTGACCTCCTCGGCGGTGGTGGTGGCGGTCATGCAACCTCCTTGCGGTCGGTCCCCACGAGGTGGTCGAGGGTGTCGGCGAACTGGCGCCACGTCTTGGCCCCCCGCTCGAGCAGGTCGTGGCCCGTGGGGGTCAGTGCGTAGTACTTGCGGTGCGGCCCCTCCTCGGAGGGCACCACGTAGGAGGAGAGGGCTCCGGCGGCGAACAAGCGCCGCAAGGTGCCGTAGACGGAGGCGTCGCCCACCTCCTCGAGTCCGGCGTCGCGCAGGCGGCGCAGGATGGCATAGCCGTAGCCGTCGTCCTCGCGCACCACCGCCAGCACGGCCAGATCGAGCACGCCCTTGAGAAGCTGGGTCGTGTCGGTGCCTCTCTTGTCGATCATGCACTACTACCTATCACGGAGTAGCGAGGGGACACAAGCGCCTCTCGGGCACTCCGGTTGGCGGAGGGGGCGGGGACAACCAGGAACGGAGGCCGGCTGCGGCCCTCAACGCCGGCGGTTGCGCTCCTTGCGCTGCTCCAGCTCGATGTCGTGGGACACCATGGTCTCCACCAGCTCCGGGAAGGCCATGGTCGGGGCCCAGCCCAGGAGCCTGCGCGCCTTGCCGGCGTCGCCCACCAGGAGGTCGACCTCGGCCGGGCGCATGAAGCGCTCGTCCTGGCGCACGTACCGGGCCCAGTCGTCGATGCCGGCGGCCCGGAAGGCCAGCTCCACGAACTCGCGGACCGAGTGGGTCTGGCCGGTGGCCACCACGAAGTCCTGGGGCTCGTCGTGTTGGAGCATCAGCCACATGGCCTGCACGTAGTCGCCGGCGAAGCCCCAGTCGCGTTGGGGTTCGAGGCTGCCCAGCGCCAGCTCCTGTTGCAGGCCCAGCTTGATGCGGGCCACCGCGTTGGTGATCTTGCGGGTCACGAACTCCAGTCCCCGTCGGGGTCCTTCGTGGTTGAACAGGATGCCGCTGCAGGCGAAGAGGCCGTAGGAGTCGCGGTAGTTGACCGTGATGTCGTGCCCGAAGACCTTGGCCACGCCGTAGGGGCTGCGGGGGTAGAACGGCGTCTCCTCGTTCTGGGGGGTCATCCGCACCTTGCCGAACATCTCACTCGACGAGGCCTGGTAGAAGCGGATGGGGTTGTTGTCGGCCCCTCCCACCATGCGGATGGCCTCGAGCATGCGCAGGACACCCAGGCCGGTGACGTTGGCGGTGAGCTCGGGCTGGCGGAACGACAGGGCCACGAAGGAGATGGCGCCCAGGTTGTAGACCTCGTCGGGCTGGGTGGACTCCAGCGCGGCCACCAGCGAGGACAGGTCGGCCAGGTCGCCGCCCACCACCTCGACGAAGGGGAACTCCTCTTGGAGGAGCACGGTGCGAGGGTTGTTCTGGCCCTTGACCAGCCCGAACACCTCGTAGCCCTTCTGGTGCAGGAGCTCGGCCAGGTACTGGCCGTCCTGGCCGGTGATGCCGGTGACGAGGGCTCGGGGCATCTCCGCAGTGTGGCGGAGTGCGCCCGGCCACGTCGAAGCCGCGTGCCCGTCCACCCGCCGAGGGGCCGAAGACTCCTGACCCGGGTCTCGCTCGCCCGCCGGCGACGTGGGCGAACGGGCGTCGCAGCCGATCTAGTAACAATGGCCGGGTGGCCAGGCTCGAATCGTCGGACGTCATCGTCGGCGTCTGGGTCGTGGAGCCGGCCGTGCACGGCGACGAGCGGGGGGCGTTCGTGGAGACCTACCGCCGGGAGTGGTTCCCCCAGGGACTGGAGATGGTCCAGGCCAACCGGGGTGACCGCCGGCAGGGCTCGATCGTGGGCCTGCACTACCACCTACACCAGGCCGACTACTGGTACGTCCCGTTCGGCTCGGCTCGGGTGGTGCTGCACGACCTGCGAGTGGGCTCGCGCACCGACGGGGCCACCTTGACCCTCGATCTCGGCGGTCGGGCCGATGGGGACCACGACCACCGGGGCGTCTACATCCCCCCCGGGGTGGCCCACGGCTTCGCCGCTCTCAGCGACATGACCATCACCTACCTGGTCGACCGCTACTACAACCCGGCCGACGAGCTGGGCGTGGCCTGGGACGACCCTGCCGTGGAGGCCGACTGGGGGCTGGTCGACCCCAGCCTGTCGTCCCGCGACCAGGCCAACCCTCGGCGCGACGAGCTGCCCGACGACCGACGACCCCACGCCCGTCTCCGCTCGTGAGGCTGCTCATCACCGGGGGGGCCGGGTTCATCGGGTCCAACTACGTGCGCCGCGTCCTGGAGCACACCGACGACCACGTCACCGTCTTCGACGCCCTCACCTACGCCGGCAACCCGGCCAACCTGGCCGGTCTCGACGACGATCCCCGCTACCGCTTCGTCAAGGGCGACGTCTGCGACCGCCCGGCGGTGACCGAGGCCATGGCCGGCCACGATGCCGTGGTGCACCTCGCCGCCGAGAGCCACGTCGACCGCTCCATCGCCAGCCCCGACGAGTTCATGCGCACCAACTGCGGGGGCACCAACGTCGTGTGCGACGTGGCCCGTCACCTCGAGGTCTCCCGTGTGCTGCACGTCTCCACCGACGAGGTCTACGGCTCCATCGTCAAGGGGTCCTTCACCGAGTCCGACCCCCTCGCCCCCCGCTCGCCCTACTCGGCGTCCAAGGCCGGCTCAGATCTCATCGCCCTGTCCTACGCCCACACCTACGGGCTGCCCGTGGTCATCACCCGCTCGTCCAACAACGTCGGCCCCTACCAGTTCCCCGAGAAGGTGGTCCCGCTGTTCGTGACCAACCTGCTCGACGAGCGCCGGGTCCCCCTCTACGGCGACGGCGGGAACATCCGCGACTGGTGCCATGTGGCCGACAACTGCGCCGCCCTCGACCTGGTGTTGCGCCAGGGCGAGATGGGCCAGATCTACAACGTCGGCGCCGGCCACGAGATCACCAACCGCGACCTCACCCAGCGGCTGCTGGCGCTGTGCGGCCGGGACGACTCCTTCGTCGAGCCCGTGGCCGACCGGCTGGGACACGACCGGCGCTACTCGATCGACAGCACCAAGGTCCGGGCCCTCGGATGGGCGCCCCGTCACGGCCTCGACGAGACCCTGGCCGCCACGGTGGCGTGGTACCGCGACAACCGGTGGTGGTGGGAGCCGCTGGCCAGGGGCCGTTGATGCGGGTGCTGGTCACCGGGGCCGGCGGCCAGCTCGGGCGGGAGCTGGTCGACGCCTTCCTCGCCGCCGGCCACGAGGCGGTGGCCGCCGACCACCGTCGCCTCGACGTGGGGGACCGCCACGCCGTGCTGCAGGCCGTCGACGCCGCCTCACCCCAGGCGGTGGTCAACGCCGCGGCGTGGACTGCGGTGGACGCCTGCGAGGCCGATCCCGACCGGGCGTGGCGGGTCAACGCCCTCGGGGTGCGACACGTGGCCGAGGGTGCCCGGCTGGTGGGCGCCCACCTGTGCCACGTGTCGACGGACCACGTCTTCGACGGCACCAAGGCCGACCCCTACGTCGAGTGGGACCGGCCCAACCCCCAGTCGGCCTACGGTCGCTCCAAGCTGGCGGGGGAGCAGGAGGCCGGTCCCGGCGCCGCCGTGGTGCGGACGTCGTGGCTGTGCGGGCGCCACGGGCCCAACATGGCCAAGACGGTGCTGCGCCTGGCCGGCGAGCGCGAGGAGCTTGCGGTGGTCGACGACCATGTCGGGATCCCGACCTACACGGGCCATCTCGCTCCGGCGCTCGTGGCCCTCGCCGAGACGCGCGCGACCGGGGTGCTGCACGCCACGGGTGAAGAGCCGTGCTCGTGGTTCGACTTCGCGCAGGCGATCTTCGCCGCCGCCGGCCGCGAGGTCTCGCTCGCGCGGGCGCGCACGCAGGATCTCGGCCGCCCGGCTCCCCGGCCGGCCTACTCCGTGCTCGGTTCGGAGCGCGCCGACGCGCCGCGGTTGCCGC
>JAHWJI010000081.1 GCA_019348495.1 Actinomycetota bacterium | reverse complement strand
CCGCTTCGCCGACGTGGCCCCGGCCGGCTCGACCGCCGGGTGCACCTGGTTCCGCCTGGGCGACACCGACCTGGCCACCCACCTCTACCGCACCGCCCGCCTGAGCGAGGGCGCCGGCCTGACCCGGGTCATGGCCGAGGTGGCGGCGGCGTGGGGCGTGGGCCCCACGCTGTTGCCCGTGACCGAGGGCACCGTCGAGACCCGCATCACCCTGGCCGGCGAGGGGACGGCCGGCGAGGGGACGGCCGGCGAGGAGACGGCCGGCGAGGGGACGGCCGGCGAGCGGACGGCCGGCGAGGACGTGGGTGTCGAGATCGGCTTCCAGGAGTACTTCGTGGCCCGGCGCCACGCCGTGCCGGTGGCCGCCGTGCGCTTCGCCGGGGTGGAGACGGCCCGACCGGGCCCGGGCGTGCTCGAGGCCCTGGCCGGCGCCGAGCGGGTCGTCATCGCCCCCTCGAACCCCGTCGTGTCCATCGGCCCGGTGCTGGCCGTGCCCGGCGTGTCCCGCGCCCTGGCCGCCCGGCGCCCTGACGTGGTGGCCGTCTCGCCCATCGTCGCCGGCGCCGCCTTGCGAGGACCGGCCGACCGGCTGCTCAGCGAGCTGGGCCACGAGTCGTCGGTGGTGGGCGTGGCCCGCCTCTATGCCCCGGTGGCAGCCACCCTGGTGGTCGACGAGGCCGACGCCGCCCGGGCGGGTGAGGTGGAGGCCGCCGGCATGCGCTGCGTCGTCGCTCCCACCGTGATGCACGGGCCGACCGAGGCCGCGGCCCTGGCCCGCACCACCCTGGCCGTGGTGCCGAGCCCCGCCTGAGCCGGTGCGGTCCCTGGTGATCCATCCGGTCGAGGGCCTGCCCGAGGTGCAGGCCGGCGACGGGCTCGCCGCTCTCGTCGCCGGGGCCTGTGACGGGGAGCGGGGCCCGGTGCTGGTCGACGGCGACGTGGTGGTGGTGACCCAGAAGGTGGTGTCCAAGGCCGAAGGCCGGGTGGTCGACCTCGATCCCGACGACCCCGACGCCCGCCGGCGACTGGTGGAGGCCGAGGCGGTGCGGGTGCTGCGGCGCCGGGGCGAGCTCCTCGTCACCGAGACGGCCCACGGCTTCGTGTGCGCCAACGCCGGCGTCGACCTGTCCAACGTGGCCCGGGGACGAGCGGCGCTCCTGCCCGTCGACCCCGACCGCTCCGCCCGGCGCATCCGTGACGGCCTGCGGGCCACGCTGGGGGTGGAGCTGGCCGTGGTCGTCTCCGACACCTTCGGTCGACCGTGGCGCCGGGGGGCCACCGATGTGGCCATCGGCTGCGCCGGCGTGGCCGCCGTGGTCGACCTGCGGGGCGGCACCGACGCGCTGGGGCGGAGCCTGGAGGTGACCGAGGTGGCCGTGGCCGACGAGCTGGCGGCGGCGGCCGAGCTGGTCATGGGCAAGGCCGCCTCGGTGCCCGTGGCCGTGGTGCGCGGCGTCGACGGGGCCTGGCTGCGGGAGTCGTCGGTGGGCGCCGAGGTGGTCCGGCCCCCGGCCGAGGACCTGTTCCGCTGACCCCCTCCGGTCAGGACTGGCGGTCGGCGAACCAGCGGAGGACGGCGGCAGCGCCGTCCTCGAGGGTGGTCCAGGGCTCCCAGGCCAGGTGGAGGCGGGCCCGGGCCGGGTCGAGGGCCGAGCGGGCCAGCTCTCCCGGGCGCTCCGGGGCGAAGACCGGGGCGGCGTCGGAGCGCCCGGCGGCGGCGGCCATGACCTCGTAGAGGCGCAGCACCGACGTCTCGGTGGCGGTGCCGATGTTGCACAGCACCCCGCTGCCCCGACCCGCCGCCCGCACGAAGGCGTCGACCACGTCGTCGACGTAGACGAAGTCGCGCGTCTGGCGCCCGTCGCCGAAGATGGTGCAGGCCTCACCGGCCAGGAGCTTGCCGGCGAAGATGGCCACCACCCCGGCCTCACCGTGGGGGTCCTGGCGGGGGCCGTACACGTTGGCCAGGGCCAGGGCGGTGAACTCCAGGCCGTGCAGCACCCGGTAGGCATGGAGGTAGTCGCCCACCACCTTCTTGGCCACGCCGTAGGGCGAGACCGGTCGCTGGGGGTGGGCCTCGGTCACCGGCAGGTCGGCGGGGTCGGGGTCGCCGTAGATGGTGCCGCCGCTGGAGGCGAAGACGACCTTGCGGGCACCCGCGGCCCGGGCGGCCTCCAAGACGTTGAGGCTGCCGATCACGTTGACCTCGGCGTCGAAGACGGGGCGGGCCACCGAGACCCGCACGTCGGCCTGGGCGGCCAGGTGGAACACGACCTCGGGCTTGCGGCGGGCCACCAGGTCGACCACCTCGGGCGAGCGGACGTCGAGCTGGTGCACCGACAGCTGGTGGTTGCGATCGGCCCGGGCCTCGGCCAGGTTGGTCAGCGAGCCGGTGGAGAGGTCGTCGACCACGTCGACGGCGTGGCCCTCGGCCAGCAGGCGGTCGACCAGCGTCGAGCCGATGAAGCCGGCACCGCCGGTGACGAGCGCCCTCATCGCCGCGTCAGGCGGAGGGCCAGGTGTCGGGGTGGGGCAGCACCGCGCCCGCCAGCGAGGCGCCGCCCTCCACCTCGGTGCCGTTGCCCAGCACCGACAACGCCGTCACCGAGGCGGCGTCGCCCACCAACGCGCTGGCGCCCACGATCGAGCCGCTGACGGTGGCCCCGTTGCCGATCACGGCCCGGGAGAACACCAAGGATCCCTCCACCCGGGCGTTGCGCCCGATGCGACAGCCCGGACCGAGGACCGAGCGGGTGACGACGGCGCTGGTGGCCACCATGGCGCTGTCGGCCACGTGGCCGGCCTCGCCTCGGCCTGCCCCCCGGTCGAGCAGGTCGAGCGACGCCTGGAGGTAGCGCTCGGCGGTGCCCACGTCGACCCACCACCCCGGCTGGCTCATGGCCCAGACCAGCCCGTCGGCCACCAGGGCGGGGAAGGTCTCCCGCTCGATGTTGACCCGTCGGTCAGCAGGGATGCGTTCGAGCACCTCGGGCTCGAGCACGTAGCAGCCGGCGTTGATGTCGTGCGACGTCGCCTCACCCGGCGCCGGCTTCTCCACGAAGGCCCGCACCCGTCCGTCGCTGTCGGTGTCGACCACCCCGTAGGCGGCGGGGTCGTCGACGGGGGTGAGGGCGATGGTGGCCAGGGCGCCGTGGGCCCGGTGGGCCTCGTCGTGGAAGGCCACCAGGGCGGACACGTCGAGCTCGCTCAGCACGTCGCCGTTGACGACCAGGAAGCGCTCGTCGATCCCCGCCTCGGTGGCGGCGAAGCGGATGGCGCCGGCGGTGTCGAGGGGCTGGGCCTCCACTGCGTAGACCAGGCGCACCCCGGCGCAGGTGGCGTCGGGGTAGGCCCGCTGGAAGGTGTCGGGGCGGTAGCCGAGGGACAGCACCACCTCGTCGACGCCGTGGGCGCCCAGGTGGCTCACCACCCACTCGATCATGGGGCGACCGGCCACGGGCAGCATCTGCTTGGGGGTGCGCAGCGTCAGGGGGCGCAGGCGGGTGCCCACTCCGCCGACGAGGACGACGGCTCTCACGGGGTGGTGGTCGCCGGCACCGAGGTGCTGGACGAGGCTGGGGTGTCGGGCTCGCCCCCCACGGGTGCGGCGCCGGGCACGTCGTCGGGCACGGTGCCGGCTGAAGGGGGCTTGGGCAGGTCGGCCCCCTCGGGGGCGAAGGCGATGGTGACCAGGCTCCCGTTGGGGGGGGCGTAGTCGGCGAAGTCGCCCTCGAGCAGCCGGCCCTCGCGGTCGTCGGCTCCGTCCCACACCTTGACCTGGACCTTTGCCGCCTCACCGTCACACTCGCCACCGTTGGCCAGCTCGGCGGAGCCCGGCGTGGTGATCCGGTCGTCCTCCAGGGTCACACCCACCTGTTCGGCGAAGGCGCCCAGGTTGGCCCCCTCGCCGGTGTAGCGGGTGGAGAAGGGGTGGATGTGCATCAGGCCGTCGCGGTGGGTGTGGATGCCGCTGGTGTCCTGCTGGGCGTCAGCCAGAGGCGGCAGGAACGAGCCGCAGATCGAGACGCCGTAGGCCACGTGCCAGTGATCGCCGAGGATGGGGGCCTCGGCCACGGCCTGCCCCTCCCGGGAGAGGAAGATCAGCGCACTGCCCAGGCCCACCACCGCCACCATGGCCAGTGGCCACGCCAGCGACTTCGACCGCTTGGATTCCCCACCGCGGCCGGCCGCCCGCGCTGCCCGTGCCACGCGCTTGGTCGACGACGCCCGTCCCATCGGGGGGCGATGCTACCGGCGGGTCCCCTCCCCATGGTCATCGGGGGAGGGGGGCGCTCATACCGCGGCGTGGGGGCGACCTCGCGCCGCCCGCTGGACCCAGGCCAGCACGGTGCGCACCACCAGGGCCAGGGCCATGACCGGCAGCAGCAGGCGCCGGCGACCGGTGGTCGTCCGGGCCGCGTAGCGCAGCAGCGAGCGGTGGTGGGCGGCGATCATGCGGTAGGGGGTCTGGTCGGTGGAACCGCCGATGGCGTGGGTGACCCTGGCCGCCGGCTGGTAGCCCGTGCGCCACCCGGCCCGGCGCAGCCGCCAGCACAGGTCGACGTCCTCCATGTACATGAAGAAGGCCTCGTCGAACCCCCCCACCTCGTCCCAGGCCCGGCGCCGGGCCATGAAGTGGTTGCCGGCCACCCAGTCGACGTCGACGGCCGAGGCGTGGTCCCAGTCGAGCATCCGGTAGCGCCGGCTGAAGGGGTTGGCGGGCCACACGAAGTGGAAGAAGGCGTGGCCGGCGGCGTCGGCCAGGGCCGGGAAGGTACGGGCCGACGGGTAGAGGGCACCGTCAGGGGTCTCCACCCGCGGCCCCACCACCGCCAGGCCCGGGTCGGCTTCCAGGGCGTCGACCAGGGCCTTGGTCGATCCCGGCTCGATCACCACGTCAGGGTTCATGATGGCCACGTAGGTGCTGGAGGTGCGGGCCACCCCCCGGTTGGCGGCACCGCCGTAGCCCAGGTTGTGGGGGAGCGCCACCACGTCGACGTCGGGATCGTGGCGACGCACGGCCTCGGCCGAGCCGTCGACCGAGGCGTTGTCGACCACCACTACGTGCTCGATACCGTCGCCACGCAGGCTGGCGACGCACTCGAGCACCATGTCGCGCACGTTGTAGCTGACGATGACAGCGGCCACGGTGGGCGTCTCGAGCGCCGGCGTCACCGTTCGAGCACCTCTTCCAACCAGGCCGCGGTACGGGCCAGGCCGTCGCGCAGCTCGATCTCGGGCTCCCAGTCCAAGAGCCGCCGGGCCAGAGTGGTGTCGGGTCGGCGCTGGGAGGGATCGTCGACCGGGAGCTCTTCGAAGACCAGCGGCGAGGTCGACCCGGTCACCTCCAGGACGATCCGGGCCAGCTCGGCCACGGTGTGCTCCTCGGGGTTGCCGATGTTGACGGGTCCGACGTGGTCGCTGTCGAGCAGGGCCAACAGCCCCCGCACCTCGTCGTCGACGTAGCAGAAGCTCCGGGTCTGGGCGCCGTCGCCGTAGAGGGTCAGCGGCTCGCCCCGCAGGGCCTGGACCAAGAAGTTCGACACCACCCGACCGTCGCCCGGTCGGAGCCGGGGGCCGAAGCTGTTGAAGATGCGGGCGATGCGCACGTCGATGCCGTGGGCCCGGTGGTAGGCCATGGCCATGGCCTCGCCGAAGCGCTTGGCCTCGTCGTAGACGCCCCGGGGACCGACGGGGTTGACGTGGCCCCAGTAGCTCTCGGGCTGGGGATGCACCTGGGGGTCACCGTAGACCTCACTGGTGGAGGCCAGGAAGTAGCGGGCGCCCTTGTCCTTGGCCAGGCCCAGGGTGTTGTGGGTGCCCAGGCTGCCCACCTTCAGCGTGGGGATGGGCAGCTCCAGGTAGTCGCGGGGCGAGGCCGGGCTGGCGAAGTGGAGCACGGCGTCGATCGGTCCCGGGACCCAGACGTAGCTGCTCACGTCGTGGCGCACGAAGGTGAAGCCCTCGGCGCCGAAGAGGTGCTCGACGTTGGCCATCTTGCCCGTCGACAGGTTGTCGATGGCCACCACCTGGTCACCCCGGCCCAGCAGGGCGTCGCAGAGGTGGGAGCCGAGGAAGCCGGCCCCCCCGGTGACCACCACCCTGCGGTTGCTCACCCGTCGCGCCCCAAGCCGGTGTAGGTGAAGCCCAGGCGGCGCAGCGCAGGAGCGTCCAGGAGGTTGCGGGTGTCGACGATGCGGGGCTCGGCCATCGACCCCGCCACCTTGGCGTAATCGAGCCAGCGCAGCTCGTCCCACTCGGTGAGGACGACGACGACCTGGGCGCCGGCGGCCACCGCGTAGGCGTCCGCCCCCAGCTCGATGTCCCCGAGCCGGGGATCCTCCGCCGCCGCGTGAGGGTCGACGGTGGGGTCGTAGGCCCGCACCCGCGCCCCCCGCTCCCGGAGGCGGCGGATGACCTCGATGGCGGGCGAGTCCCGCAGGTCGTCGGTACGGGCCTTGAACGTGAGCCCCCAGGCGGCCACCTCGCATCCCTCCAGCGAGGTTCCCACCATGCGCTCGACCTTGTCGGCCATGCGCTCGTACTGCTCGTCGTTGACGGCGATGACGCCCCGCAACAGGTTGAAGTCGTAGCCGGCGTCCTCGGCGATGTGGACCATGGCCCGGGTGTCCTTGGGGAAGCAGGATCCGCCCCAGCCCGGGCCGGGCTTGAGGAACTCGAAGCCGATGCGGGGGTCGTGGCCCATGCCCAACACCACCTCGCGCACGTCGGCGCCCACGGCTTCGCACACGTTGGCCAGGGCGTTGACGAAGCTGACCTTGGTGGCGAGGAAGGCGTTGGAGGCGTACTTGATCGTCTCGGCCGAGGCCGGGTCGGTGATCACCAGCGGCGCCCGCAGAGCCTCGAACAGCTCGGCGACCCGCATGGCCGCGGCCTGGTCGTCGCTACCGATGACGATGCGCTCGGGGTGCAGGCAGTCGTGCACGGCCGAGCCCTCTCGCAGGAACTCCGGGTTCGACACCACGAACACGTCGTCGCGCCCGAGGGCCTCCTCCACCACGCGCGTCGAGCCGACGGGCACGGTGGACTTGTTGATGACGATGCACTCGGGAGCGAGGCCGGCGGCGATCTCACCCGCGGCGTGGCGCACGTAGCTGAGGTCGGCCGAGCCGTCCTCGCCCTGGGGCGTGGGCACGCACAGGAACACGAACTCGGCCCCGGCCACCGCGTTGGCGGCGCCGAGGACGAAGGAGAGGCGCCCGGAGCTCAGCCCTTCGGACACCAGGTCCTCGAGGCCGGCTTCGAGTATGGGAACCTCGCCCCGGTTGAGCTGGTCCACCTTGTCGGCCACCACGTCGGCGCAGATCACGGTGTGCCCGAGGTGGGCGAGGTAGGCGCCGGTGGTGAGGCCGACGTAGCCGGTGCCGATGACGGCGACGGTGGCGGGCATCGGGCGAGAGTAGCGCCGGGGCCCGGCGCCGCGACCGTGGGCGCGGCCTGGGCGCTACGCTCGCGTCCGCAGGCCGGCCGGTGCGGCATGGTTGAAGCCCTCACTACGACGACGCGGGTCCGGCTTAGAGCCTGGTCGCCTCGGAGGAGAGCGCTCACGTGATGGAAGAGACGGGGTCGGTCGGCGCGGCGACGTCGACCGTGACCACGACCACGCCTCGAACGTCACCAGCCGCCGACGCCGGGAGCCAACGGTAGCGAGCACCGGCACCGTCCCGGGACCGCCTCGCACCCGGTCCCCACGTCCGCGCCCTGGTACCGGCGCCACGGTCGTGACCTGGTCGGGATGGTGCTGTTGTCGGCCACGCTGAGCTTCGTGTGGGGGCGGGTACG
>JAHWJI010000080.1 GCA_019348495.1 Actinomycetota bacterium | reverse complement strand
GAACCTCGGCACGGGTCCGGGCCCGCACCCGGTCGAGGCCCACGTTCCAGCGCAGGGCGGCGGGATCGACGATCCACGGCGGGTGCTCGCTGAAGGTCCCGAGCGCCAGGTCCGCAGGGGTGGGTGGGCTCACCTCGCCAGCTTGCCCGCCGGCCGGGCCGCCGAGGAGCCGCCGGCGGGGCCTCTCAGCCTCCAAGTGCGGCGAGACATGCGTCAGCCAGCTCCGGTCGGCAGACCACCAGGTCGGGAAGGGACACCTCGGCGGCGTTGTACACGAGCGGGGAGCCGTCGATTCGAGAGACGTGGAGACCGGCAGCGGCGGCCACGGCGACGGGTGCCGCCGAGTCCCACTGGTAGAGCCCGCCGGCGTGCACGTAGGCGTCGACGTGGCCGAGGACCACCGCCATGGTCTTGGCTCCGGCCGAACCCAGCGGCACCAGCTCGGCACCCAGCGCCTCGGCCACCCGGGCGGCCTCCGCCGGCCGCCGGCTGCGGCTGAGCACCACCCGCAGCGGACCGGGACGGGTGGGCGGCAGGGGCGGCGCCGGCCGGGTGCTGAGCATCCGTTCCTGGGCCGGCAGGGCGACGGCTCCGACGACGGGCGTGCCCGCCACCACCAGGGCGACGTGCACGGCCCAATCGGTGCGCCCCGGCTCGCCGAACTCCCGGGTGCCGTCCAGTGGGTCGACGATCCACACCCGCGGCGCCGACAACCTGCGGGCGTCGTCGGCTCCCTCCTCGGAGAGGACCGCGTCGTCGGGCCGGGCAGCGGCGAGCAGGGCCATGATCCGCTCGTGGGCCCGGCGGTCGCCCTCGTCCCGGAGCCGGTCGGGGCCCAGGTCGCCGCCGCCGTCGGCACCCCGGATGGCCAGCAAGACGCGGCCGGCCTCGGCGGCGACCTCGGCCGCCAGCGTGTGGTCGTCGGCAGCTGCGCTCGCCGTCACCGCCTACTGCAGGCGCAGGTCATCGAAGCGGGCGCCGTCGTTGCGAGTGCCGAAGCCCACCCGGCCGCCACCGCAGGCCGGGGCGTTCGCCGTCGCCATCTGGGTCCCGTTGCGGTACGCCGTCACCCTCTCGCCGTCCTTGTCGATCCTCACGTCGTAGTCCTGGTCGGCTTTGATGGTCCTCGAGATGTCGGCCAGTTCGCGGACCGCACCGCCCACCACCGAGAAGATCCCGCTGGTGTTGGCATCGTTGCCCTCGTTGAAGCTGACGAAGCAGTAGTTGTCGGGGTCCTGATAGGAGAAGAGCACGGAGAAGTCGTTGAACGAGTTGCTCGTCCCCTTGGTCCGCCCCACGCTGGTCATGGTGAAGTCCCCGGCGACCAGCGTCTTGTGCACCGAGATGTTCCCGTTTCCGACCTTCATCGAGGTATCCGGGTTGGTCAGCACGTAGTCGCCGTTGCTCACGTTCCACGTTCCTCCCTTGACCACGACGAAGTTCGTCGCCGAGGACGAGAAGCTCTCGGAGATCGACGGCTGGGGGCCTGTCGTCGAGGTGGTCGTGGTAGACGTCGTGGTGGTTGACGAGGGAGCGGCGGTGGTGGTGGTCGTCGCTCCACACGGTGCGGTGGGGTCGAACTGATCTGCGAACGTGCCCACTGCGTCCCTGCTGTTGCCGGACATGGTGTTCCCGCACACCTTGTCCTGGGGGCTGGCCATGAACTTGATGCCCCCGACCTTGTTGTCGCGAATCACGTTGTCGTAGACGCTGTTGTCGATGCCGTCGCTGGACGTGTCGCCCCCCAGGCGAACACCGGCGCCGACGTGCCCGTACACCTCGTTCCCACGGAAGACGTTGCCGTTGCCGCGGGAGTCGAGACCACCGGAGTTGGGATCGAGCGAACCTGTGCAGCGGTTGTTCTCGATGAGGTTGGCGGTGGCCGCCTCCTTGACATCCACGCATTCGCCGCCCTGGGTGTCGATGAAGTTGTTGCGCACCACGTTGCCCCGGGAGACGTCACGGTCGGTCGTGGGGTTGTTCCCGTCCCCGAGCTGTTCGGGGGCCGTGCCGATGTAGACGCCCTCGCCGTTCTTCCCGCCCCCGCCGAGCTGGAAGTCCTCGATCCCGCAGTTGGTGATGGTGTTGCCGGCGATCTCGTTGTTCACGGCGAAGTACCGCAGGCGGACGCACTCGTCGAGGGCGTTGGTCAACTTCATGTCGAGCACCCGCAGCCCGCTCACGCCGGAGCGAGTCTCGACGCCCTGGGCGTAGAGCAGCTTCTTGCGGTAGCTGGAGACGCCACTCCCCGAACCGAAGCGGCCTTCGAGGGTGAAGCCCCGCAGCACGTGGTTGTCGTGGTTGATCCTGACGATCGAGGTCCGGCCGGCGCCCTTGACCACCGCGGCCCGCGGGCCGGTGATGGTGATGGGAGCCGAGGAGGTGCCGTTGCGAGCCGAGCGGAAGTCCTGGAGGTAGGTCCCGGAGGCGAGGTTGACCGTCGAGCCCGGCTGGGCCACGTCGATGGCCTTTTGGATGGTGCGCAGGGGCCGTTCAGACGTGGCGCCGTCGTTGCTGTCGCTGCCCGACGGGCTCACGTAGTACGAGGCGGCCCCCCCCGACGCGGCCGAGGGGATCAGCACCGACGCGACCACGGCGACCACCGTCCCGACCAACAGGCGATGAGTTTTCGTGAACATGCTGTCTCCTCGTCATTTTCGCTCTTGGGCCTTTAGGCCTGAGCGGGGTGCTTCTCGAGCCAGCACGACACCGACCAGCATGCCACGCGCCACGCACGAGTGAATCAGCCTCGATTGCCTCGTGCACCCTGCGGGCACGGACGCCGGGGATCGACCTCGCCGTTGGTGACGCCGTCGTCGTTGTCGGTGATCTCGTTGCCGCAGATCTCGCCCTGGGGGAAGCGCTCGACCTTCAGCCCGTACCCGGCGTTGCCGGTGAGGCGATTGCCGATGACCACGTTGTCCACCCCCTGGCCGGGGCCGTCGCCGCCCAGGCGGATGCCGGCGCCGGCATGACCGGTCGAGACGTTGTCACGAAAGGTCGTCTCGTCGCCCCGGGAGCTGAACCCCGCTCCGTCGGGATCTTGACTGCCGGTGCAGCGGTTGGCGTCCACCTGGGTTCCCACCGCCCCCTCCTTGACGTCGACACACTCACCCGGCACCGAGATGTCGTTGTCGCTGACCCGGTTGCCTTCGGCGACAGCTGAGGCACCCGGATCGTCGCCGAGCTGCTCGGGAGCGACACCGATGTAGACGCCTTCACCGTTCTTCCGGTCGGCATCCAGGTCGAAGTCGGTCAGGCCACAGCGCTCGATGCGGTTTCCGCTGACCTCGACGTTGCTGGTCCCGTCCCGCAATCTCACGCACTCGCTGTCGGCGCCGTGAAGGAAGCTGGCGAGCAGGCGCACGCCCTGTGCCCCGGCGATGCGCACCAACACGTCGCCCCCGGAGATGTCAAGGCCCTCCAGGGTCACGTAGCTGTGGGTCACGTTGATGACCCGGTCGCCGTCGGCACCCACGATGCGGGCATCCTGGCCGGTGATGCGGATGGGAGCCTCGGCCGTGCCCGGTCGCACGGTGATGAAGGGGGGGTACTCGCCGGAGGCGACGAGGACCTGGTCGCCGGGCTGTGCCCGGACCAAGGCCTCGTCGATGCTGGCATAGGGGCGGGATTGCGTGCCGTCGCCGTCGGGCCCGGCGGCGGAGGAGACGTGGAGGGCCGTGGCGGTGGGAGGCCCTGAGCTGGGACAGGCGACGAGGAGCCCCGGGGACAGCACCAGGAGGAAGATCCACCGCAGGCCGGAACACGACTGACCCCTCGGCCGGCGTCCCCCCATCTCGATGGCCTCACCGTATCCTTCGGTGACCTCGCAGGGGCAGTCGCGGGTCCGGGTTCCGGGGTGAAAGCTGGCAAAGGTACCCGGAACGGTTGTGAGCGCAGCTCGATCCGTGTAGAACAACTGAGTCGGAATGGACGCCGCCGCGCCAGGCACCGACTTCGGTTCTTACCGCGGCTGGCGATGCTCGTTCCGGGCAGCCGTCGCTCCAACTAGCAGAGAAGGCGGTGGGCGGATGGCTGAGGTGGTGATCGTCGGCTCTGGTGTCGTGGGCACCGCGTCGGGCCAGGGACTGGCGTCCCGGGGGCACCAGGTGTCGTTCGTCGACATCAACCAGGAACGGCTCGCGGCCCTGCGGACCCAGGGCTACGCGGCGAGCGAGACGCTCGAGCTCTCCGACGAGCACACCTTCATCTTCTTGACCCTTCCCACTCCGCACAAGGGCATGGCCTATGACTTCGGGCCCCTGATCGCCGGCACCCGGGCCGTGGGTGCCGCGTTGGCCCGCTCCTCGGGCTACCACACCGTCGTGCTGCGCTCCACCACCGCCCCCGGCACCTGCGACAACGTGGTGCGCCCGGCGCTGGAGGAGGCCTCGGGCAAGTCCGAGGGCGAGGGCTTCGCCTTGGCCTCCAACCCGGAGTTCCTGCGGGCCGCCACCGCCCTCGACGACTTCCTGGCGCCCTCCATGACGGTCATCGCCTCCCGCAGCACGCTGACCGTGCAGCGCCTGGTCGAGCTCTTTCGCCCCTTCGGGGGGTTGGTGAAGACCTTCGGCGACCCCCGCCAGGCCGAGTTGGTCAAGTGCGCCCACAACATCTTCAACGCCACCAAGATCAGCTTCTGGAACGAGTTCTGGCTGGTGGCCCAGCACCTGGGCCTCAACAGTGACGAGGTGGCGGCCACGGTGGCGCTGTCGGCCGAGGCCTCCACCAACCCCCAGTACGGCATCCGGGGTGGCGCTCCCTACGGTGGCGCCTGCCTGCCCAAGGACACCGCCGGGTTCCTCGGTTTCGCCACCGAGCTCGGTGTTCCCATGCCCCTGCTCAGCGCCGTCATCGAGGTCAACCAGACCATGGCGGAGCGGGTGAGCGAGGAGCTGACCGAGGTCACCGACCACGTCGAGGACCTGCTGGACCTGAGCGATCACGCAGCTGGCGAAGCCGTCGACCACCCTCCTTCGGTGGTGGCGGAGCGACGCTCCGGCTGATCGCGGTCCCCATGCCACAGATCACGAGGGGCGGGCGCGGCCGATGGTGACCGACCTCGCCTTCTACGTCCCCATCGGGATCCTGGGGGTGGTGCGCTGGCTGAGCTGGTTCATCCGGCGCATCCCCGCAGCCCTGTACCGGCCCTGCACCTCGGCCCACCGGGAGGCCATCACGATCGTCACGCCCGTCTACCAAGAGGACCCCGACATCTTCCGGGCCGCGGTGGAGTCGTGGTTGGCCAACCAGCACGTGACCGAGATCGTGTGTGTCATCGACGTCACGGACGACGTCTGCCAGGCCATCGCCGCCGAGTACCCGGTGACCGTGATCCCCACCTCGGTGCCGGGAAAGCGTCCGGCCCTCAAGCTGGGCTGGGAGCACGCCTCGACCGATCTGGTCGCCCTCGTCGACTCCGACACCATCTGGGCCAACGACGTCTCCGACCGGGTCTGCGAGCCCTTCGTCGATCCACGGGTCGGCGGGGTCGGCACCCGCCAGAACGTCTACAACCCCCAGAGCCTGCTCCAGCGGGTGAACGACATCTACCTCGACGCCCGCTACTTCGACGAGAACGCGGCCCAAACCGTCATGGGGCGGGCGGTGTCGTGCCTCTCAGGGCGCACAGCGGTCTATCGACGCTCCCTGTTGGTCGCCCACGGCGACGAGTTCATGGAGGAACGCTTCCTCGGCGTCCCCTGCAACTCCGGCGACGACAAGCGCCTGACGTCGCTCATCCTGCGTGACGGGCACCGGACCTTCATGCAGCGCTCGGCTCGGGTGTGGTCCACCTTTCCCCCCGATGCCCGCACCTTCTTCCTCCAGCGGCTGCGCTGGTCGCGCAACACCTGGCGCAGCGACCTGCGGGCGTTCGGCGAGGGGTGGGTCTTCAGGCGCCCCTTCCTGGCCTTCACCATGGCCGACAAGGCGGTGAGCAGCTTCACCCTGCTCGTGTCGCCGGCCTTCCTCGTCCTCGCCCTCGTCAGGACCGACTGGCTCGTCGCCCTCGCCCTGGTGGCCTGGTGGCTGGTCAGCCGGGGCACCAAGATCCTTCCCCACCTGCGCCGTCGCCCGCGCGACCTGGTCATCCTCCCCTTCTTCATCGGCCTGACCTTCGTCATGGCCATCGTCAAGATCTACGCCCTGGTCACCATCCGGGCCCAGCGTTGGCTGACCCGCGACGTGGCCGTCGTCGACGGCTCGGTGGTCCGCACCGAGGAGGCGGTCGTCGACCGGGTCGACCAGGTGGAGCGGGTGCCGGCGTGACACCGGGTCCCGGTCTCGCCGGACGCGCCCGTCGGCCGTCGTGGCTGGTGGTGGTCATCGCCCTGGTGCTCTCACCACTGGGGACGCGCCCGGCCGGCGCCCACCCAGTGGAGCCGGCACCTCCATCCGTCGACGTCTGCTCCATCGAGCGCTCGGCCGACTCACCGGGGGAGGCCATCGGCACGGGCACCTCGGACAGAGATCGCTTCGAGGAGTTCAGCCCCTTCCGGGTGACCAAGTACCCCTGCCCGCGAGCCCCCGACGTGCGCTCGCTCTACGTTGCGCCCGGTGTGCTGGAGCTCACCGAGGGCGGCCGGCTGGCCCGTAGGATCGACTTCCCGTCGTCGGCCCAGGGCCCGGTCTCCTTCGAGGCTATCGTCGAGGCCGTCGCTGATCCGGAGTGGGCCACCGAGGTGGAGCCTGGGGTCTTCGAGCTGACCGCCGCCTTCGTGCAGGCTCCCGGGACCACGGTGACCATCGCCGCCCCCCGGGTCCAGACCCTGCGCCTGGTCGATCGACCGGGCGTGTTCTTCGGTGGCAGGGGGGCCACTGCCCGCTTCGAAGGCGTCGCCGTGACCTCCTGGAGCCGTGAGCGCCAGGCACCGGACGAAGAGCCGGCCGACGGACGCCCCTTCGTGCTGTACCAGGAGGCGGCCCGGCTGGACGTGGTCAACTCGGAGATGTCCTACCTCGGATCCGACCGCGGCTCAGCCTACGGCGTGGCCTGGCGCCTGGGAGGGTCCACCGGCGAGGTGCTCGGCTCCACCTTCGCCCACAACTTCTTCGGCGTCTACACCTTCGAGGCCACCGGCATCGTCTTTCGGGACAACGTCTTTCGCGACAACATCCTCTACGGCTTCGATCCCCACGACTTCACCACCGGGCTGGTGGTAGAGGACAACGTGGCCTACGGCAACGGCAGCCACGGCTTCATCGTCTCCCGCGGCGTCACCGACAGCGTGCTGCGGCGCAACCACTCCCACGACAACGCCGGCAACGGCATCATGATGGACTCCTCCTCGGACCGCAACCGCATCGAGGCCAACCTGGTGGAGAACAACGCCAAGGACGGCATCGTGCTGCTCGGCTCGGCCGACAACGTCGTGGTCGACAACGTGGTGCGGGGCAACCGCGTGGGCATCCGGGTCAACGGCCTGGAGAGCACCGCCAACCGCATCGAGGGCAATCTCATTGAGGGCCACGAGATCGGCCTCCAGGCCTACGGAGGCGCCGCCGACATGGTGGCCATCGACAACACCGTGCTCGACAGCTCGCAGATGGGCATGGCGCTGGAAGCGCCCCGGTCCCAGGTGGGCGGCGGCGAGATCCGGCGGGCGCCCCGGGGCGTCGGCATCCGCACGGCGACGAGCCTGTCGGGCATGCGGATCTCCGACGTGGACGAGGGCGTGGTGGTGGCGGCCACGGGCATCGCCGACCTCGAGCAGCTCCAGGTGAGCGCCCGCGAGAGCTCCTTGCGGGTTGAGGACGGCGGCCTTATCGAGCTCCGAGGATCAACCATGATCCCCCCGCCGCCGTTCGACCAGCCGTCGGCGCCCGCCGACGACAACGCATGGTTGCCCTTCGCCGGGGTCGCCGCCATCCTCACCGCCCTGCTCCTCGAGCTCATCCGCTGGCGCCGGGAGCGACACGACGATGTCACTCCGGCGCCGGCGCAGGTGTGGAACCGAGCGTGAGCCGTCCGCTGTGGACGGTGGTGATGGTCGGCCTGGTGCTCTCGCCGCTGGCCGCGTTCCCCGCTGCTGCCCACGAGGTGGGGCCGGCGGCTGCGCCCGTACCCGGGGCGCAGGCAGGCCCCAGCCCGTGCCTGTTGGACACCTACCGCCCCGATGCCAACGACCCGCTCTACAGGGGCACCGACCCCTCACGCCAGCTCGAGGCCTACGTCCCTTTCCGCATCATCTCCTACCCGTGCCCTCGCCCCGTCGAGGAACGGGTCATCTACCTCCGAGCCGGCAGCATCGAGCTCATCGCCGGTGGCGCCCTCGTCCGCCAGATCCCGTTCTCCGGTGCCGGTTCCGGGGCGGCCGTACCGTTCGAG
>JAHWJI010000007.1 GCA_019348495.1 Actinomycetota bacterium | reverse complement strand
TCCGCAGCCACAAGTCCAAGCATGACCGCACCCGCGAACATGGTGCCCTTGCCAACCCCGGGGGGAGGCCTCGGCGCAGAAACGCGGCGTGAGGGGTTCGACGTGTGTCAGGTAGCTACCGGGGTCGAAGTGTCAACCGGGTACCGGGACTTGACATGTCCATGAAGAGAATGCCAAACCTGCGGAAACGTATCCGCCGGGTACCACGTCGCAACCGGATAAGCCGTGCATGCGGGCAGTAGGTCGTACTGATGGTGCTGGCTCTCCGAGTCGCCAGCGGCGGAGGGCGCTAGGAGGCAGGCCGAATCGGGTGGACCGCTTCGACAAAATCTGCTCGAACGTTGCCGTCACGTTCGAGACTCGGCTCGCGTTGCTTCTGCCGCCACCGCCGGGGAAGCTGCGAAATACATGCGGGTCGACCGGATTCCGGTGACGAGTCGGTCCCAGGACGGCCCGTCCTGCGTCGGGCCCTCGGTAACGACGACCGTGCGCACCATCTTGTCGGCGACGGTCTGACGCCGTTCGTCCCACAGCGGCCAGAGGAACCCGATGTTGAAGATCAGTGCGTCAACCAGGTGGAGAAAATCACGCCCCACGGCGCCCAGCTGAGTAACGGGTTGCCCATCAGCCAACCGCACGAGCCTCAGCTTGAGGGCCGTCTTGCCCCACGACTGCCCGCCGTTGCCTTGGATGAAGGCGCGGTTCAACGTGAACAACATCAGTGAGACGAACACCAGGATGAAGACGAGCAACCTCGGGAACCCCTCGGGTTCTCTCTCACCCTCGTCGGTGCCCGCCATGAACACCACCACGCCGAGCAGTATCGGCCAGAGGACCAAGGCCCCGTCGATCAGGGCGGCGACGACGCGCGGACCGAAGTTCGCGAGCTGACAGGAGGCGCCCGGAGACGCGCCCACCGGAGCCCGGGCAAGAGCGTCGACCGCCGAGGAAGCCACCCAACTGCGGGGATCCGGCCCGGACGGATGCCAGTTCCGGAGGACGAGGATCGTTAGCGCAACGATCTGGACGGCACCACTTGCACCGAGGATCAGCAGCGGCGCCGAGCCGTCCCACGGGCGGAAGGCCCCGTTGAAGACGGCGCCAGCGATCGTGGCCAGACCGGCGAGGATGATCGTGCCACTTGGAGCTCGGCGACCGCTTGTCATAGCAAAGGTTGCCCTACGCAGGGTAGACGCGCTTTCGGCTCCTCGAGGCGTCCTGGCATACGTCAGCGGCCACTGGAGAACGGGAGTGCTCATCGAAGGCGGCCGGCGGTTCCTGCTGGAGCCTTCGCCGGAAGCCCGGGCGGGCTCGTCGGATCGAGGATTAGTACCCTTTCGGCCGTGTCGCTGGCGCGTTGGGTCGGGTCGCACCTCACCCTCCACCAGCCGGCCCAGTATGTCGTCGTCGGCTTCGTCGTTGCGAGCCTCCTCGGCGCGCTGCTGCTGCTGATCCCCGCCGCCTCCGAGAGCGGGGCCACCACGTCGTTCCTCACGGCCCTGTTCACGGCGACGTCGGCTGTCTGCGTGACGGGCTTGGTCGTCGTCGACACCTCCGGGCATTGGAGCGTGCTCGGTGAGGTGGTGATCCTGGTGCTGATCCAGATCGGGGGCTTCGGCATCATGTCGCTGACGTCGGTCATCGTGGTCGTGCTGTCGCATCGGCTGGGCCTGCGTCACCGTCTGTTGGCGGCGGCCGAGACCCGCTCGCTCGACACGGGCGACGTTCGCCGGGTGCTGTTCGGGATCGCCAAGCTGAGCCTGGGAGTCGAGGCCGTTGTGGCCGTGGCCCTGTTCCTGCGGTTCTGGCTTGCCCACGGCCATGCCCCGATGCGGGCCGCCTACCTCGGCCTGTTCCACGCCGTGTCGGCGTTCAACAACGCCGGCTTCGCCCTGTTCCCTCGCAGCTTCGTGGACTACGCCAAGGACCCGTTCGTGCTGCTCGTCATCGCTGGGACCGTCATCGTGGGGGGCCTGGGATACCCGGTGCTGGTCCAGGTGGCCCGGCGGCCGCGCTCGCCCCACGGATGGAGGCTGCACACCAAGCTCACGCTGGCCACCACGGCGCTGCTGCTCGTCGTCGGCTGGGCCGGCTTCGCCTGGTTCGAGTGGACCAACGCCGCAACCTTCGGCCCGCTGTCGGTCGGCGACTCCGTCGTCAACGCCTTGTTCCACAGCGCCATGCCCCGCACGGCCGGGTTCAACTCGATCGACGTGGCCCAGATGCGGGAGCCGTCGAAGTTGCTCACCGAGATCCTGATGGTCATCGGCGCCGGCAGTGCATCGACCGCAGGGGGGATCAAGGTGACGACGTTCGCGTTGCTCGCGTGCGTGATGTGGGCCGAGGTGCGCGGCCAGCCCGACGTGGTGGCCTTCGAGCGCCGGATCCCCACCTCCGCTCAGCGCCAGGCACTGACCGTGGCTCTGTTGGCGGTCGGGCTGATCGTGGGGGCCACGATGGTGCTGATCGCCATCACGTCACTGCCCAGGCTGGACGTGCTGTTCGAGGTCGTCTCGGCGCTGGGCACCGTCGGCCTGTCGACCGGCGCCACCCCGCTGCTGTCCGGCGCAGCCCAGTTGCTGGTGGCAGCCCTCATGATCCTCGGCCGCGTCGGGCCGCCCACCCTGTTCGCCGCGCTCGTCCTCCGCGAGCGTGAGCGCCCGTTCCGCTACCCGGAAGAGAGGCCCATCATTGGTTGACCGAGCGTTTCGACGGAGCTCCAAGCGGCAGGACCGAGCCGCATCCGGTGAGCAGGTTCTCGTCGTCGGCCTGGGCCGGTTCGGCGGCAGCGTTGCCGAGGAGCTGATCAACCTGGGCTTCGACGTCCTCGGCGTCGACGGCGACGCCGGGCGCGTGCAGAGCTTCGCCGACCAGCTCACCCATGTCATGCAGGCCGACACGACCAGCGAAGAGACGCTTCGCCAGATGGGCGCGGCCGATTTCAACATCGCTGTGGTCGGCATCGGCACCGACATCGAAGCCAGCATCCTCAGCACCGCAGCCCTGGCGGACATCGGCGTGCCCAACATCTGGGCCAAGGCCGTCACCGCCCAGCACGGGCGGATCCTCGAGCGCGTCGGCGCCCACCATGTGGTCTTCCCTGAGCAGGAGAGCGGCCAGCGCGTCGCCCACGTCGTAGGCCGGCGCATCATCGATTGGTTCCAGCTGGACCCCGACTTCGCCATGGTGGAGACCGAGGCGCCCGGCGAGCTCATCGGTCGGTCGCTCAGCGAGGTCGGCGTGCGAGGTCGCTTCGGCGTGACCGTCGTGTGCATCAAGCCCGTAGGCCAGGGGTTCACCTACGCCACCGCCGACAGCGTGCTGGCCAAGGGCGACGTGCTGGTCGTCGCCGGACCCACCGAATCGGCGGAGGCTTTCGCCCAACTCAGCTGACACTCCTGTCCGAGTTGCCGTCAGACAGGCTCTGGCTCCACGTGCAGCACCTGGCCGACGTCGGTGAGGTCAAGGACCCTGCGTACAAGGGGCCGGGGCGAACGGATGCAGATCGATCCGCCAGTGGAGCGGAGCTTGTTGGCGAGGCGCATGATGACTCCCAGGCCGGCGGCATCCATGAAGTCCAGTGCGCTGAGGTCCAGCACCAGTGTCCGTAGATGCACGCCGCCGGCCTCCAGCACGGGGGCGAGGCAGGACCACAGCTCGGGGCCGGCAGCGACATCCAACTCGCCGCGCAACCGGACTTCGATCGTCTCGTCGGAACGCAGGTGCTCGGCCTCGAACGGGGTAGTGGTGATGGTTGACAAGAGGTGGTCCTCCCCTGGGTGCGACATGTGGCTGGGACATCACCATCGGCACGAACGAGGCTGACCTTTAGAGATTTCCTCGTGGCCACGGTGATGGGCCCCGCCGGGCTCTTCTCGAGTGGGCAGGGACCGGCTCAGGGGCGCACGATCTCGAGGGCGACGCCGTGCTCGCAGCCGAGCAACGCTCCAGCGGCCTGGGCCGCCTCTCGCAGCCAGCTCTCGGGATCGGTGCCCACGTGCTCGATGTAGGTGCGGTGGGCCTGCAGCGATTCGATGCCGGCGGCGAGAAAACCGGTGACGTCGACGCCGTGGCGGGCGTGGGGCGATCCGCTGAAGCAGACAAGACGGACTCCGCCCCAGGGCTCGAGGCCTTCTTCTTCGAGCAGATCGGGGAAGATCCAGCGGTTGGCGGCGTCGCGGGCTGCATCGAGCACAGCCAGACCGACATGGCGATGATCGGCCATGTTGAAGCTCTGGCCGCCCCACGTCTCGTGGCGGTTGAGGGTGAGGATCAGCTCCGGGCGATGGCGACGGATCACCCGGGAGAGATCACGACGAAGGGCCAGACCGTATTCGATGGCGCCGTCGACATGGTCGAGGAACGTCACCTGCTCCACCCCGACGACGCTCGCGCTCCGACGCTGTTCGTCCTCTCGGAGGGCGGCGGCCGTGGCGGGGGGCACGTCGCCCAGGCCCGCCTCCCCCCGTGAGGCCAGCACGTAGGCCACATGGCGTCCCTCGGAGGTCCATCGGGCGACGGCGCTCGATGCGCCGTACTCCAAGTCGTCGGGGTGGGCGACGATGGCCAGTGCCCGTGTCCAATCGTCGTCGAGGACCTCCAGGCGGCTCACCTCCACGACCACACGCTAAACCAGGCCGATCTGGCACGAGAGCGTCGGAGCGCCTCCCCATGTCCGGCGAAGCTTGGTGGACGCTCAGGGGATGGCCGGAGCCTGGGCCGGCTCGGGCCCCTGCCCGTCGGGCGAGCCCTGGCCGTTGCCCCTCTGCAGCAGACGACCGAGTGGCGCGTCGATGGCCGGCTCCGGGATCGGTTCCGGTGCGACGGTCACCGGCCGATCCGCACGACCCACCCAGGCGTAGGCCAACCCGACCAGCACGCCACCGCCGACGATGTTGCCCGGGACCGTCCAGGCCAGGTTGCGCCACAAGTCGCCCCAGGCGGCGTGGCCCTGAAAGATCCCGAGACCGAACAGCGTCATGTTGGCGACCGAGTGCTCGAAACCCGATGCGATGAACGCCAAGAGCGCCCACCAGAGCACCACCAGCTTGGCTGCGTCACTGCGGGTCCGTCCCGCCATCCAAAGGGCCAGGCACACCAGGGCGTTGCAGAGCACCGAGCGCCAGAACAGTTGCGTGCCGGTAGCCATGTTCTTGGCCTCCACCGCTCCGGCGATCAGCGCCTCCCCAGGCCCGATCTTCCCGGCGGATGCACCGGTGGTCATCGTGCCGCCGGCGTGCACCATGGCGGCGAAGCCGATGGAACCGATCAGGTTGCCCACGAGCGATGCCACCCAGACCGCCATCAAGCCACCGAAGCCGATGGTGCGGGCCGACAGTCCCTGCAACATGTACATCACGTTGCCGGTGAAGAGCTCGGCGCCGGCGAAGACCACCAACGTCAGGGCCACCCCGAACACCGCCCCCTGCACCAGCTTGGCCGAGGGCGCGCTCGCCGCCACGAACGGGCCGGCCACGCTGGCCAGCAACACCACGGCCACCCCCACGAACGCTCCGGCCAGCACCGACGCCGCCAGGTAGCGAGGCAGGCGGCGGACCTGCATCGCCTTGGTCCGAGCCAGGGCGGCCGATTCGTCGAGTGCAGCGGGGATGGGGATGGGCACGGTCTCCTCCTGTGATGTCGAGGGTCAAGGCCAGCGTCGGGCCACATCGGGAGCACCCACGACGCGAGAAGCTACGGACGCCACATTGCCGGTCCGTGCGAGCCCGGTTACCGACGCGGAACCATTTGCTGACAGCAACGTGTGGTCAGTCGGCCGGATCGGCGGTCACGCGTCGCCAGCTCGGGCACAACCGGCGCCCGGTCCGTCTGGCCAGGAGCCGAGCCGGTAGGATCAACTGCCTACGTCCGGACCGATGACCAACCCCAGCCCCCCGCCCGCTGCTGGCGACCCGCTGGCCGACGCCCTCTACCGTGATGGTTTCGTCGGGTTGAAGGATGCGTTGCCTGCGGAGTGGGCCGACCAGATGTTGGCCGACTTCGAGGTCCTCTACGCCGAGGCCGAGCGACAGGATCTTTCTTCCCGGCAAGGAGGAGGCAGAGGTCGCATCCCCCGCGGGCCGGGCGAGGATCCGAGGCGCTACTACTTCGCCGTCCATCCCGAGCGCCTGTTGGGATTCCAAGACCTGGTGACGCACCCGGTCCTGGACGAGTTGTGCAGCAACGTGCTCGGCGACGACTACCAGTTGGTCGAGGTCGGCTTCGACGTGGCCCTGCCCGGCGCGGTCCGCCAGCCCTTGCACCGCGACTTCCCGATCCCCGAGGAGACGAAGGCAACCGGACGGCTGAGCTCTCTGGCGGTCAACGCCACCTGCGTCGACGTGACGCCCGAGATGGGCCCCTTGGAGATCGCCCCCGGCTCCCACTTCGACGACGACAGCGAGTTCGAGAAGGCGATGCGCGTCCCGCCGACCATGTACGAGCGCTACCTGGGCCGGCTGGAGCGGCGCATGGCCAGTCGGGGAGACGTCTCCGTGCGGACCGGTCTGACCATCCATCGGGGCACCCAGAACACCTCGGCCCGGCCCAGACCGGTCATGATCCTGGGCGTCATGGGAGCCGGTTTCGAGACCTTCGCCCACCACGACTTCTCCATGACGAGGGACTACTACGACCGTCTTCCCGACGGCCTCAAAGCGCACCTGCGCCGCTGCACCGTGTCGGATCGGCTGCACCCCGTAGCACAGGACTACGTCCTGGACTTCCTCCTGGAAGAGGGCTGAGCAAGACTCGCAGGGTGACGGCGCGACCGATCGAGCTCATAGGCGGGTTCGAGAGCACCTACCTCCCCGGCCACGACCGCGACGTGGCCGAGACGACCGAGCACGACATCCGCTGGCGCGAGGACGTGGCCCTACTGGAGGGCATGGGCGTCACCCGACTGCGCTATCCGGTCCGATGGCACCGCATCGAGTCGTGCCCCGGCGAGTACGACTGGCGGGCCACCGACGAGGTGCTCGGCCACCTCCACGACCACGGCTTGCGGCCCATCGTCGACCTCGTCCACCACACGAGCTACCCCCGCTGGCTACAGGGTGGCTTCGCCGACGAGCGCTTCGGTGATGCGTACCTGCGATTCGTCGAGTCCTTCGCCCGTCGTTACCCGTGGGTCGCGGAGTACACCTTGTTCAACGAACCGTTCTCGACGCTGTTCCTCGCCGGTCACGAGGCCATCTGGCCGCCCTACCTGCGGGGGGTGGAAGGCTTCGTCGAGCTCATCGCCAACGTCTTGCCGGCGGTCAGCGACGCGAGCCGGATGTACCGGGACCTGTTGCCCCGGGCACGGCATGTCTACGTCGACACCTGCGAGCACCACTACGCCGGTGATGCTGCCGCCGTCCGCTACACCGAGATGGCCAACGACCGGCGGTTCTTCGTATTGGACCTGTTCCTCGGCTCGACACAGGCGGACAGCCGCTTCCTGGAGCTGGTGTTGGACGCAGGTGGCGAGGGACTCCTCGACATCGAACCGGGGCACATCGACGTCCTCGGCCTCGACTACTACCCGCACTGCCAGTGGCAGTTCCACGGTCACGGCCGAGGCGGCGTCGTTCCCGCCTCGACCCCCATCCCGCTCGGGGTGCAGATCCAGGAGTACTGGGACCGCTACCGCCTCCCGTGCATGCTCTCGGAGACCAACATCCGCGGCTTTGCCTCCGATCGGGCCAGCTGGCTCAAGTACAGCCTCGAACAGTGCGAGCTCGCCGCCGCCGCCGGCGTGGCCTTGGAGGGGTACTGCTGGTTCCCGTTCATCGACTCCGCCGACTGGGACTCGCTGCTCTTCCGGTGCGAGGGCAACATCGATCCGGTCGGGGTCCACTGGCTCGACGAGCGACTGGACCGTCGGGCATCGTCGATGTCCCGTTCCTACGCCCTGGCCGCGGCCGGCGTGCCCGCCGCCGAGCTACCCGCCTACCGATTGCAGGAGCCGGTGGCCAGCTGGCTGGAGGGCTATCGACCCCACATGGAGCATTGGAGCTGGCAACCGCCGCCGCCGGGTGAGATCTGCTCCAACACGACGGGGCCCGACGCCCGGATCGAGCTGAGGATCGTCGATGCACCTTGACCTCGTCCAGAGGCCCACGGGCACGGCCTCGGCCGGCCCCTGAGCGATGGCGGTCGGGGAAGCCTTTCGCAACCCGCTGTACCCGGTGGCGCTGGCCGACCCCTTCGTGTTGAAGTTCAACGGTTCGTACTACGCCTACGGCACCCCCGCTTCGGGTGCGATCCCGGTGCTGCGCTCGGTGGACCTCGTCAACTGGGAGCGCGCCGGGGCAGCCGTGGGGGCGCCGCCTCCCGACCAGCGCCACTGGGCCCCGGAGGTGGCCTACGACAACGGACGCTTCTTCCTCTACTACTCCACCGGGGGCCCCGAAGGAGAGGGCCACCAGCTCCGAGTCGCCGTCGCCACCTCTCCCACCGGACCGTTCCACCAAGGACGAGAGGTCCTGGACCGGTGGGACCCCTTCACCATCGACGGTCATCCCTTTCGCGACGACGACGGCGAGTGGTACCTGTTCTACAGCCGTGACTTCCTCGAGGGCCACCCGGTCGGCACCGGTATCGTCGTCGACCGGCTCCTCGACATGGTCCGCCTCGCCGGCGAGCGAGTGACCGTGGTCCGACCTCATGCCGAGTGGCACATCTTCGAGCGAGACCGGCGTTGGTACGACCGAGTGTGGGACTGGTACACGGTCGAAGGACCGTCCGTGCGCAAGCACGAGGGAAGGTACTGGTGCTTCTACAGCGGCGGATCGTGGCATGCGGGCAACTACGGCGTCACCTGCGCGGTCGCCGACCACCCCCTCGGCCCGTACGAGCCGGTTGCAGCTCCCGACGGCGCAACGGTCCTGCGGACAGCTCCCGGAAAGGTCATCGGCCCCGGTCACGCATCGATTGTGGTCGCCCCCGACAACATCAGCGAGTACCTCGTGTACCACGCCTGGGACCCCTCACTCACTGGGCGCTACATGTTCGGCGACCCTCTCGTGTGGGTGGAGGGACAGCCCGCTTCGCCCGGGCCTCGCATCGATCCGCAGCCATGTCCACCTGGGCCTACCTTTCGTGACCTCTTCGACGGTGGGGACGCCACTCGCCTGGATCCCAGCCGCTGGCGGGCGCGCGGACGCTGGGAGGTGCACCGAGGCGAAGCCGTCCACCCCGTACACGCCACCGCGGCCAGCGCCGTCGTCGCCCTCGTCCCATCGTCGTCGTACCTCCTGGAGGTCAACCTCTCCTTGCGCCACCGTGCGTCGAGCCGCGCCCTCTACGGCGCGCTCAGCTGGTATCAGGACGAGGACACCTACGATGCCGTGCTGATCCGTGTGGCCGATCGAAGCGTGATCTGGCGGCGCCTGCGACGTGGCGCAGCCGATGACACGGTGTTGGCCGGGCTGGCCGGGGACTTCGACGCGGCTGCCTATCACCAGCTGATCGTGCGCCGCACGGCGGGGTCCCTCGAGGCCACGCTCGACGGGGTGGCCCTGCACCCGGCGGGTGGGCCGTCGTCCCCCGGAGCGGTGGGCCTGTGGACCAACGCGCCCAGCGCCTTCACCGGCGTCGCCCTCACCGACCTCGACTCGATCCCAGACTGACCCCTCACACCCGGATGAGCCGTCCCTCCACCACGGGATCGACCGGCGAGCTCGCCCCCAGGTCGCGCACGACGGTCTCGCCGGGCGCCACCGTCTCATCGACGAGCCTCCGGTTCGAGCTCGACCCGGTGCAGGACGTCGCCGGAGACGTCCATCAGCCGGATGGTCATGACCTGGCTGCGGCCGTCGATCACCACGTGGCCGAAGAACTGCAGCCCGTCGCTCGGCGGCTGGTTGGGACGGTCGGCGGCCCGCTGGAAGCGGACCTCGGGCCCGAAGGTCGGGTCCAGGGTGTTGGGCCCGAACGTGCCGGCGTGCAGCGGGCCGGACACGAACTCCCAGAAGGGGTCGAAGTCGCCGAACGTGGCCCGGGAGGGGTCGTAGTGGTGGGCCGCGGTGTAGTGGACGTCGGCGGTGAACCACACCACGTTGCGGACGCGGTGGGCCTGGATCGACGACAGGAGGTCGGCCATCTCGAGCTCCCGGCCCAGCACCTCGGGGCGGCCCTGGGCGATGCCCTCCTGGCGGGGACCGTCGGGGACGATCAGCCCGACCGGCATGTCGGAGGCGATGGCCTTCCACGTCGCCTTGGAACGGCGCAGCTCTCGCTTCAGCCAGGCCAGCTGGGTCTCCCCGAGGATCTCGGTGACCTCGCTGGCCCCGGCCTGGTCGTTGGCGGTGTTGGGCCCGCGGTAGGTACGCAGGTCCAGCACGAACACGTCCAGCGACGGTCCGTAGGAGACCTTGCGGTAGATCCGGCCCCGCTCCCGGGGGGTGTCCCCCACCGGGAAGTACTCATGGAAGGCCTGGTTGGCCCGCTCCGCCAGCAGGTCGACATCGGTGACGGTGTAGCGGGGGTCCTCGAGGATCTCCCCGGGGTACCAGTTGTTGGTCGTCTCGTGGTCGTCCCACTGGGCCAGCACCGGCACCTCGGCGTTGAAGCGCCTGACGTTGTCGTCGAGGAGGTTGTAGCGGAAGTTCCCCCGGAACTCGGCCAGCGTCTCGGCCACCTTGGACTTCTCGGGCGTGACGACGTTGCGCCAGGTGCTGCCGCCGGGGAGCTCGACGGTCTCGGTGAGTGGGCCGTCGGCGTAGATGGTGTCACCCGAGTGGATGAAAAGGTCGGGACTGAGCTGGCGCATGGTCTCGTAGGTGCGCATCCCGCCGGCGTCGGGGTTGATGCCCCACCCCTGGCCGGCGGTGTCACCCGACCACACGAAGGAGACGTCTCCCCGGGAGGTCGGCGCCCTGCGGAAGTGGCCGACGACCGGCTCGCCGGCCCGCGCCTCGTCGTGGCGGTCGGCGAAGCGCACCCGGTAGAACACGTCCCGACCGCCGGCCAGGCCGTCGAGGCGGAGCTGGGCGGTGAAGTCACCGGACTCGTCGGCGAGGGGGCCCCGGACATGGCGGGCATCGGAGAACGACGGCGTGGCGGCCAGCTCCACCAGCATCCGCGCCGGCCCGTCGGCTCGGGCCCACACCACCGCTGAGCAGGTGGTGACATCGCCACTCTGCACGCCGTGGGAGACCGACGGCCGGCCGGAGCGGACCACGGCGAAGGCGGGCCTGACGAACGGCGGAGCGGCCATGGTGACCAGCCCGGTGGCCCCGGCCGCTGCCGCGGCCTTGAGGAAGGTACGGCGATCGAGGGGGAGATCGTTGTCCTCGGGCATGAGCGCCTCCTGGTCCACCGGGCGGTCGGTCCGTCTGAGGGGAAGCTAGGAGGGCAACCTGTCCCCGAAGCGTCCTGGCGGTGAAGCACGAAGGAACAGTTCATGATCCGCGATCAGGGCCAGGGCGACGTCGAGGGCCAGGGTCAAGGTCAGGCAGCGCATGACCCGACGCCCCTACCCTTCGAAGCATGACGGCGTCGTTCGACGACGAGGTGACGGCCCTGGCCCGCCACCTGGCGGAGGCGGGTGACGCCTCCCGCTCCGGGGTCGTCGGGTCGTCGTGGTGGACCGAGCAGATGCTCGAGTGGGCGATGTCCCACCCGTCGTTCAAGACCCAGCTGTTCCGCTTCGTCGACGTGGCCCCGGCCACGGTCGACGACGCCGACGTGCTCCGCCACCTCTCGGAGTACTTCGAGGGTGGCGACGTCCCCAGGCTGGTCGACCTCGGCCTGGGAGCGGCTGAGCACCTGCCGCTCGGTCGGGCCGCCGCCGCGTCGCTGGCTCGCCGAAACATCCGGCGAGTGGCCCAGCAGTTCATCGTGGGCGTCGACCCCGAGGTGGCCGTCGAGCAGCTGGAGCGCCTGTGGCGGAGGGGCAGCGCCTTCACCGTCGACCTGCTGGGCGAGAAGACCCTCACCGAGGCGGAGGCCGACCGCTACGCCGCCCGGGTGGACGAGCTGCTCACCGTGCTCGCCGACCGCAGCCGCCTCTGGCCGCCCGACGCACACCTCGAGCACGACGACCTCGGCCCCCTGCCCCGGGTCAACGTCAGCGTCAAGCCGACGGCGTTGTCCTCGCGCTACGGGCCCCTGACCGCGGCGGAGGGGATGGAACAGGCCAAGCGCCGGCTGCGGGCGAGCCTGGGCCGGGCCTGCGCCGTCGGGGCCTTCGTCAACCTCGACGCCGAGCACTACGACGTGAAGGATCTCACCCTGGATCTGTTCCGCGAGCTGCTCGAAGAGCCCGAGCTCGCCGAGGCGGAAGCCGGAGTGGTGGTGCAGGCCTACACCCGCAGCTCCTTCCACGATCTCTCCCAGCTCATCGCCTGGTCGGCCGAGCGACCCCGGCCGGTCACGGTGCGACTGGTCAAGGGTGCCTACTGGGACACCGAGACGATCGCGGCTCGGGCCGCCGGCTGGCCGGCGCCGGTCTACGCCCGCAAGGAGGAGACCGACGCCAACTACGAGCGCTGCACCCGGCTGCTCCACGACCACCACGGCCAGGTACGGGCCGCGTTCGGCACCCACAACCTGCGCTCCATCTCCTACGCCGTGCAGTACGCCCGGGCTCTGGGCATTCCCGACCACGGCTACGAGATCCAGCTGCTCTACGGCATGGCCGAGCCCATACACACCGCCGTGCGCCGCTTGGGCCTGCGCCTGCGGGTCTACGCACCGGTGGGCGACCTGGTGCCCGGGATGGCCTACCTGGTCCGCCGCCTACTCGAGAACACGGCCAACGAGAGCTTCGTGCGCCGGCGCTTCGTCGAGGGCCGGGCCCTCGACGAGTTGCTCGAGCCGCCTGGCGCCGAGCCAGGCGGCGATCTGCCCGCCCCGGCCCCGCGCCCGACCACCGACTCGTCGTCCCCGGGCGAGTACCGACCGGAGCCGGTCGCCGAGTGGCGGCGCCCTGCCGTGCGGGCACGCTTCGGCCTCGCCGTCGAGCGGGTGCGCAGCCGCGACCTCGGGTCGGTCCTACCCGCAGCCATCGGCGGGCGCCCGGTCACGACGGCGGACACCATCTGCTCGGTCGACCCCGCCCAGCCGTCGACGGTCGTGGCGTCCTCCGCCCGATGCGGGCCGGCCGAGGCCGACGAAGCGGTCGCCTCCGCCCTCGGCGCCTGGCCCGGGTGGCGGGCCACACCGGCGGCGGAGCGCGCCGGCGTGCTGTTCCGGGCGGCGGCGTGGATGCGCGAGCGACGCGACGAGCTGGCCGCCCTGGAGGTGTTCGAGGCAGGCAAGCCGTGGCCGGATGCCGATGCCGACGTGTGCGAGGCCATCGACTTCTTCGAGTACTACGGGCGCCGGATGCTGCGCCTCGATGCCGGGGCCGAGGTCGCTTCCCCTCCCGGGGAGCGCAACGTCATGGGCTACCGGGGCCGGGGCGTCGGCGTCGTCATCTCGCCGTGGAACTTCCCCCTGGCCATACCCACCGGCATGGTGGCGGCGGCCCTGGTCACCGGCAACACCGTGGTCTTCAAGCCGGCGGAGCAGACCCCGGCGGTGGCGGCCAAGCTGGTGGAGTCCCTCGTGGCCTCCGGGCTCCCCGACGGCGTGCTCGCCTTGGTGCCCGGCATGGGCGACGTCGGGGCCCACCTCGTCGAGCACCCGGCGGTGTCGTTCGTCGCCTTCACCGGTTCCCTGCCCGTGGGCCTGGGGATCGTGGAGGCGGCCGCTGTGCATCGCCGTGGCCAGCGCCAGGTGAAGCGGGTCGTAGCCGAGATGGGCGGCAAGAACGCGGTCATCGTCGACGCCGACGCCGATCTCGACCAGGCCGTGCCCATCGTGGTCACCTCGGCGTTCGGCTACTCGGGCCAGAAGTGCTCGGCGTGCTCGCGCCTCATCGTGGTCGACCGTGGCGACGCGGCGGAGCAGCTGATCGAGCGGCTGGTGGCCCGGGCCGCGGAGCTGCGCATCGGCCACCCGAGCGAGATGGGTGTCGACATGGGCCCGCTCATCGACGCCGAGGCGCAGCACCGGGTGCGTTCCTACGTGGAGGCTGCCGGCAGTGAGGGCCGGGTGGTCCTGGCTCGCGACGACGTACCGTCGAACGGCTTCTTCGTGGGACCGACGATCGTCACCGACGTCGATCCCGACAGCCGCCTGGCCACCGAGGAGATCTTCGGACCGGTGCTGGCGATCATGCGGGTTGCCACCTTCGACCAAGCCTTGGCCGTGGCCAACCACACCGACTACGCCCTCACCGCCGGCGTGGTGTCGAGATCGCCCTCGCACATCGACCAGGCCGTCCGCGAGCTGCGGGCCGGCAACGTCTACGTCAACCGCCCCATCACCGGAGCGGTGGTGGGGCGCCAACCATTCGGTGGGTTCGGGTTGTCGGGCGTCGGTTCCAAGGCCGGCGGTCCCGACTACCTCCTGCAGTTCGTCGACCCCGTGACCGTGAGCGAGAACACCCTTCGCCAGGGCTTCGCCCCAGGCGACGGTGACTGAGGCCTCCACCGGGCTCCGGCGCCTGAGTCGTCGGTCACCCCTCTTGGTCGGGGGTCGACTTCGGTGTCGCTTCTGGTCAGCGGGTCGTTGACGGGCTCGTCTTGCTGGCGTTGTGACTCAGGCTCGTCGTCGCCTCGCTGATGTTCCGGGCTGGGTCAGGGATGCATCCCGGTGTCGATCCAGCGTTGCACGACGGCGGCGCCCCCGACGGGGAAGTCGCGCGAGCGGGGCATCTTCAGGGGATCGTGGTCGGGCAGCGTGAGGCGGCTCACGACCTGGGGGGCAAGGGAGCGCATGTCCTCGAGATCTTCGAGGTCGAAGAGGCGAACGTAGCGGCCGGCCACCTCCCGGACGTGGAGCCAGGGGAAGTACCGCACCTGGTAGGCGAACAGCGGCTTCACGTCCCGCTCGAACGATGGTTGGGCCGGGATCTCGGCCGGCTCGACCTTGTGGAGGACCCGCACCGCCAGCTCGACCACCTCGGTGGCGTCCTGGCGCCACGGGTTCCGGCGCAACGGGTTGTCGATCTTCAGGTAGAGGAAGTTGCCGTAGTAGCGGTCCCAGGCCAGGCTGCCGGCAGCACCGCCGGTGACCGGGTCGGCCACGTCACCCATGGCCGTCAGGTCACTCGCCTGCACGGTGACCTGCACCCGTCCGGATTCGTCGGTCACCGCCTCTTCACGGGTGAAGCGGGCGACGACGGGCGACTTGCGGTTGGCGGCTTCGCCCACCAGGTGAACCGGGTGGCCGGGGACCGGCCGGTTGCGGTGGTAGACCCGGGCCGAGATGGTGGCTGCGCCGGCCGAGGCCAGGGCGAAGCCCCGGTCTCCCTCCAACACCAGGTCCCACGCCGTCTCGACCACCAACGGCACGGTCTGGCCGCCCCGCACCACGTGCACCTCCAGCTCCCCACCGTCGCTGGTGTCGACCTCGGGGGGGAGGGCCAACACGACGACCCCGGCAGTGCGAGCCATCTCCTCGTGGGTCCCCGAGAACTCGCCCAACTCCACGGTGGTCGTGGGCGACTGCCACCGCACCACGTAGTGGTCGACCGGTGGCGTCGTCCGTTGCCGGTCGAGGTAGGGGACGAAGTCCAGATAGTGCACGGCCAGGGCCCGCCCGTCGGCCACCACCTCGTAGAAGCCCTCGATGTCTATCCAGTGCGGGGGATAGGGCCGCGGGGGAGGGGGAGCAGCCAAGTAGGTGTCGAAGGCCCATCCCTGGTCGGGCAGGCCCGGGTGGGCCACCAGCTTCCGTCGGCGTGGGGGAGCGACCTCGGCGTCGACTTGGCGTTCCACGGGGCAGAGGTAGCCGAACACGTCGCCGGTGAGGGGTTCCTCGGGTGGGCTGGCGTCGACGCCGTTGTAGCGGTTCAGGTGCAGGTGCAGACGGAGGACGTCGGCGTCAGCCAACTCGGAGAAGAAGCGGGAGCCGGTCGGGCCTTGCCGCCGGGACGAGACGTCGACCAGGGCGTCCAGGTGCCCAGCCACGGTCTCGTCGGAGAAGCCCTCGCTGCGAACGTTGAGCCGGACCACCGACTGGCACGCCTTGCGCACCCCGGCGACCAGCGCCGAGCCCCCGACGCTGAGCCTCCCGGCATGGAGCTGAGAGCAGACGGCCGAGGGCGAGACATCGGGGAAGTGGCCGGACAGGCGAACGGGAAGCCCCAGCAACGGGTCGCCGGTGATGTGGGGGGCGCCGCCTCCGTCGCTCACCTGGTGGGCCACCGCTTCCACGTCGAGCTCGAAGTACCGCGACGGGTCGCACCGGCACAGGGCGAGGACCTCCTCCCTGGGCTTGTCGGGGTCGAAGGCGACACCGACCCTCCTGGGGTCGTTGTTGTAGCCGGGCATCGAGAAGCGGAACTTCCCGGAGAAGTGAAGGATGGGCAGCACGAGACCTCCGGACGACGAAGAGAAGCTGGTTACTCCGACCCGAGCTCGGACACGGTGATGTCGAGCCCGGCCAACTCCCGGGCGTAGGCGATGGCGTCCTCGAGGCTCATGGCCCGTCCGGCCCGCCATGCCGCCTGCATGGCTGGAGCGCCCATGGCCCGGCTGGCGGCGGGGCGGGGGTCGGGAGGCTGGGTCAGGGCCTTGGGCGGTTGGACCTTGAGCGACTCCCCCAACCCGTCGGCCGCGCCGGCGAGGCGGACGGCGGCCTCCGGTCGACCGCAGGCCAGCTCGATGGCGCACAGGTCGGACAAGGCGATGATCATGCCCGAGGTGTCACCCAGGTCGCCGAGGAGCTGGAACGCCTCGCACCACAGGGCCCCGGCGCCGGCCAGGTCCCCTCGCTCCACGGCGATGCGGCTGAGCAGGCACAACACGCTGGCCAACCCATAGCTCTCCCCCAGGTCCTCGAACAGGCCCCGAGCCTGCTCGAAACGGGCCCTCGCCCCTTCGGTGTCACCCTGGACCTGACTGACCATCCCGTCGCCCACCAGGTTGTCGGCCACGCAGCGGAGGTCGCCCAGCTCCTGGGCCATGGCCCGGCTCTCCTCGTGCAAGCGGTGGGCCTGCCCGTGGTCACCCCGGATGCCCGCCAGGTAGGCCAGGCTGTGCAACGCCTCGGCCGCTCCTCCCTGGTCGCCGAGCTCGCGCCAGATGGAGAGGCTCTCCTCGCCGTAGGCCTGGGCCTCGGCGTAGTCGCCCTGCCAGTACGCCATCCCGGCCGCGGCGTTGAGGGCCTTGGCCCGTGTGGCCGTTCGGGGCGCGGCAAGGGGCAGGGCCAGCAGACGGGCCATCCACCGGCGACCCTCCTCGAGCTGGCCCCGCTGCTGCCAGAACCGCCACAGCGACGAGGCCATCCGCAGCCCGGTCTCGGCGTCGCCCGCCCTGATGCTGCGACGGATCACGGCCCGGAGGTTGTCGAGCTCGGCCTGGAGGCTCCCCGCCATCCCCGACTGAGGGCCACGGGTCAGCTGGCTCTGCCTCCGGCTGGCGAACTCGAGGTAGAACCGGCTGTGGCGGGCGTCCATGTCCTCAGCCTCGCCGCTCTCCACCAGCTGGTCGTGGGCGTACTCCCGGATGGTCTCGAGCATCCCGAAACGGGGTTCGTCGGCTGACTCCCGGGCCCGCCACAGGAGGTTCTTCTCGACCAGGGAGGACAGACCTTCGAGCATCTCCACGCCGTCGAGGCCCACCACGGCCTCGGCGGCGGCCACTGTGCAGCCACCCGAGAACACGCTCAGGCGCCGGAACAGGGCCTTGTCGGCGGGGTCGAGAAGGTCGTGGCTCCAGGCGATGGTGTTGAGCAGCGTCCGTTGACGGTCGGGCATGTCCCAGGGGCCGGCGCTGAGCAGGGGCAGGCAGGGCTCCATGCGCTGGAGCAAGAGCCGGGGCGTGAGCACGTTGAGCCTGGCGGCGGCCAGCTCGATGGCCAGGGGCAGGCCGTCGAGGCGGACACAGATCTCCGCCACCGCGGCGGCGTTGTCTCGGGTGACGTTGAACCCCGGGTCGGCGGCCCGGGCGCGCTGGGTGAACAGCGCCACCGCTTCACAGCGGCACAGCACGTCCAGCTCCGGCAGCTTCCACGGCAGCTCCATGGGCGGCACCGGCAGCTCCTGTTCACCCGAGAGGTGGAGGCGGGCGCGACTGGTCACGAGAGCACGGAGCTGAGGCGCGGCCTCGAGCAGCTCCCGAACCAGGGGGGCGCCAGGGAGCAGGTGCTCGAAGTTGTCCAGGATGAGCAGCAACCGGAGCGGCTCGAGGTGGTCCTTGAGCGCCTGGAGGACGGGCCGGTCGGTGGCGGTGAGGCCCAGGGCCTGGGCGATGGTGGGGGCGATGAGCGCCGGGTCGCGCAGACCGCCCAGCTTCACCAGGAAGACGCCGTCGGGGAACTCGCCCAGGAGATCTCCCGCCACCTCCACGGCGAGGCGAGATTTGCCGGTGCCTCCGGGCCCGGTGAGCGTGAGCAGACGGGACTGCGGCAACAGGCGGCGGACCTCGCCTCGCTCCCGCTGGCGACCCACGAAGCTGGTCACCTGGCTGGGCAGGTTGTTGGGCCGGGCGTCGAGCGAGCGCAGGGCGGGGAAGGCCGAGGCCAGCCCCGGGGCGACGAGCTGGAACAGGTGCTGTGGGCGGGTGAGGTCCTTCAGGCGGTGATGCCCCAGGTCCTTGAGGGTCACGGTGTCGGGAAGCGCGTCCTCGACCAGCACCCGAGTGGCATCGGAGACCACGACCTGGCCGCCGTGGGCGGTGGCGGCGATCCGGGCCGCCCTGTGCACCTCCAGGCCGAGGTAGCTGGTCCCGGCCACGGCCGCTTCGCCCGTGTGGAGGCCCATCCGCACCCGTAGCTCGACGTCGTGGGCAAAGGGGTGGGCCGCGAGGGAGGACTGGGCAGCCACGGCGGCCCGCAAGGCCGAAGAGGGGGTGGGGAAGACCAAGAAGAAGCCGTCGCCTTCGGTGTCGACCACCGTCCCCCCGGCGTCGTCCACTGCCTGGCGGATGAGCGACCGGTGATCTTCGAGGACTCGGGCGTACTGGTCGCCGAGGCGGGCCAACAACTTGGTGGATCCTTCGATGTCGGTGAACACGAAGGTGGCGGTCACACCCGGCAGACCGGGAGACAGATGCGACATGGCGGCGCTCACGTCTCGGACCTCGCCGGCCACCCGGTGAGGGTGGCGCCCAGCTCGGGATGGACGTCGCTGGCCAACACCTGGCCCAGCTCGTCGTCGGACAGCACGAACCGCCGCCAGAACCGCTGCAGGGCAGCGATGCCGCCGGCGTCGTAGACCCGTCGGGCGGCCACGTGGAAGTGGCACTGGTACCAGGCGTAGTTGCGGGGATCCATGCTGGAGTACACCGCCTCGAACGCAGCCAGGCTGCGGTGGGCGAAGATGTTCGAGTCGATGGTGGTGAGCACGTCCGGGAAGGTCTGCAGCACGGCCAGGAGCGCGGGCTCGACCTCGGCCACGTAGGCGTGCAGGCAGACGTTGGCGAAGGTCTCCTCCAGCCAGCGCCGGGTGAAGCGGCTGTGGCTCTGGCCGTGGAAGGCGTGGCCCAGCTCGTGGACGGCCAGGAGGTCGAAGAAGGGCTCCAGCTCCAGCTCCGGCCCGTAGACCTCCAAGGCCCGGGCATAGTCCTCCGGAGGCGCCTGGGCCAGGAGGGGGACGAAGCTGCGCCAGAAGTGGGAGGAGCCGCCGGCGAGGACGAGGTGTCCAGCGGCGTAGTGCGGCATCCCGTACGGCAGGCCTGCGCCGGGCCAGTCGCCCTCGGACAGCACCAGCACGGCGACCTCGGGCTCGACGGCCAAGGCGTGCCCCAGGAGGGCATAGGCCCGAGCGCATCGTCCCGCCAGCTCCTTCGCCCGCTCCTCGAGCCCGGAGCTGGCCTGCACGGGGAAGGGGAAACCGGGGACAGCCACGAGTCCGGCCCGCTCGCTCATCAGGCTCCTGGTCCTGGTCACAGACATCCTCCGACACGGGTGTGGCGGCGGCGGCGCGCTGCCAACTTCTCCTGCTCCCGCAGCTCGCCCCATCTTCGCGCCGCCCGCCGTCGCCGTCACCCGGCGCTCGCTTGCACCGGACCTGATGCGCAAGCTCCAGGAGACGCTCCGGTGAAGGCCCACCACTCACGGCAGCACACGCACGGACGCCGGCGCGTTCGGTGGCCCGCCCCCTGAGGGTTGGCCTGGCCTTCCCCGGGGTAGCGGGACTTCGTCGTACCTCACTGTTCAGCGGCGCGCCGCGCCTCACCTTTCTGCGCGCCCTACTCCAGCCCCGCAGCCCCTCTATGTCGAATCGAACGGAGCATCCACCGATGTCGCCTGAGCTCGTCGTGTTGTCCCACCTCCGCTGGACCTTCGTCTGGCAGCGACCCCAGCAGCTCGTGTCCCGGTTGTCGGCCGGCTACGACCGCACCTGGTTCGTCGAGGAACCCGTCACCGTGGCCGGTACGCCCGAGCCGGTCGTGCGCTTCGAGGACCACGAGCATGTCACCCGGGTGTGGCTCGAGATGGCCAGCGAGGCCGACGGGTTCGACGACCAGGTGTGCGGTCGTTACGCCCGCGAGCTCGGCGCGCTCCTCGGGCCGCCGGACGAGCGGACCGTCTGGATGTACACGCCGATGGCTCTCGGCCTGGCCCGGGCGCTGCACCCGTCGCTGTTCGTCTACGACGTGATGGACGACCTGGCTGCCTTTCACCTCGCCGATCCCGCCCTCGTGCTGCGCCAGCGCCAAGCGCTACGTGAGGCCGACGTCGTCTTCACCGGTGGCCGCTCCCTGCACCGCAGTGTCGTCGAACGCCGGCCCGAGGCCAGCCACTGCTTCCCGAGCGGCGTGGCCCCCGACCACTACGAACCGGCCATTGATGCCCGGCGTGCCCGCGGTGGCGCCCCCCGGCCCGTCGCCGGCTACGTCGGTGTGATCGACGAGCGCCTCGACCTCGATCTGATCGCCGGCCTGTGCCGGAAGTTGCCCGACTGGGACATCCACATGGTCGGGCCGGTGGTCAAGGTCGATCCCGCCGGGCTCCCCCAAGCGCCCAATCTCGCCTATCTGGGCCCGCGGGCCTACGAGGAGCTCCCGGGGGCGATGGCCGGCTTCGACGTGGCGCTCATGCCCTTCGCCCTCAACGAGGCGACCCGCTCCATCAGCCCCACCAAGACCCTCGAGTACCTGGCCGCGGGGCTGCCGGTGGTCAGCACCAAGGTGCCCGACGTCGTGGCCGACCACGCCGACGTCGTCGAGCTGGCCGACGACGTGGTCGGCTTCGCCCAGGCCTGCCGCCTGGCCCTCCACGGACGGGGCGAGGGATGGTCCGAGCAGGTGGCGGCCGTGCTCGACCACCACCAATGGGACGGCATCACCGAGCGCATGTCGGCCATGCTGCGCCTCGCCGGCGGCGCCACGATCGACCTCACCGACTCGACCGGCACCGGTTCGACCGGCAGAATCAAGTCGGCATGAGCCAAGGTGAGCCTCGTATCGTCATCATCGGCGCCGGCCCCACAGGCCTCGGCGCCGGCTACCGCCTGCAAGAGCTGGGGCACGAGGACTGGGTCATCCTCGAAGCCAACGACTACGTGGGGGGTCTGGCCACCTCGTTCACCGACGAGGCCGGCTTCACCTACGACATCGGCGGCCACGTCATGTTCAGTCACTACGACTACTACGACGAGCTCGTCAGCAAGCTCATGGGCGACGACTTCACCGAGTTGCAGCGCGAGGCCTGGGTGTGGATGGAGGACCGCTTCATCCCCTACCCGTTCCAGAACAACATCCGCGACCTCGACCCCCAGACGGTGTTCGACTGCGTGAGCGGCCTGATCCAGACCCAGCGCCAGGAGCACCAGCCCACCAACTTCCGTGAGTGGGTGGACGCGGTGATGGGGCCGGGCATCGCCCGGCACTTCATGATCCCCTACAACTTCAAGGTGTGGGCCACCCCCGCCGAGCTCATGAACTTCGTGTGGATCGGCGAGCGGGTCTCGGTGGTCGACGCCGAGACGATCCTGCGCAACGTCATCCTGGGGGAGGACCAGGTGTCGTGGGGCCCCAACAACACCTTCAGGTACCCGCTGCGGGGCGGCACCGGCTTCCTCTACGACGGGATGCGCCGCTTCGTGGAGGACCACCTGGAGCTGGAGACGCCGGTGGCCTCGGTCGACCCGGCGGCCAAGGAGGTGCGCACTGCCGACGGGCGGGTCTGGCCCTATGACGTGCTGCTTTCGACCATGCCGCTGAACCACTTGATCGGCTGCACCGAGAGCGTTCCCGACGCGGTGCGCCGAGCCGTGGACGGGCTCCACTGGAGCGGGAGCCACATCGTGGGCGTCGGCATCGACCGCCAGGCCGACACCACCAAGAACTGGATCTACTTCCCCGAGCCGGAGGTCCCCTTCTACCGGGTGACCTACCTCTCCAACTACTCGCCCTACATCACCCCCCGCCCCGGCCAGACCCTGCTCCTCACCGAGACGTCGCAGTCGACCCACAAGCCGGAGGACCCGACCACCATCGTCGACCGGGTCATCGACGGGCTGGTGGCCACCGGTCTCATGGAGGAGGACGACCGCCAACGGGTGGTGACCACGTGGCTGTGCTCGCCGGAGATGAGCTATCCCGTGCCGTCGGTGACCCGCGACGCCAGCCTGGGCACCATCCAGCCCTGGCTGCGGTCCCAGGGGATCTGGTCCCGGGGCCGCTTCGGCGCCTGGCTCTATGAGATCGGCAACATGGACCACTCGGCCATGCAGGGTGTGGAGTTCGTGAACCAGGTCCTCTTCGGCGATCCCGAGTCGGTGTGGATCGCCCGTGGGGAAGGAGTGGCGGGCGACGGCATCCGGTGAGGGCGGCGTGACCGGCCAGGCTTCGCAGGATCACGCCGTTGCCGACCGTCTCGTGCCCGACGAGCACGGCCGAGTCCGCCTCGACGGTGCCTGGGAGTTCTTTCCGACGGCACGCTCGCTCGCCGATCTCGAGGTGTGCCCGCCCGAGCCCATCTGGGTGCCCGGTCTGTGGGAGGCCCAGGGACGGATCGAGCTCGACGGGGAGGCCTGGTACCGGCGCTGCTTCTCGCTCGACGACGCCGGCGGCTGGTGGAGCCTGTGCTTCGCGGCGGTGATGGACCTGGCCGAGGTGTGGCTCAACGGCCGGCCGATCGGCGCCCACGACAACGCCTTCACCCCCTTCACGCTGAACCCGACGGGGGTCCTGCGAGCGGGGCCCAACGAGCTCGTCGTGCGGGTCGTCGACCCGGCCGTCGACGACCCCGAGCACCTCCGCCTGGCCCACGGCAAGCAGGGATGGGCCAACCACGTCTTCCCCAGCCGGCCCAGCCTCTACATGACCTACGGGGGGATCTGGCAGTCGGTCACACTGCGCCGTCACGGGCCGGTGATCCTCGACAAGGTGTTCGTCAACGCCGACCCCGACGATCTGCGCATCGACATCACCCTCGCCAACCGCAGTGACGCTCCCCGGCGAGCCGAGGTGGCGGCGCGAGCGGTGGGCCGCCTCGGTGGCTCCAGCCTGGTCATCGAGCCGGGTGACGGCGCCGTGGCCGTCGTGGCCTTCGGCGAGACTCGGGCCCTGCGTTGGAGCCCGGCCGAGCCTCAGCTGCACACCGCAGTGGTCGACGTCGTGGTCGACGGCCAGGCCAGCGACGCCCGGGCCGTGCGCTTCGGGCTACGGACCGTCAGCGTGGACGGCACGCGGCTCGTGCTCAACGGTGAGCCCTACCGCATGAAGAGCGTGCTGGTGCAGGGCTTCACTGCGGATCGGCTCTACGCCGAGGGCACCAGGGCCGAGATCGAGGCTGAGGTGGGCGCAGCCCGAGCCATGGGCTTCAACACCCTCCGGCTGCACATCAAGGCCTTCGACCCGACCTACCTCGACGTCTGTGACGAGCTCGGCATGCTGTTGCACTGCGACATCCCCATCGCCGAGCCCATCGCCCACGAGGAGCTGGGTGCCGACGGCGACTCCCTGGTGGGCACCCGAGCCGTGCAGGCCGTGCGCGACCAGATCGAGCGCGACCGCAACCATCCGAGCGTGATCCTGTGGTCGGTCATGAACGAGCTGGGCCTCTACCGGCCCGAGGTCCGTTCCTGGGCCGGCTACGAGCGATTCGCCCGGGCCCTGGTGGCCGCCGCCCGGGAATGCGACCCCACCCGCCCGGTCATCGAGAACGACTGGGTGGAGCCGGATCCCGAGCACGTCTTCGCCGGCGACGTGCTCACCGCCCACTGGTACGGGCGCCTCCACGCCGACTACCTCGACAAGATCGAGCGGTCCTCTGCGTACTGGCGGCGTCTGGACCGACCGTTGCTCGTGACCGAGTTCGGGGACTGGGGGTTGCCCGGGATGCCCGAGCTCTCCGACCCTCCGTTCTGGGACACCCGGGCCATCTACGCCAGTGGGCTGGCGGCCACCCGCTGGCCGGCTTCCATCGCCCGCTTCATCAGCGAGACCCAGCGCTACCAGGGTCTCTCCGACCGCCTCCAGGCCGAGGTCTTCCGCCGCCACGACCACATCGGGGGGTACTGCCTCACCGAGCTCACCGATGTCCCCCACGAGTTGAACGGGCTGCTCGACCTGCACCGAAAGCCCAAGCCCATGGCGGTGGCGGAGATGGCCAGGGTGAACCAGGTCGTCCTGCCCATCCTGCAACTCGACAGCTTGGTGGTGGTGGCCGGGTCCATGGTGCGTGCGCCCCTGTACGTGGCCAACGACGGCGAAGCCCTCTCCGACGTGGAGATCGAGGCCCGCTTCGGCGAGTCGGCCCACGCCATGCACCTCTCAGGGATCGAAGGCTACCGCGCCGCGCCGGTCGGCCACGTGGCGCTGCCGGCACCGGGCGTGCCGGGCTCCCACGACCTCGTGGTGCGCCTGCGCTCGGGTGGTCGCCTCGTGGCCGAGAACCGCTATCCCGTGCACGTGGTCCCCGCACCATCGGCCGAGGGGATCGGCGTCTGCCTCCCGGGGCCCTCACCGGCCACCCGTGTCGTGCTCGAAGCACTGGGCGTGGTGATCGGCGACCAGGGCCCCATGGTGGTCGGCGAGGAGGAGCTCGGGCCCGAGGCCGCCCGCCAGGTTCGGTCGTGCCTGGGTGAAGGGGGCACCGTCGTGGTGCTGGCCCAAGACGTCGCCCGGTCCCAGCACTATCCCATCCCGCTGACCCTCCAGCCGGTCGAGACGGTGTGGGGATCATCGGTCTTCCACTTCACCACCGACAGCGGGGCGATCGCCTCGCTGTCCCGGCGCAACGTGTTGGTGGCCGAGGACTCGACCGTCCAGGCCCGCAGTGTGGTGCTCGACATCGACGGTGCGCCCTTCCCCGACACCCCTGTGGTGATCGCCTACAAGCCCGTTCCCGGTGCCCTGACGGGCACGGTGGTGGGCAGCCACCAGGTGGGCGCCGGGCGCCTGGTCTTCTGCCAGTACCGCCTGTGCGGCCCCGCGGCCAAGGGTGACGCTGCTGCGCTGGCGCTGCTGGCCGACCTCTTGGGCTGGGCCTCGGTGCCCAGAGCGCTGCTCGAGGTGGAGGAGGATGGCCTGGCCGACGGCCGGCGGGTGGCCCGCTACAGCCACCACTGGGCGGTGGCTCGTTGAGCGAGCGCCGTCGTGACCCGCTCAGCGGTGAGTGGGTCACCTTCGCCACCCACCGCCAGGACCGGACCTTTCTGCCACCCTCCGAGCAGTGTCCGCTGTGCCCCACCACGGACCCGACGGCGCCCACGGAGGTGCCGTGGCCGTCGTTCGACGTCGCCGTGTTCGACAACCGCTTCCCGTCGATGGTCGCCCATCCGCCGCCACCCGACGTCGCCGGTTCCGGCCTCCACCAGGTGCTGCCGGCCGTGGGCGCCACCGAGGTCGTCGTCTACTCCGACGATCACCAGGCGAGCCTGGCGTTGCTGGGCCGGGCCCGCATCCGGCTCCTGGTCGACGTGTGGGCTGAGCGTTACGCCGCGCTGGGGCGGCGCCGCGACATCGCCTACGTCTTCGTGTTCGAGAACCGTGGCGAGGTGGTGGGCGTCACCCTGCACCATCCCCACGGCCAGATCTACGGCTACCCGGAGATCCCGCCGGTGCCCGCCCGCCAGCTGGCGGTGGCTGGGCGCCACCTGGCCGAGCACGGCACGTGCGTGGTCTGCGACGTGGTGGCCCAGGAACGCTCCGACGGGCTGCGCCTGGTGGCCGGCAACGACGCCTTCATCGCCTTCGTCCCCTTCGCCGCCCGCTTCCCCTACGAGGTCCACGTCGTCGCCCACCGCCACGCCCCGTCGCTGCTCGACCTGAGCGATCCCGACCGTGACGCCCTGGCCGCCATCCTCGAGGACCTGCTGCAGCGCTACGACGCCCTCTTCGGGTTCCCGCTGCCCTACGTCATGGCCATGCACCAGGCGCCGGCCGCCGACGGCGAGTGGCAGGCGGTGAGCCACCTCCGCCTCGAGTTCACCCCGCTGCACCGGGCCGCCGACCGGCTGAAGTACCTGGCCGGGTCCGAGCTGGGCGCCGGCGCCTTCCTCAGTGACGTGGCGCCGGAGCGGGCGGCAGCCACGCTGCGAGCGGCCGGATAGCGCGTGCTGGCCACCGCCCCCGGTCGGGTCAACCTCATCGGCGACCACACCGACTACACCGGCGGGCTGGTGCTGCCCATGGCCATCGACTTGGCCACCACGGTGGAGGGTGTCCCCGGCGGCGACGAGGTGCGGCTCACCTCCGAGGAGCTGCCCGGCCCGGCGGTCGTCCCCCTCGACGTGGCTGAACCCCAGGAGTGCGAACCGCCGTGGGCCCGCTTCGTGGCCGGCGTGGTGGCGGTGACCACACCGGCGCGGGGCTTCACCGGGGTGGTGTCCACCACCTTGCCGGTCGGCGCCGGGCTCTCCTCCAGCGCGGCCCTCGAGGTGGCGCTGGCCCTGGCGCTGGGCTTCGAGGGGTCGGCGCTCGAGCTGGCCCTGGCCTGCCAGCGGGCCGAGCAGCTGGCCAGCGGGGTGCCGTGCGGGGTGATGGACCAGCTCGCTTCGGCGGCAGGTGTCGCCGGCCACGCGCTGCTCATCGACTGTACGACGCTGGCGGTGACGCCGGTGCCCATCCCCGAAGACGTCGAGGTGGTGGTGGTCCCTTCAGGAGACGTCCGTCGACTGGCCGAATCGGCCTACGCCGAGCGACGGGCGCAGTGCGAGGCCGCCATCGCCCTCATCGGCCCCCTCGCCCAGGCCACGGCACAGGACGTGGCCACTGTGGCCGACCCTGTCGTGCGTGCTCGGGCCCGCCACGTGGTGACCGAGAACCGCCGGGTACGGGACATGGTGGCGGCGATGGCCGCAGGCGAGGTGGCGGCCTGCGGGGCCTTGATGGTCGCCAGCCACGAAAGCCTCAGGGTCGACTTCGAGGTGTCGACCCCGCGGCTCGACGCGCTGGTGGCAGAGCTGGTGGCCACCCCGGGTGTGCACGGTGCCCGCCTCACCGGCGCCGGCTTCGGTGGCTGCGTGGTGGCGCTGACCAGGCCCGGCACGCTTCGTCGGGGCTGGCGCGTCCAGGCCGTCGGAGGTGCCGAGGTGGTGAGGTGGTGAGGTGGTGAGGGGACGATGCCGTGCAAGGTGACGTCACCGTCCGAGGCCGTCGGACGGGGGCAGCTGCTGAGGGCGTCAACCCCTCGACCGGCCGTTGCCCTCCGCCCGTCGACCCGGGAGGCTAGTGCTCGTGCTCGATGCGCTGGGCGAGGATCTGCTTGCCCATGTCGGCGGCACGGCGGTAGCCCTGCTGCACTTGCTGGAAGTAGGTCCTGAGGTCGTCGTCGGTGCCGGCGTCATCCAGGTACTTCTGGATCGTCTCGGCCCCGTGGAGGGCGTGGTACACCACGCTGACGAGGTTGTAGGTGGGGTCGCTGGTGCCAGTGACTTGTTGGTCGCTCATGGCTCTGACCTTCTCCCGAACTGCGCCCGGGCACACCTGGGCCAGGCCGCGCCCATGCACCGAAGCAACCAGGGTTGACCTCCGCCGGGATGCGGGTAGCCAGCACCGACGTCGCCTCCCGAGGAGATGATCCTTGCCCAGCCTCTGTCTTACGCCCGCCGGACGTGAAGCACCGGACCCGGCTCCTCGCCGGTGGTGAGCTTCGAGGAGGCCATCGAGACCGTCGGGAAGGTGGTCGAGACGGTGGGCATCGCCGCCATCGTGGTGGGCATCGCCTTGGCCTTGGCCCGCTTTGCCGTGACCCACCGGGACGACGACGGCTACACCAGGTGCCGGCGGTCGATCGGGCGATCGATACTCCTCGGCCTCGAGCTGCTCGTGGCCGGTGACATCATCCGCACCGTCGCCGTATCCCCGAACTTCCGCTCGGTCGGCGTGCTCGCCCTCATCGTCCTCATCCGCACGTTCCTGTCGTTCACCCTGGAGGTGGAGATCAACGGCCGCTGGCCGTGGCAGCGCCGCACGAGCGACGAGCAGGCGTAACCACACGGCGGCGGGGCGCCGGCCAGAATGGACGTCCTGAGAATCCACCTCGACACCGACCTCGGCAGCGACATGGACGATCTGGCCGCGCTGGTGATGCTGCTCGGCTCGGCCGATGTCGAGCTCACCGGTGTCACCACCTGCATCGACCCCGGTGGTCGACGAGCGGGCTACGTGGGCCACGCCCTCGAGCTGGCAGGCCGCCACGACGTGGCCGTGGCCGCCGGGGCCGAGGTGTCCATGACCACGCTGGCCATGCCCGGCGAGATTCCCGACGACGAGCGCTGGCCCGAGCCGGTGGCGCCGGCGCCCAGCCCGGCCGGCTCGGCCCTGCGGTTGCTGGCCGACAGCATCGATGCCGGAGCGACGATCGTCGCCATCGGCCCCTGCACCAACCTGGCCCTCCTGGCCGTGGAGCGACCGGGCGTGCTCGCCCGGGCCGACGTGGTGATGATGGGCGGCTGGTTGGATCCGTCCCCCGAGGACCTGCCGGCGTGGGGCCCGGCCCGGGACTGGAACGTCCAGTGCGACACCACGGCTGCCAGCGTGGTGGTGGACCACGCCGGCGAGGTGACCCTGGTGCCGCTCTCCCTCACCATCCGGGCCCACCTGCGACGGCGACATCTGGAGCGCCTCCAGGCTGCTGGTCCCCTCGGGCGGTTGCTCGCCCTCCAGGCCGAGCGCCAGGCGGTGGAGGAGTCTGTGGGGGCCTTGGCGCGCGCCCACGCCGGCCTGCCCGAGGATCTCCTCGCCTTCCACCACGACCCCCTGACCTGTGCCGCCGCCCTGGGATGGCCGGGCCTCGCGCGGGAGGAACGCCGGGTGGTGCCGGTCCTCGACAGCGAGGTGCTGCGCTTCGCCGGCAGCGATCACGGCCGCCTGATCCACGTCGCCGTCGGCGTGGACACCACCGCCTTCGAGGAGCTGTGGTTGGCCTCGGTCGAGACCGCCGACGAGCGAGGCCGGAACCCGCCGGCGAGCTGATCAGTCCTCCGACGTGCTCTTGCGGCTCCCCGGGCCCACCTCGGCGCCGGCCGGCACCTCCGCCCCCTCGCCCAGGATCACCAGGTCGTCGTCACCGCGACCCGGCGCCGGCTCGGGCCTGGAGCCCACCGAGGCCCGGGGGCCGATGCGCACGCCCATGTCGGCCACCACCCCCGCCACGAGCGCCCCCGACCCGACCACCGCCTCGTGCAGGAGGACCGAGTCGTGCACCTCGGCGCCTTCCTCGACGACCACCCCCGGCCCCAGCACCGATCGCCGCACCTGTCCCCGCACGATGCAGCCGGGCGAGACCAGGGAGTTGTCGACCGAGGCGGTGTCGTACAGCCGGGCCGGCGGGCGGGTGCCGGCGGTGGTGAGGATGGGCCAGGACGGGTCGTCCAGGCGCAGGGATGGCTCGGCTTCGAGCAGGTCCATGTGCGATCGCCAGTAGCTCTCGTGGGTGCCGACGTCGCGCCAGTAGGCATGGAAGCGGTGCTCCCAGACCCGTTGGCGGCGTACGAAGAACGGGAGGAGCTGATCGCCGAAGTCCTCCAGCGCGGCGTCGTCGCCGTCGCCGGCCAGCTCGTCGAGGGCGTCGAGCAGCCGGCCGGCGTCGAAGACGAAGACCTCGGTGCTCACCACGTCGCTCAGCGGCTCGTCGGGCTTGTAGCGGAACTCCCGGACCCGGCCGTCGTGGTCCACCTCCACGTTGCCGAAGCGGCCGACCTCGTCGCTGGCCACCACGGTGGTCACCATGGTGAGCTCGGCGTCCCGTTGGAGATGGGTGGCCACCACCTCCCGGTAGTCGAGCTTGTAGACGTGGTCGGCGCTCAACACCACCACGATGTCAGGGTCGAATTGGCGTATGACAGAGCGGTTGCGGTAGATGGCGTCGGCATTGCCCTGGTGCCAACCGCTCTCCTCGTCGCCCTGGTGGGGGAACAGCACTTCGAGCCCACCCCGGGTGCGGTCGAGGTCCCACGGTCGCCCGCCGGCCAGGTGCTGGCCCAAGGCGTGAGGTTGGAACTGCTGGAGCACCCACACATCGCCGATGCCGCTGTGGGCGCAGTTGCTCAGAGGGAAGTCGACCAGGCGATAGACCCCTGCGTAGGGCAACACCGGCTTGGCCCGGTGGTCGGTCAACGGCGCCATCCTGGTGCCGGCGCCGCCGGCCATGATCAGCGCCAGGATGCTGGGGTCGCCCACGGCGCCCGGTCTACCCGCGCGCGCCGACCCCGCAACCGAGGGGTCAGCCCCCGAGCGGGCCGGCGGCCCGATCGCCTGCCCGTCGGCCCGAGGCGATGCAGGCAGGAAGGCCCACGCCGGCCAGGGCGGCGCCGGCCAGGGCGACTCCCGGGAGACGAGCCGTCAGCTCCGCCTCAGCTGTGGCCACCCGCGCCAGGTGGCCGGGGGCGTACTGGGGAAAGGCACGGGGCCAGCGGGTGACGCGGACCTCGCTGGGCGGGGCGGTGATGGCCAGCGCCTGGCCCACCTCCAGTCCCAGGCGGGCGACGAGCGCCTCGTCGTCGAGGGCCTGGGCCCGGGCGTCGCCCGCCCGTCCGGCCGAGACCCGCAGCACCACCTGGTCGCCGGGATCGAGGTGGGCCCACTTGGAGGAGGCCCACGAACAGGCGGTCATGAGCCGACCCTCCCCCCGGGCCACCAGGAAACCGCTGCCGTCGAGCGGGCGGCCCAACGCCGACGCCGGGAAGGCCAGGGCCACCAGCGCCACCGACGCGTAGTCGACGGCGGCCAGCGTCGCCGCCGCCTCGGGTGCGTGGGGCGCCAGCAGGCGGCCGGCGACCCAGGCTGGGGTGGCCACGACCACGGCGTCGGCCTCGACGGCGCCGGAGGCCAGCCGGAGCCGGTACCCTCCGTCCCCCGACGGCTCCAGGGCGTCGACCGGCGCACCGGTGCGCACCTCGACCCCTGCCGCCGTCAGCCGGGTCACCAGGGCCTCGACCAAGCGGGACAGCCCGCCCGCCAGGGTGAGGAACGCCGGGCCGCCCGGGCCCCGCCGACCGGGCACCGCCGCCCGACGGGCAGCGCCGACCAGGCTGCGCCGGGCCCGGGCGGCCGCAGCCAGGGGCGGTGCGGTCATCTCCATGCTCAGCCGGTCGGTGTCGCCGGCGTTGATGCCCCCGACCAGCGGGTCGACCAGAGTGCGGTGCGCCTCGTCGCCCAGGCGCCGGCGTACCACGGCCCCGAGCGCCTCGTCGCCGGCCAGGCGCCGACCCGGCACCAAAGGCTCGAGCGCCACCCGGGCCAGTCCCAGCGGGGACAGCACCCGGGACCGGGCCAGGGCGCCGAGGTCGGTGGGCACCCCCAGCACCAGCCCTTCGGGCAGGCGCCGCAGCCGGCCCCGGCACCACACGTAGGCGGCGCTGGTGGCAGGGGGGACGAGCTCGTCCTCGAGGCCCAGCTCCCGGCACAGCTGCAGCGCCTCGGGCCGGCGGGCCAGGAAGGCGTCGGGCCCCAGGTCGAGCACCACCCCGGCGAAGTCCTCGGTGCGGATCTTGCCGCCCGGGTGGGAACCGGCCTCGCACAGCGTCACATGCACGTCGCGTCGGTCAGCCAGGTGGTGGGCAGCGGCCAGGCCGGCGATGCCCCCACCGATGACCACGACCCTCGTCACCCCCGAGCTTCCCGACACGGCGGGCGGCGGGGCTGGCAGGATGGGCGGATGGGCAGGCGCAGCGTCGAGGTCGAAATCCGGGCCCCCTCCGGTGAGCTCCAGCGGCTCCGGGTGGACCTGCACGGCGTGGCCACCTTCGGTCCGGGCGACGAGCACACCGCCATCCGCTGGGAGTGGATCGACGACCTCGCCGCCGGTGACGACGGCGAGGTGGTGGTGCGCTCCGCCCAGGCGACCATCACCATCCCCGCCCGTACGTTCGGCCTGGCCGCCGACGCGCTCGTGGCCCAACTGCAGAGGGCCCGCTCGATCACCGAGCGCACCGACGTCATCGCCGAGCTGTCGTAGCCCCGGCCAGGGTCATCACCCGCTCGGCCAGCGCACCGAGCACGGTCGGGTCGTCGTTGACCACGGCGGTGCGGGCGAAGGCCAGACCCACCTCGCCGGCCCGGACCCGGGCCTCGACGTCGAGGTCGTAGAGCACCTCGAGGTGATCGGAGACGAACCCGCACGGGCACACCACCACCCCCTCGGCCCGCCCGGTGCCGGCCAGGTCGTCCAACACGGTGAGGACATCGGGGCCGATCCAGGGCTCGGGCGTGCGCCCCGCGCTCTGCCATGCCACCGCCCAGTCGGACCACGGCGACAACCCCAGCTCGGCGGCGACGGCGGCACCGGTCTCGGCCACCTGGTCGGCGTAGGGGTCGGCGCCGGCCACCACCCGCTCGGGCAGGGAGTGGGCGCTGAAGAGGACCTTGGTGGCCTCCGGCAGGGCGCTCAGGCACCGGCGCACCTCGGCCACGAGGAACGCCAGGTAGGCGGGCTCGAGGTGCCAGTCGTCGACGGCGGACACGACCAGACCCGGGGCCAGGCGGGCGGCCCGGTCCCTGAGCCGGGACAGGTACTCGCCCACCGAGGCGGCGCTGTAGTGGGGGGCGAGCACCAGGCCGACGAGCTGGTCGACCCCGGCGGCCACCAGGGCCTCCACCGAGTCCTCCAGGAAGGGGGGCGCGTGCTTGTAGCCCACCTGCACCCGGAAGCCCCCGGGGGAGCGGGCGTCCAGGGCGGCACCCAGGCGGGCGGCCTGGGCCCGGGTGTGGCGGCCGAGGGGCGACACCCCGCCGATGGCCTCGTAGCGCCGGACCAGGTCGGCCAGCAGCTCGGGTGTCGGGGGGCGCCCCCGACGGACGTGGGTGTAGTAGGCCTCGACGTCGTCGGGGCCAGCCGGCGTCCCGTAGGCCATGACGACGACGCCGGTGGGGCTCACGACGGGGCGAGACGGTGGGCGTGGACCACGTCGACCACCATGCGCAGCGCGGCGGGGTCGGTGTCGGGCAACACGCCCCAGCCCAGGTTGAACACGTGCCCGGGTCTACCTCCGTTGGCGGCCAGCACCCCGCCCACCCGGGCCTCGAGCACGTCGGGGGGAGCGAACACGGTGGTGGGATCCAGGTTGCCCTGGACGGCCACGGCCGGGCCGAGCCGGCGCCGGGCCACGTCGAGCGGGGTGCGCCAGTCCACCCCTACCACGTCGGCACCGGCCTCGGCCATGGCCTCCAGCAGGTGGCCGGCCCCCACGCCGAAGTGGACGCGGGGAACGCCGAGGCCGGCCAGGCCCTCCAGCACCCGGCGGGACGCGGGCGCCACGAAGCGACGGTAGTCGGCCTCGGACAGCACGCCCACCCAGGAGTCGAAGAGCTGCACGGCCTGGGCGCCGGCCGCCACCTGGGCCGTCAGGGTGGCCAGGGCGATGCCGGCCAGGCGGTCGAGCAGGTCCTCCCACACGTCGGGCTGGGTGTGCATGAGGGTTTTGGTGTGGCGGTAGTCGCTCGACTTCCCTCCCTCCACCAGGTAGCTGGCCACGGTGAATGGAGCGCCGGCGAAGCCGATCAGGGCCACCTCGGGCGCCAGGGCGGCCCGCACCAGGCGCACCGTCTCCAGCACGTAGGCGAGGTCGGTCTCGGGGTCGAGGGGGCGGAGGCGGGCGAGGTCGTCCTTGGTGCGCACGGGCTGCTCGATCACCGGGCCTCGGTCGGGGCGGATGTGGATGCCCTCGACGACGGCCTGCACCGGGGTGACGATGTCGCTGAAGAGGATGGCGGCGTCGACCCCGAGGCGCCGCACCGGCTGGAGCGTGACCTCGGCCGCCAGCTCGGGCTCGTGCACCACCTCGGCGAAGGAGTACCGCTCGCGCAGGGCCCGGTACTCAGGCAGCGACCGCCCGGCCTGGCGCATGAACCACACCGGTGTGCGCTCCACCACCTCGCCCCGGTAGGCGGCGATCACCGGGGGCACGGGCACCGCACCAAGGTACCGGGCTCCCCTGCGCTCACCCGGGTCGGGCGGCCGCCTCCAGCACGCCTCGAACGGGCGCCAGCGCCGGTGAGCCCACCAGCCGTGCCGCCGTGGCCCGGGCCTGGGCGGCCACCGTCACCCGGCGCTCGAAGTCCATCGAGGCGGCGATGCCGCCCATGACGGCCAGCTCGTCGGGCCCGGGCTCGAAGGCCACCACCGCAGTGCCGGTGCCGCGGATCTCGGCCAGCTCCCGGGCCAGGCGACGGGTGTGCACCAGGCGGTGGAGGCGGTGCAGCCGATGGAGCCGGCGGTCCACCGGCGCATCACCGGCACGGCCGACCCGGCGGGCCGCGGAGCGGTCGAGCGACATGGGCGACGACACCACCACCAGGTCGGCCCCGGCGCCGGCGGCCAGGTCGGCGTTGGTCACCGAACGGCTCCCCCCGTCGACGTAGTCGACGCCGTCGATGGCCACGGGCCGGAAGAAGCCACCCATGGCGCAGGAGGCGGCCACCACCGTGGCCAGATCCGCCTCCGCAGGAGCCGACGGATCGTCGTCGCCGAACACCACGCGCCGGCCGTCGGCGAGGCGCACGGTGCAGACCCACAAGCCGACGGGCCATCTCCCGGGCGATGGGAAGAGCCGGGCGACGGCGTCGCTGATGAGCCCCGGGTCACGCCGGCCCCGGGGCAACAGGCCGGCCAGCACCAGGCCCGCGGGCGCCCGGGCGGCGACGGCTCGCCCGGCCGTGGCCAGGGCGGCAGGGCGGCGGGTCCGGGGGTGGAGGATCGGCCGGGGGACCGTGACGGGCGCAGCGCCTACGCCGGGTCTGAGCAGCTCGACGGGGTGCAGGCCCGCCCGTAGCTCGGCCCCCGCCACCGCGCCGGCGGAGGTGCCCACGATCAGCGAGGCCGACCTCCCGTCCCACCCGGTGGCGTCGGCCAGGCCGGCGAGGATGCCCAGGTGCCAGGCGTGGCCGACCAGCCCGCCACCTCCCAGCACCAGGGCGACGCCACCGGAGGTCAGGAGCCGGACGCGAGTGGTGGGGGCCGGCGACTGCGGGCGTCGTCCCGCAGTCCCTCGAGGGTGGCGGTGAGCTGCCGGAGTCCCTCGGGCCCGAGTGGACCGGCCATGTTGCGCTCCAGGCTCTCGAGGTGGCCGGGCACGGCCTCGGCCAGCACCTGGGCGCCCTGATCGGTGAGCACGGCCAGCGACGCACGACGGTCGGATGCGCAGGGCTCCCGGCGGATGCAGCCCAGCCTCTCCAGACGGTCGACCAGGCGGGTGAGCCCGCTGGTGCTCAACGCCGCCTGGGTGGCCAACTCTGTCATGCGCAGGCGCCGGCCGGGGCTGCGGGCCAGGCGCAGGAGGATCCCGAAGGAGCTGAGGGGAAGGTCACTGGTGGCGCCCAGATCGCGGCTGACGTTGCCCACCACCGCGGCGTAGGCCTCCAGGAGCATCCCGAACGCGGTGATGCGCTCGTCGTCCCACTGGGGCTGCACCTCCGGAGACTAGCGACGGTGTCGTGCCCTCTCGGCGGACGGCGCCACTCGGGTGAGGAGGACTCCTAAGATGGTCGACCCCCTTGCCCGCGAGCCGGTGGAGAAAGATGGCCGGACATCCCGATCTGGAGGCCGAGCAGGCCTACCTCGACCATGCCCAGGCCGCCCTGGAGGCGGCGCGCCAGCGGGTCCTCGGACTGCGCCGCCTGGCCGAGACCGCCCGGGAGGGGACCCACCAGGCCCGGGTCGAGCGCGACGTCGTGGAGGACACCATCCGGGCCCGGCTGGCCCAGCTGGACACGGGCGACGCGTCCCTGGTCTTCGGGCGCCTCGACTTCGACCCCGACGACCCTCGACGCCCGGGTGACCGCTTCTACATCGGCCGGGTGGCGGTGGCCGACGCCGACCAGGAGCCAGTGGTCGTCGACTGGCGGGCACCGGTGGCCGAGCCGTTCTACCGGGCCACCGGGCGATCCCCCATGGGCCTCGCCCGCCGCCGCCACTTCGCCACCCGAGGGCGCCAGCTCCTGGGCATCGAGGACGAGCACTTCGGCCTCGGGACCGAGCGTCCCGTCGACGAGACGGACGAGACGGCGATCTCCGGCCAGGGGGCGCTGTTCGCCGCCCTGGAGCGTCCCCGCTCGGGCCAGCTGGGCGACATCGTGGGCACCATCCAGTCCGAGCAGGACGAGATCATCCGCTCCGAGCTGCGCGGCGTGGTGGTGGTCCAGGGCGGGCCGGGCACGGGCAAGACCGTCGTCGCCCTGCACCGGGCCGCGTACCTGCTCTACACCCACCGCTTCCCCCTGGAGGGCCAGGGCGTGTTGGTGGTCGGGCCCAACCGGCTCTACCTGGGCTACATCGAGCGGGTCCTGCCGTCGCTCGGCGAGGCCGGCGTGGAGCTGGCGGTGCTGGCCGACCTGGTCCCCGAGGACGTGGGCGACCGGCGGGACCACCCCTTGGCGGCCAAGGTCAAGGGCGACGTGCGCATGGTCGAGGTCCTGGCCAAGGCCGTGGCCGATCGTCAGCGCCCGCTGCGCGCCGACCTCGTGGTCGGCTTCGGGCTGCAGTCGCTGCGCTGCGACGTGGCCACCAGCCGAGCCCTGGTCGAGGGCGCACGGCGGCGGGTCCGCCGGCACAACGCCGGGCGGCGGTTGGTCGAGCGGGGCCTGTGGAAGGCACTGGCCGCCAGCGCCCGGACCGACGACGTCGCGCCGGCCATGGTGAGGGAGCGCCTGCGGGCCAACGAGGAGGTGCGGGCCGCACTGGAGTGGATGTGGCCCGTGCTGCGCCCGACGGAGCTGCTGCGGGACCTCTTCGGGTCCCGGGCGCTGCTGCGCCTGGCCTCGGACGGTCGCCTCGGGCCCCACGAGATCGAGGCCCTGCACCGGCCCCGCGAGGTGGCCGCTGAGCCTGGTGGAGGCTGGACCGGCGTCGACGTCGCCCTCCTCGACGAGGCCCGCACGTTCCTCGGTCCCCGTGGTGCCGAAGAGGAACCCCGCTCCTACGGCCACATCGTGTTGGACGAGGCCCAGGATCTGTCACCCATGGAGCTTCGCCTGTTGTCGCGGCGCTCCCTGGGCGGTTCCATGACGGTGGTGGGCGACATCGCCCAGGCCACCGGCGCCCTGGCCCCCACGAGCTGGGACGACGTGTTGGCCCACCTCCCCGACCGCCGGGCCCCCCGGGTCCACGAGCTGACCATCGCCTATCGCACCCCCGCCGCCGTGCTCACCCTGGCCGACCGGGTCCTGCCGCTGGCCGCCCCCAAGCTCCGCCCGCCCCGCTCGGTCCGCCCCGGAGGCGAGCCACCCCAGGTGGTCGAGGTCGCCGTGGCCCAACGGGGCCTGAGGGTGGCCGAGCTGGCGGTGCGCGAGCGGGCCGCCGTGGGAGAGGGCAACGTCGCCGTGGTCGTGCCCGAGTCGCTGGTCGACGAGGTCGGCTCGGCACTGGCGGCCGGCGGGGTCGACCATGGCCGGGCGTCAGCGGGCGGACTGGGCGCCCAGGTGACACTGGTCCCGGTGCGCCTGGTGAAGGGACTCGAGCTCGACGCCGTGCTGGTGGTCGAGCCCGGCCGCATCGTGGCCGAGGAACCCCAGGGGCTACGCAGCCTCTACGTGGCCCTGACCCGGGCCACCCGGCGGCTCACGGTCGTGCACGCCGAGGCCCTTCCCGAGGTGCTGGCCGCTCCCGAGGCGTCGGGGCCGCAGGCCCCCTGAGCGGGTGGGCCGGCGTCAGGGGCGCGACGGGGTGCCCACGGCCTGCAGCTCTCCGGTGTCGTCCCTCCGGTCGACGTCGGCACCGACGTCGGCGTGGTCGGCGGGGGCGTGGTCGCCGCCGCCGTGGTCGCCGCCAACGTTGCGATCGACCTCCTTGACCGTGACCGTGTCGGAGACGGCGTGGTCGTCGACCAACTGGTCGGCGAGGTAGTCGGCCGTGCTGGCACGGCGACCGATGGTGAGCCGCAGCAGGTCGTTGAGCGCACCGGTGACGTTGTGGGCGACGATGTGCAGCGGTGAGTAACGGCAGGTCCCGCCCGACTGGCGCCGGGCCAGCGGTGAGTGACGGTCGATGTGGGTCGAGACCGTCCTCCCCCGGCGGAAGCTGACGTGCAGGCTGTCGCGCGCTGTCAGCTCCCGGAAGGACACCTCGTTGGGGTGGTACATCCGCCCCACCTTGGTGTCTCGGCAGAAGCAGTCGCTGGCTTCGAGGCGCCGGACCAGCTCCTCGGGGTCGGAGCTGTCGAACTCGGTGCCGGGCCGCACCCGGTCGGCCTGGCGGTCGTGACGGATGCGGGTGAGGAAGGGGGGGACGCGGGGGTTCGTGGTCTTCTGTTCGGGGGGCATGCGACTCTCCGGGGGGATCGAGCGATGACGACCGGGCCATGAGGCGCGAACGTCATCGGACTGGAGGGGGAACGGATCGGGGCAGGCGCGTCGTCTACGACGGCCCTCCCGGCACCATCAGTCTACCCGCTTGTGCTTTCCTTCACGATCTTTTTCGTCCCCGTCCGTCGCCATGCGCCAGACGGCGGGAAACAGGGCCCCGGCGACCACCAGCTTGACCGCGTCACCGATCACGAACGGCAGTAGCCCCTTCTCCAGGGCGGTGGTGGCGTCGGCGCCGAGCACGTGAGCCAGCCAGGTCACCCCGAAGACGTAGATGATGGCGGTGCCGGCCAGCATGGCCGGGACCGCGGTGATCACGCTGCGGTCCTGGTGGCGCTCGGCGAGGAGCCCGACGAGGGCGGCGGCCACCACGAAGCCCACGAGGTACCCGCCCGTGGCCCCGGTGGCGACCTGCCAGCCGCTGTCGCCGTCGGCGTAGAAGGGCAGCCCCACGGCGCCCAGGACCACGTAGAGCAGCTGGCTGGCCCCGCCGGCCCGCCACCCCAGGGTGGCACCGGCCAGCAGCACGGCGAAGGTCTGGCCGGTCACGGGCACCGGGGTCCACGGCAGGGGGATGGTCAGCTGGGCCGCCGCCGCCGTGAGCAACGCGAAGCCCACCACCAGGGCGACCGTGCGCACCCGGCTGCGGGGAAGCAGGTCGGCCAGGGTCGAGGGGGCGGTGGGGATCGGGGCGGTGGCGGTGGTCACGGACAGGCCTTTCGTCGGGTCTCGGTGTCCACGACCTCTCGTCGTCGACGTGCAGGACTGTGACCATGCTCGTCCCCCCGGCGTTACCCCTCATCGTGCCGCTGGTGGGGCTGGGGCGTTCGGGCCCCGGGCGTAGGCTGTGAGGTGGCATGAACGCAACCGTCGCCCCCAGGGCGAGCATCGAGGTACGGGGCCTGTGCAAGGCCTTTGGCGCCAACCCGGTGCTGCGCGACGTCTCGCTGCACGTGGCGCCGGGGACGGTGCTGGCCCTGCTCGGCCCCAGCGGGTGCGGCAAGACCACCCTGTTGCGCGCCATCGCCGGCCTCGAGACCCCTGATCGGGGAGAGGTGTCGGTTGCGGGGAGGCTCTTGTGCTCCGAGCGCGTCGACGTGGCCCCCGAGGACCGCCAGGTGGGCATGGTCTTCCAGGACTGGGCCCTGTTCCCCCACCTCAGCGTGGCCGCCAACGTCGGCTACGGCCTCCCCCGGGCGGAGCGCCGGGGCACCCGGCGCCGGGGCGCCCGGCGGCGGGGTGACGGCGGTGACCGGGTGGCCGAGGCGCTGGACATGGTCGGCCTGGGCGGCCTGGGCGACCGCTCGCCGGGGACGCTGTCGGGCGGCCAGCAGCAACGGGTGGCCCTGGCCCGGGCGCTGGCACCGCGGCCGGCGGTGCTGTTGCTCGACGAGCCCTTCTCCAACCTCGACACCGCGCTGCGGGTGGACATCCGAGCCGAGGTCCACCGCCTGCTGGCCGAGCTCGACATCACCACCGTCTTCGTCACCCACGACCAGGAGGAGGCGTTCGTGCTGGGCGACGAGGTGGCCGTGATGCGCGAGGGCGTGATCGAGCAGCGGGCCACGCCGGCGGAGCTCTACGCCACCCCGGCCAGTGCCTGGGTCGCCGGCTTCGTGGGCGACGCCAACCTGGTGGCCGGCGAGGCGAGCGGCGAGCTGGCCCAGACCTCGGTGGGCCAGGTGCGCCTGACCACCGAGGCGAGGGGACCGGTCCGGGTGCTGATGCGGCCCGAGGCTCTCACCTTGGCCCCCGGCGAGGGGGCCCGGGTCGACCTCGTCGAGTTCTACGGCCACGACAGCGTCTACGAGGTGTCCCTCGACGACGGCGCCCGCCTGCGGGCCCGGGTGGCGGCCTCACCCTCGCTCACCCGGGGCCAGCAGGTCAGCGTGCGCTACGCCGGCGGTCCCACTCCGGCCTGGCCCTCACCCGCGGGGGCGCCGGCAGATCCGGTCACGTCGCTGGCCTGAGAACAGGCTCTCAGCTCAGCCGGCACCGACCAGCGCCGGCGGGTCGCCGCCGACCGCGACCGTCGTCGCCGGTGCCGGCGTTGCCGTCGGCGGCTGGCGGTCCCGCCGGTCGGCCTCTCGCAGCACCAGCAGGGCCATGGGCAGGGCGGAGACCACCACCAGCGCCAGCGCCGGCGCCGCCGCCCGTCCGAAGAAGCCCTCGCTGGTGGCGCTCCACACCTGGGTGGCCAGCGTGTCGTAGCCGGTGGGGGCGAGCAGCAACGTGGCCGGTAGCTCCTTCATGCAGGTGAGGAACACCAGGGCCATCCCGGCCAGAGCCCCGGGGCGCACCAGGGGCAGCACCACCGAGCGGGTGGTGGCCGCCTTCGAGCGTCCGAGGAGACGGGAGACCTCCTCCAGGGAGGGGTTGATCTGGAGCAGCGAGGCCCGAATGGCTCCCACGGCCTGGGGCAGGAACAGCACCACGTAGGCGAAGACCAACAACGTGCGGGTCTGGTAGATGGGCTCGACCCGGGCGCCGAAGAACACCAGGGCCAGGGCCACCACGACCCCGGGCAGGGCATAGCCGGTGTAGGACGCCCGCTCCACCAGGCGGGACAGGCGGCCGGGGTGGCGGGCGGCGAGCACGGCGACGGGCCAGGCCGCCACCAGCGCCACCAACGCCCCCAGGGCGGAGACGACCAGGCTGTGGCCGATGAGCGTGGTGGTCAGGCGTAGGGGTTCGCCGGCGGCCAGGCCCCGCCCCAGCCAGTAGACGATCACCCCGACGGGCACCACCAGGGCGAGGCCCACCAGGGCGGCGCAGGCAGCGGCCGCCGGCCAGCGCCACCGGCCGAGGGGCACCAACGGCGCCCGGCGAGCGCCACCGCCGTGGAGGCGGTGGTAGTCGGCTCGGCCCCGGCTGCGAGACTCGGCGGCCAGCACGACCAGCATCAGGGTGATGAGGACCAGTCCGAGGGTGGCGGCGGCCGAGCGGTCGAGCGAGGCCCGGTACTGCACGTAGATGACCCGGGTGAACGAGTCGAAGCGCAGCAGTGAGACCGCCCCGAAGTCGCTCAGGGTGTAGAGGGCCACCAGGAGCCCGCCAGCGGCGATCGACGGCCGGAGCTGGGGCACGATCACCCGCCAGAAGGTGGCCCGCCGGCCCCGGCCCAGCGTGCGGCTGGCCTCCTCCAGACTGGGGTCCAAGCGGCGCAGGGCAGCCCGCACCGTGAGCAGCACGTAGGGGTAGCTGAACAGCGTCAGCACCAGCCAGGCTCCGGGGAAGCCGTAGATGGCCGGCAGCTCCTCGACGCCGAGCGGGGCCAACCAGCCCTGGACCAAGCCGCGGGGTCCGAGGGCGGCCACATAGGCGAAGCCCCCCACGTAGCTGGGGATGGCCAGGGGCAGGGCGACGAGGACCACCCAGATCCGGCGCCCGGGCAGGTCGGTGCGCACGGTGAGCCAGGCCAGGGGCACGGCCAGGGCGATCGACGCCGCCGTCACCGACAGCGCCAACAGGGCGGTGTCGACCAGCAGCTCGAGGGTGCGCCCGGCGGTGATGACGTCCACCACGCCGTCGAGGCCGGCGGCGCCGGCCCGCAGCACCAGATAGACGGCGGGCAGCAGCGTGGCCGCGGCCACGGCCACACCGGCGAGGGCGAGCGCCGGCGTCACCCGGCGGGCCGTCGTGCTCAGATGACTCCCACCTCGGCCATGAGGTCGAGCGTGCCCTGGAGGTCCGCCAGCTCGTTGAGGTTGATGTCCGGCTGCTGGAGCGACTCCAGCGGGGGCAGGGGGACCTGGGACTCGATGCCGGCGACCAGGGGGATCTCGAAGGTCTCTGCCGCGAAGTACTGCTGGGCGGGCTCGCCCAGCAGGAACTCCACGAAGCGCCGGGCCTCCTCGGTGTGCTCGGCGGTGTCGACGATGCCCACCCCGGCCACGTTCACCAGCGACCCCAGGTCGCCGTTGGGGAAGATGTGGTTGGCGGCGGGGAGGTTCGGGTCTTCGGCCAGGGCCCGGTAGAGGTAGTAGTGGTTGACGAAGCCGACCTGGATCTCACCGGCCCCGGCAGCGTCGACGATGGGCACGTTGGCGTCGTAGACCTTGGGCTCGTTGGCCCGGATGCCCTCCAGCCAGGCCCGGGCGACCTCCTCGCCCTCGGCCACCCGCAAGGCCGTCACGAAGGCCTGGAAGGAACCGTTGGTGGGCGCCCAGCCGATCTTGCCGCCGCCCCACCTGGGGTCGCTGAAGTCGAGGATCGACTCGGGTAGGTCCTCTTCGCTCAACAGGTTGGTGTTGTAGACCGCCACCCGGGCCCGCCCGGACACGCCCACCCACCGGCCGTCGACGGAGCGGAACTGAGGATCGACCCGCTCCAGGAGGGCGGCGTCGAGGCTCTGGAGGCGACCGGCACTCGACAACGCCCCCAGAGCGCCGGCGTCCTGGCCGTAGTAGACGTCGGCCGGCGAGTTGTCGCCCTCTTCCAGGATGGCCCCCGCCATCTGGGCGGTGTCGCCGTAGCGAACCTCCACGTCGATCCCCGAGTCAGCCTCGAACTGCTCGACCAAGGGCCCCACCAACTCCTCGCTGCGCCCCGAGTAGACGGTGAGGGTGGCGGGCGCGTCGGCAGGCGGGTCACCGGCCGCGTCGCCGGCGCCGCCCCCGTCGTCGCCGCAGGCTCCGGCCAGCAGCGCCACGGCCAACAACAGGCTGGGGAGGAAGGGCCGTCTCGTCATGGGTGGACTCCGAGCGTCGAGCCGCCAGCTGGCTGCGGCAGGTAGTTAGGCAAACCGAACTTAGGACGCTCGGTATGCCGGAGTCAATGCGCCCAGAAAGCTACGATCTCCGTCAGGCAAGGACGACGGCACCCAGGGTGACCAGGATGCGACTGGCGGCGAAGGGGCCGATGCCCACGTGACGGCCCTCGATCTTGAGCGTCACCGTACCGTCGGGCGAGGCGGCGGTGACCAGCCCCACCATGCCCGGCTTGACCTGGTTCTCCTCGAGGAACTCGAGCACCCCGGGTGCGAACTCCAGCTCCTCGGGGATGCGGGTGACGGTGAAGTCGGCACCGAGCTCGACCTCGGTGAGGGCGACCACCTCGGGCTCGGTGTAGGCGGAGCCGGGGATGGGGTTGCCGTGGGGGCAGGTGGTGGGGCCGCCGAGGATGCGGTTCATGGCCAACTCGACCTTGTCGCTCAGCACGTGCTCCCAGCGACCGGCCTCGTGGTGGGCCTCGGCCCAGTTGAGCCCCAGCACGTCGGTGAGGAAGCGCTCGGCCAGGCGGTGGCGACGCACCACCCGCTCGGCCAGCTCCAGGCCCGACTCGGTGAGCTGGATGGAGCCCTCGACGGTGACCAGCCCCTCGTTGGCCATGCGTCGGATCATCTCCGAGACGGCGGGACGGGAGATGTCCAATCGCTCGGCGATGCGGGCCTGGATGACGTCGAGGTCGTCCTCGCGGAGCTCGAAGATCGCTTCGCAGTAGTCGGCGAAGGCGGTGTGCGCTTCCTGCATGATCCTGAGCGTAGCCACCCCGTCAACTCCGGCTCGGGGGGGAACGCCCAGACCAAGGTGATCATGTTCGGGTTGGTCACCGTCGTGCTCACCATGGCCTCACTGGCCTTCGCCCTCGCCCGCTTCACCTGTCCGTCGGTACATGCCCCAGCTCGCTCGGCCCCTCGCTCCCGCCACGGCTCATCGGCGCTGCTGCGGCCGCCAGGCCCGGCCCGAACGCCCGACAGGCGCAGGGGTCGCCGGAAGGGGGCCAGGGTAGGGGTGGGCCATGGACAAGGTGACACTGGGCCAAGCCGGGCTGGCCGGATGGCGCAAGAAGGTCGGAGACGTCGTCGCCCGGCCGGTGGCCGGTCACTCGTCGTTGTCGACCGACCAGGTGCAAGCGGCGGTGGGCGCACTGTTCTTCGCCCTGTCGCTCCTCTACGTGACCGGCACCTTCCGCCGCCTGCTTCGTCGCCGCTGAAGCCCGACCCGAGCCAGCGACAGCGAGGCTGCGACTGTGCTGTGATCGGGGAGGCTCCGGTAGCGTCACGGGCCATGTCTGTGAGGATCTGGCCCGGTGAGCCCTACCCGCTCGGCGCCACCTATGACGGGATGGGCACCAACTTCTCGCTGTTCTCCGAGGTGGCCGAGCGAGTCGAGCTGTGCCTGTTCGACGACGACGGTCACGAGACCCGAATCGACCTTCCCGAGGTGTCGGCGCTGTGCTGGCACGGCTACCTGCCCAACACCGGGCCGGGCCAACGCTACGGCTTTCGGGTCCACGGGCCTCGCAACCTGGCCGCCGGGCACCGCTGCAACCCCAAGAAGCTGCTGCTCGACCCCTACGCCAAGGTCGTCGACGATGGGACCGACTGGCACGAGGCCGTGTTCGGCTACCGCTTCGGCGACCCCGACGGGGACGCCAACGATCTCGACAGCGCCCCCTACGTGGGCAAGTCGGTGGTGCCCAACCCGTACTTCGACTGGGCCAACGACCGCCACCCCCGCACCCCCTGGCACGAGACGGTGCTCTACGAGGTCCACGTCAAGGGCTTCACCGCCACCCACCCCGACATCCCCGCCGACATGCGGGGCACCTACGCCGGCCTGGCCACGCCCCAGGCCATCGGCCACCTCCAGAGCCTGGGGGTGACCGCCGTGGAGCTCCTGCCGGTGCACGAGTTCGTCAACGACGCCCACCTGGTGGCCCAGGGCCTGAGCAACTACTGGGGCTACAACTCCATCGGCTACCTCGCTCCCCACCACGCCTACAGCTCCTCGGGGACGCACGGCCAACAAGTCCAGGAGTTCAAGCAGATGGTGCTTCGACTCCACGACGCCGGCATCGAGGTGATCCTCGACGTGGTCTACAACCACACCGGTGAGGGCAACCACCTCGGGCCCATGCTGTCGTTCAAGGGGATCGACAACGCCGCCTACTACCGGCTGATGCCCGAGAACCGCCGGCACTACATGGACTACACGGGCACGGGCAACACCATGAACATGCGCCACCCCCACGTGCTGCAGCTCCTCATGGACAGCCTGCGCTACTGGGTGCTCGAGATGCACGTCGACGGCTTCCGCTTCGACCTGGCCGCCGCCCTGGCCCGTGAGCTGCACGACGTCGACAAGCTGTCAGCCTTCTTCGACCTCATCCAACAGGACCCGGTGGTCAGCCAGGTCAAGCTCATCGCCGAGCCCTGGGACGTGGGCGAGGGTGGCTACCAGGTGGGCAACTTCCCGCCCCTGTGGTCGGAGTGGAACGGCAAGTACCGCGACACCGTGCGCGACTTCTGGCGGGGCCAGCACGAGAGCCTGGGCGAGGTCGCCTACCGCCTCACCGGCAGCCCCGACCTCTACGAGTCGAACGGGCGCCGGCCCAAGGCCAGC
>JAHWJI010000079.1 GCA_019348495.1 Actinomycetota bacterium | reverse complement strand
CGCCCCCGGGCACGCCCAACGCTCCACCCACCTCCACGCCGGTGACGCTGAGCCCCCCGGCCGAGGACATCCCCGAGGCCGAGGTGGTCCTGCCCGGGGAGGCAGCCGAAGGCAGCCAGCCCGTGCTGTACCGCCTGGGCGCCGCCGGCGCAGTCGGGGCCGACATCGACGATGCCCAGGCCGTGTTCGACCAGACCGCCTCGGAGTGGTCGGTGCTGCTCACCTTCACCGACGAGGGGATCGGTCGGTTCAACCAGCTGGCCGCGGCCTGCTTCAACGGCCAACCGACTTGTGCCCGGGGTGCGGTCGCCATCGTGCTCGACGGCATCGTGGTGTCGGCCCCCACCGTCCAGAACGCGGAGTTCCAGCGCGACCAGGTCACCATCACCGGCGGCTCCGACGACAAGTTCGACGAGGAGACGGCCAAGGACCTCGCCCTGGTGCTGCGCTACGGCGCCCTGCCCGTGCAGCTCGAGCAGGAGTCGGTGTCCACCGTGTCGGCCACCCTCGGCGCCGACTCCCTGCGGGCCGGGCTGTTGGCCGGCGCCCTGGGCACGGCCCTGGTGTTGCTGTACATCGTGGTGTACTACCGCGCCCTGGGCGTGGTGGTCGCCCTCGGGCTGTGCGTGTGGGCGGCTCTGCAGTGGTCGGTCATCAGCTACCTCGGGGCCAGCCAGGGGCTTGCGCTGAGTCTGGCCGGGGTCACCGGGATCATCGTGTCCGTGGGCGTCACCGTCGACTCCTACATCGTGTACTTCGAGCGTCTGAAGGACGAGGTCCGGGCCGGTCGCAGCCTGCGCTCGTCGGTCGACCGCAGCTTCAAGCGGGCGTTCCGCACCATCCTGGCCGCCGACTTCTCGGCATTCCTCGGTGCCTTCCTGCTGTGGTGGCTGACGGTGGGAGCGGTCCGGGGCTTCGCCTTCTTCCTGGGGCTGTCGACGGTGCTGGACGTGGTGGTGGCCTACTTCTTCACCCGTCCCCTCGTCGCCCTGCTGGGCCGGCGCAAGGCCTTCACCTCCGACCGCTTCATGGGGGTGGCCCGAGGCGTGGTCGGCCCAAAGGACCGCCAGCCCGTGGGAGCGACCCGGTGAGCGGCAACGGCACCAGTGGCCACGGTCGTCGTCGGGGCGTCTTCGGGCGCCTCTACCACGGGGAGACCGAGGTCGACTTCGTGGGTCGCTCCCGGCTGTGGTTCACCATCTCGGGGCTCATCATCCTGGTCGGGCTGGGCTCGCTGGCCACGCGCGGGCTCAACTTGGGCATCGACTTCCGGGGCGGCACCTCCTGGGAGGTGGCCGGCGACATCGACGTCGACCAGGCCCGCGACGTCGTGGCTGGCGCCGGGGTCCCCGACGCCGACGTGCAGACCCTGGGTGGTGACGAGGGTCAACGCCTGCGGGTGCAGGCCGAGCCGGGCAGCGCGGCCGAGCGCGAGGAGGTCAGCGCCGCCCTGGCCACCCTCGCCGGCGTGGAGCCGGGCGAGGTCCAGGTCAACCAGGTCAGTCCTTCTTGGGGGTCGCAGATCACCAGCAAGGCCCAGAGGGCGTTGGTGATCTTCCTCGCGGCCATCACGCTGTACATCACCCTGCGCTTCGAGTGGAAGATGGCCGTGGCCACCTTGATGGCCCTGGTCCACGACATCCTCGTGACCGTGAGCGTCTACTCGGTGACGGGCTTCGAGGTCACTCCGGCGACGGTCATCGCCATCCTCACCGTGTTGGGCTACTCGATCTATGACGGCATCGTGGTCTTCGACAAGGTGGACGAGAACGCCCAACTCCTGGCCGCCACCGGCCGCACCCCCTACAGCCAGATGGTGAACAACTCGCTCAACCAGGTGTTGATGCGCACCCTCAACACCTCCATAACCGCCCTCATCCCCATCGCCTCGCTGTTGGTGATCGGCTCGTTCGTCCTCGGTGCCGCCACCCTCCAGGAGTTCGCCCTCGCCCTGCTGGTCGGCCTGGGGGCCAGCGCCTACTCCTCCATCTTCATCGCCTCGCCCCTGCTGGCGCTGCTCAAGGAGCGCGAGCCGCGCTACCGGGCGTTGCGCAACCGCCTCGAGGGCCGCAGCGCCCCGCTGGTGGCCACCGGTGCCGGGGCCGGCACTGCTTCTCCCCGCTCGGCCGCCGTCGCCCCCGCACCGGGCGGACCAGAAGGCGAGGCTGACGCCAACGGGTCGGCGGGGCGACGTCGTCCGAAGCCGGGAACGCCTCCGGGGCCGGCGCCGACGCCGGCGACGAAGACGACGACGGGCGGGGCTGTCACTCCCCGGCCCCGCAAGAAGGGGAAGCGGAGGTAGCGGGGCTTTTGCTCGTCTAACCTCGTCCCTGTGGGCGACAGGGCGTCTGAACCTCGTAGCGTGGCCTATCGCATCGGCCAGGCAGCCACCGTGCTCGACGTCAGCGTGGACACGGTGAGGCGCTGGGCCGACAGTGGTCGGTTGCAGACGCAGCGCACCGAGGGCGGCCAGCGCCTGGTCGAGGGTGCGTCGCTGGCCCGGCTGGCCGAGGAGCTGGCGGCGGGGGCGGGGCCCGGGGTCGAGCGGGACCGGCCCCCGCTGGTGGGGGCCTCGGCTCGCAACCGCCTCCCGGGGATCGTGACCCGGGTGACGAAGGACACGGTGATGGCCCAAGTCGAGCTGCAGGTGGGCCGGCACCGGATGGTGTCGCTGATGACCCGGGAGGCGGCCGACGAGCTGGGCCTGGCCCCGGGGCTGCGAGCCGTGGCCACGGTCAAGTCCACCAACGTCGTCGTCGAGGTCCCGGCGGAGCCGTGAGGCGTCGGCCCCAGGTGGCTGCCGCGGTGGCGACCGTGGTGGTCATGGCCCTGGCCATCTCCGGTTGCGGCCGCGGTGCCGACGCCGGTGCCGGCGTCGAATCCCGCATCACCGTGTTGGCGGCAGCCTCGCTCACCGACGCCTTCAGCGACGTCGCCACCGCCTTCGAGGCGGCCACCCCCGGGCTCACCGTCGAGGTCAACTCAGGCGCCTCGTCGTCGCTGCGCGAGCAGATCCTGGCCGGCGCCCCCGGCGATGTCTTCGCCCCGGCCGACAACGCCAACATGGCCGCCGTCGTGAAGGCGGGAGCGGCGGTCGATCCCGCCGACTTCGTTGCCAACGAGCTCCAGATCGTCGTCCCCGCGGGCAACTCCGCCGGCGTGACCGGCCTGGCCGACTTCGCCGACGCCGACCTGCTCCTCGGGCTGTGCGCCGAGGAGGTGCCCTGCGGGCAGCTCGCTCGTCGCGTCCTCGCCACCGCCGGCGTCACCCCGGGGGGTCTCGCCCCTGCCATCGACACCAACGAGCCCGACGTGCGCTCCCTGCTCACCAAGGTCGAGGCCGGCGAGCTCGACGCCGGAATCGTCTACCGCACCGACGTCCTCGCTGCCGGCGACGCCGTCGAGGGCATTGACATCCCCGCTGACGCCAACGTGGCCGTCACCTACGCGATCGCCGCACTCACCGGGGCGGCCAACCCCGAGGGCGCCGCCGCCTTCGTGGCCTTCGTCCTGTCCGACGAGGGCCAGGCCATCCTCGCCTCCTTCGGGTTCCGGACCCCGTGAAGCCCCGGGTCGGGCAGCGCCGGCGGCCCCGGTCGGCGCGGGCCCCGTGGCTGATCGGCCCCCTGGCGGCTCTCGCCGTCGCCTACATCGCCGTGCCGTTCGTCGCGCTGCTGCAGCGGGCGCCGTGGACGAACCTGGGCGAGGCGGTCCGGCAACCGGTCGTCACCGATGCGCTGCGACTCAGCCTCGTCACCGCCTTCGCCGCCACCGGGTTCTCCCTGCTGGTCGGGATACCCCTGGCCTGGGTCCTGGCGCGCACCCGGTTCCCCGGGCGCTCGGCCACCCGGGCGCTGATCACCCTGCCGATGGTCCTGCCCCCGGTGGTGGGCGGCGCCGCCCTGCTGTTCGCCTTTGGCCGCCAGGGCATGCTCGGCGGCCCCGTCGCCACCGCGACCGGCTTCCTGTTGCCGTTCTCCGTGTGGGGTGTGGTGGCCGCCAACACCTTCGTGGCCATGCCCTTCCTCGTCGTGACCGTCGAAGCCGGCCTGCGCGCCGCCGATGCCCGCTACGAGGACGCCGCGGCCACGCTCGGCGCCAGTCGCGGGATGATCTTCTGGCGCGTCACCGTCCCCCACGCCGCTCCCTCGATCATCGCCGGTGCGGTGCTGTGCTGGGCCCGGGCGCTGGGCGAGTTCGGGGCCACCGTCACCTTCGCCGGCAACCTCCAGGGCCGCACCCAGACCATGCCCCTCGCCGTGTTCCTCGCCCTCGAAACCGATCGGGAGGCGGCCATCGCCCTCTCCCTGGTCCTCATCGCCGTGTCGCTCGCCGTGCTGCTGCCCCTGCGCGACCGCTGGCTGGGCACCTGAGGCGTGTCGTGCTGAGCGCGGTCATCGAGGTGGCCGTCGGCAACCTTCGTCTGGAGGTCGACCTGGAGGTCGACGAGGGTGAGGTCGTCGCCCTCCTCGGGCCCAATGGCGCCGGGAAGACCACGGCGTTGCGGGCCATCGCCGGACTGCGGCCGATCGACGACGGCCGGATCGAGCTCGACGGCTGCGTGCTCGACCACCCCGCCACCGCCACCTTCGTGGCCACCTCGCGCCGCCCCATCGGGGTGGTGTTCCAGGACTACCTGCTGTTCCCCCGCCTGTCCGCCCTGGACAACGTGGCCTTCGGCCTGCGGGCCCGGGGTCGGCCCAGGGCTGACGCCCGGGCCGAGGCGCAGCGGTGGCTGGATCGCTTGGGTCTCGCCGATGTTGCCGGTGCCCGGCCCCGCAGCCTCTCCGGTGGTCAGGCCCAACGGGTCGCCCTGGCCCGCGCCCTGGCCACCGACCCCAGGCTGCTCCTCCTCGACGAACCCCTCGCCGCCCTCGACGCCGGCACCCGGCTGTGGGTCCGCACCGAGCTGCGTCGCCATCTCGCCACCTTCGACGGCGCCCGTCTCCTCGTCACCCACGACCCCGTCGACGCCCTGGTCCTGGCCGATCGCCTGGTCATCCTCGAGGACGGTCGCATCACCCAGACCGGCGTGCCCGCCGAGGTCACCGCCCGGCCCGCCTCCCGCTACGCCGCCCAGCTCGTGGGCATCAACCTCCTCCACGGCGTCGCCGCCGGCGAGCGGACCGTTCGTCTCGGCACCGGCACAGAGCTCACCGTGGCCGATCCGCTCCCCGGCCCGGAGGTGGCCATCGCCCTCCGCCCACAGGCCATCGCTCTGCACCGCCACCGCCCCGATGGCAGCCCCCGGAACTCCTGGGCTGCCACCGTCAGCGAGGTCGAGGCCGACCGTGACCGCGTACGGGTCACCCTGGCCGGGCCCGTCCCCGCCACTGCCGAGATCACCCCGGCGGCCGTCGCCGAGCTCGACCTCGTCGCCGGCACCCCCGTGTGGGCCAGCGTCAAGGCCGTCGACCTCACCACCTATCAGCGCTGAACGCCCGCACGGCTGGCCATGGGCTACACAGGTCCCATGCGCTCGTTCGACGTGGTGGTGCTGGGGGCGGGCTCGGCAGGCGAGAACCTTGCCGCCGACCTGGCCGACGCCGGTCGCTCGGTGGCCCTGGTGGCCTCGGGCCTAGTGGGTGGGGAGTGCCCCTACCTGGCCTGCATGCCGAGCAAGGCCATGCTGCGCTCGGCCGAGGTCCGGGCGTTGGCCCGGACCACCCCCGACCTGGGAGCGACCTCGCGTCCCCTCGAGCTGGACGGCGACGACGAGGCGTGGACGGCGGCTGTCAGGCGTCGTGACGAGATCGCTCGCCACCAGGACGACCATGCCTCGGCCGAGGACCTGGTGGGCCGGGGCGTCACCCTCGTCCGGGGCCGAGGCCGGGTGGCGAGGCCGGGCGTGGTGGAGGTGGAGGGCGAGGCGGGCGAGGAGCTGGGCTGGACCGACCTGGTGGTGGCCACCGGCAGCCGGGCGGTGGTACCTCCCATCGACGGGCTCGACGGTGTGCCCACCTGGACCAGCGACGAGGCCCTGACCTCACCCGAGCGGCCCCGGTCCCTGGTGGTGATGGGTGGCGGGGCGGTGGGCTGTGAGCTCAGTCAGGTCTACGCCCGCTTCGGTGTGGAGGTGACCCTGGTGGAGGCCGCGCCCCGGGTGGTGCCCAACGAGGAGCCGGCGGTGGGCGATCACCTCGGTGCCGCCCTCGAAGCCAGCGGCGTGGGCCTTCGCCTGGGGACCAAGGTGGTGGGGGCCGGGCCCGGGCCACGGGGGGCCGAGCTCCGCCTCGACGACGGCGCCGTGGTGGTCGGGGCGCGGGTGCTGGTGGCCGTGGGCCGTCGGCCCAACGTGGACGACCTGGGGCTCGAGCACCTGGGCGTGGAGCCACGGCCCGGCGGGCTCCAGCTCGACCAGCGATGCCACGTGGTGGGCCAGGCCCACGTGTGGGCGGCGGGCGACGTCACCGGCGTCGGGCCCTACACCCACACGGCCAACTACCAGGCCCGGGTGATCGTGGCCAACCTGCTCGGGGGTGACGCGGTGGCCGACTACCGGGCCATCCCCAGGGCCGTCTACACCGACCCACCGGTTGCCGGCGTCGGCCTCACCGAAGCGTCGGCGGCCGAGCAGGGCGTGGAGGTGGTCACCGCCGCCTTCGACGTGAGCAACACCGCCCGGGCGGCGAGCGAGGGATCGACGGGCGGTTGCCTCGTCCTCGTCGCCGACCGCCGGCGCCGGGTCCTGGTGGGGGCCTCGGCCGTCGGCCTCCACGCCGACTCGTGGATCGGCCAGGCCTTGGTGGCCGTGCGGGCCGAGGTTCCCCTGGCCACGCTCCTCGAGGTCGTGCAGCCCTTCCCCACCTTCGGTGAGGCCTACTTCCCCGCCCTCCAGGAGCTGGCCACCCAGCTCGAGTAGCACGGCCGGGCCCGATGCGCGGACCCTCGAGCAACTACCGTCGCTGGCAGTGGCGATCCGGGTGGTGCTGGCCGAGGACAGCGTGTTGTTGCGCGAAGGGATGTCCCGCCTGATCCAGAGCCAGGACCAGCTCGAGCTGGCCGGGGTGTGCGGCGACCTGCCCGGCCTCTTGTCCCTGATCGAGGCCGAGAAGCCCGATGTGGTGGTCACCGACATCCGCATGCCGCCGACCGGTACCGACGAGGGGATCCGGGCTGCGGCACAGCTGCGCGCCGAGCACCCCGGCATCGGCGTGGTCGTGTTGAGCCAGTACGCCAACCCGGCCTACGCCCTGGCCCTGTTGGCGGACGGCTCCGAGGGACGGGCCTATCTGCTCAAGGAGCGGGTGGGCGACGTCGAGGAGCTCCTGAGCGCCATCCGCGAGGTGGCCGAAGGAGGGTCGGTCATCGACCCCCGGGTGGTCGACACCCTCGTCTCGGCCACGTCGTCGCGCTCCCGTTCCGACCTCGACCGCCTCACCCCCAGGGAGGGCGAGATCCTGGGTGAGATGGCCCAGGGCAAGAACAACGCAGCCATCGCCGCCTCTCTGGTGTTGAGCGAGCGGGCGGTGGAGAAGCACACCAACTCCATCTTCTCCAAGCTGGGGCTGTCGGAGGAGCGGGACGTGAACCGGCGGGTCAAGGCGGTCCTGCTCTACCTGGCCGACCGCGGGGGTGCTAGCCACACCTCCTGATGCGTGCTCGCACCCTGGTCCCCGCCCGTGGTCGCCTGGAAGGATGAGCGAGATGCACCAGGACGTCGCAGTCTCCGTGCTGGTCGTCGACGACCAGCGCCCCTTTCGCATGGCGGCCGCTGCCGTCCTGCGCCGGTCGGACGGCTTCGACCTGGTCGGCGAGGCGGAGACGGGGGAGGAGGCGCTCGAGCAGGTGGCGGCGCTGCATCCCACCCTGGTGCTGATGGACATCAACATGCCGGGCATCAGCGGCATCGAGGCCACCCGCCGGATCGTCGCGCAGTCGCCTGAGACGGTGGTGTTCTTGTGCTCGACCTACCCGCTCGCGGATCTGCCGGGAGATGCCTACACCAGTGGCGCCGCCGCCTACGTCAACAAGGAGGAGCTGGCGCCGGGGGTGTTGCGACGCCTGTGGGACGAGCGCAACGGCGACGGCGTCCTGCACACCCTCTGACCACCGACGTCGCCGCCCCCTCCGGTGGCCACTCGCGACGCCTCGGCCCTGGTGGCGCGACGGCGTTGTGCGCGAGGGACATCGAAGCGGCGTTGTCCTCCTGCTGCCTCCAGGCGCTCGAGAACGCAACCAAGCACGGCCAGGCCTCCAAGATCAGCGTCCGCTTCATCAATGGCGGCGGTGCGCTGGTCCTCGTGGTGGAGGACGACGGGCACGGGTTCGAACCCGGCGCGGCCGGGCGCGGGGCGGGGAAGAGGAACATGAGCGACCGCCTGGAGGTCCTGGGCGGCAGC
>JAHWJI010000078.1 GCA_019348495.1 Actinomycetota bacterium | reverse complement strand
AAGCCGCCGGCGTGCGCGTGGTGGCCCGGCTGGACAACGGCGCCGACGCCCTGGGCGTCGTCGTCGCCGAGCAGCCCGATCTGGTGCTGGTCGAGGAGTCCTTGGCGATGCTGCCCGGCCAGGAGGTGGTCCGGGAGATCCGCCAGTTCTCGCCGCACACGCTGGTCGTCGCACAGGTCGCGTACGGCGACCGCGCCGGCCAGATGCTGGACGCGGCGAGAGAGACCCGGGCGACCGTCGAACGCGAGGCGAAGGAGCTGCGGGAGTCGGCTGCGCGTCACGAGCAGGAGCTGCGGGCCCGAGCCGAGCGAACGGTGGCACAACTCGTCGCCTCCGCCAAGCAGGAGATCGGAGAAGCGATGAGGCAGGTGCTCGGGGGCAGCGAGCGCCTGCAGCGAGTCGAGCAGCATTCCCTGTCCTTGGGCGCCACCGTTCCTCCCGACAGCGGTGAGACCGTCGAGAGCCCGCTGGCTCCGGCGTCCGCCTCCTACCAAAGACCTGACGAGGATGCCGCCGCCAGCTGAAACCGTCTCGGAGCACTCCTGACGGCCGCAGCGGCCACCAGCGCGCAGCACGCCCCTGCGTGCCAACCTTGAGCCGCCATGCGCGGCTACCTGATCGTCCTCGCCGTCGCCCTCGGCACCACGTTGGTCCTGACCCCCCTGGTGCGGCGCCTGGCCTTTCGCATCGGGGCGGTGGTGCGCCCCGACGACCGCCGCATCCACGAGCGGCCCACCCCCACCCTGGGCGGCCTGGCCATGTACCTGGGGTTCCTGGCCGCCATGGCCGCAGCCACCCGCATCCCTCAGTTCGAAGGGGTCTTCACCACCACCTCCGAGCCCCTCGGGGTCATCCTCGGCGCCACCATCATCTTCTTGGTGGGCCTGGTCGACGACCTGCGGGAGGTGTCGGCGCCGGCCAAGGTGGCGGGCCAGGTCCTGGCGGGAGGGGTGCTGTCACTGCTCGGGGTCACCATGTTGTTCTTTCGCATCCCCTTCGGCGACATCGTCCTGCTCTCGCCCGACCTGGCCCCGCTCGTCACCGTGTTGTGGGTGGTGGGCATGGCCAACGCCATCAACCTCATCGACGGGCTCGACGGTCTGGCCGCCGGCATCGTGGCCATCGCCGCCGCCGCCTTCTTCCTCTACGCCGCCCGGCTGTTCGACGAGGGCTTCTTGCCCGACAACAGCGTCAGCCCCCTCATCGCCATCATCGTGCTCGGGTTGTGCCTGGGCTTCCTGCCCCACAACGTGCACCCCGCCCGCATCTTCATGGGCGACGGGGGAGCGATGCTGCTCGGCCTGTTGATGGCCACTCCCACGCTGTTGGTGGGGGGCCAGACCAACGAGGGGTTCAGCGGCCAGACGTTCTTCTTCTTCGCCCCGCTGTTCATCCCCTTCTTCATCCTCGGCGTGCCCATCTTCGACATGGCCTTCGCCATCGTGCGCCGGGCCAGCCGGCGCACGGGTGTGGCCACGGCTGACAAGGACCACCTCCACCACCGCCTGATGCGCCTGGGCCACGGTCAGCGGCGATCGGTGCTCATCCTGTGGGTGTGGACCGCACTGTTGTCGGGCTTCGTGCTCTACCCCGCCTACACCGACCGAGGCAACGCCGTGGTGCCCTTCGGGGTTGCCGCGCTCGGCGTCGCCCTCTACACCCTCTTGCATCCCGAGGCCCGCCGGGCTCGGGCCAACGGGGGCGAGCAACTGGCGCTCGAGCTCGACCCCGACCCGGTCCAGGAGCCTGGTGCCGCGCGCCCCTCGTCGGACGCTCGGACGACGCACTAGGGTGACGCGGGCATGGCGCCCGGGGGGAGTCACAGGGTCAAGAGGATGGACCCGCGCGAGCAGAGCAAGATCTACAACGGGGCGAGCGACGCCTGGTCGCGCCCGGTGCTGATGAAGAAAGGGCGTCCGGGACAGGAGATCACCTGCATCAGCGACCCGTGGCACGGCGACACCCTGCGGGCGGTGCTGTTCCGCGAGACGACCACGCTTGGTGTGCGTGGCTACCTCGTGGAGAAGTGGCAGCTGCAGCGCGAATGGGTGACGGTCGACGTGGCCGGATCAGCGGTGCGCTTGAAGGTCGGACGCCTCGGCGGCGAGGTCACGCTGTTCCACTGCCTCGAGTGGTTCCATGACGAGAAGGGCATGCGCCTGCTCATCGCCCACGAGGACACCCATGCCTGGCACGAGATCTCCCTCGGCGCCGCGCCACCGGAGGACGACGCCGCCTGGCTCGCCTTCTACGAGGGGACGGCCATCACCGCCACCCGCGCCGTCGTGCCCGGTAGGCCCGAGGAGGAGTACTTCTGGTACGGCCACGGCGGTTTCGCCGAGTGGCTGCCGTGGTGCGAGGAGCACCGGGGCGACCTGCTGGCCCGCTTCGCCGCCGATCTCGACGACCCGGCCGCGGTGGAGACCTGGTTCGGCGCCGGACTGGTCGACAACCGCTGGCGTGTGGGCTACTACGTGGCCGATCAACTGGTCCGCCAACTCGACCGCCCCCTCCCCGAGCTGGTGAGGATGTCGGTGGAGCAGGCCCGAGCGGCCATCCGGGACGCGCTCGAGGATTGAGCGGCGCACGGCCGGGGCCGGCGCTCGGCTCGCCGGAACGGAGCGAGTGAGTGGGGCCGACTAGCCGAAGGGACCGGCCTGGTCGGCTGCGCACCTGGCGCGCAACACGGCGAAGGCCTGGTCGATGTCGTCACCCCAGAGGTCCCAGCTCGACAGGCGCAGCCCGAACAGCTGGAGGGCGATGGGGGTGGCCAGCAGCGTGTCCTCGTCGAAGCAGGTCAGGCCCTCCGCGGCCAGGGCCTCCTCGACCTCCCCTTTGGCCGAGGCCAGCCGATCAGGTAGATCGGCCCGGACCAGCAACGTACGAGGGCCGATGCGCACGGCTGCAGCCACGGTGCGCCCGACCAGCAGCGTCGGACGCTCGACGTGGAAGCGGGGGGAGTGACCGGCGGCCTCGTCGCGAGCGAAGCTGCGCAAGACGGCGACGTCGTCCACGGCAGGACCGGTGGGCTCCACGAACGGCGGGAGGAACCCTTCGGCCACCGGGTCACACGACCTGCAGCTCGCGCAACATGTCCACCGATATCCGTTCGATCATGCCCGTGGCCGAGGCCAGCTCCAGGCGTCCGCTGCGGTCGAAGGACCGTACCGTGCCCCGAGTCTCGCCTTTGGGCATGAGTCGCAGCTTCACCCGCCGATCGACCAACAGCGAGCTTCCTTCGTAGGCCGCCACCGCGCTCTCAGGACCCTCGGCGAGCGTGGCCGCCACCTCGTCGGTGGCACCCACGATGGCTTCGATCAGCGCGTCCCGCTGCGCCGGCTCCTCCAACCCGAGCTCGCCCAGGTCCACCCGCATGGTGGCCACCGCAGCCCGCACCTCGCCCGGCCCGAGCTGGACGTCCACCTTGGTGTTGGCCACGACCTGGCGGCTGGTGGCATCGACCACCAGGTCGGGCCAGCGCGTCGCCAGCTCCCGGTCGGCGACGACGGCCTGGATGCCCCGCAGCAGCCCCAGGCCCGCCACCAGCCAGACCACGTCGCCCTGTTCGGGCGGCACCGCCGGGCGCAACACCATGGCCAAGGTGAGCGTCGACGCCGGCGGCGGGTCCCACGGCCGTCCGTGGAGACCCAGGGCGCTGATCTCCCGGTCGACGACCACCGTGGCCCCCGCCGGAGCGTTCTCCTGGCGGGCCCAGGCCCCGGCCATGGCTCCGGCCGAGACCGCCACCGGGAACTGGCGCATGGGACGGCCGAACCGTTCGACCGTCTCGGGCGGTACCCCGGACTCGCTCACTTGCTGGTGCGGGGGATCAGGCGATCGATCCGCCACCCACTCGCCTCTTGGGTCAGCTCCACCGAAGCGAACGGTAGACCAGGCAAGGCCAGCACCTCCGGGAGCGGTGACACGAGCAGGACCCGTGCCGTTCCCGGCGTAGCTGCCTCCACCCCGGCGGCGTCGACCTCGGCTTCGGCTGCGTCGAGATCGTTGCCCGCCAGGTCGGCGCGCAAGCCGTTCACCAGGTGGGTGAGGAACTCCTCTCGCTCGGCCGTGGCCGCGGTCCCGTCGCGCAAGCGGGCGGCCAGCGCCTGGTCCATCCCCCGGGTGGCACCCAGGCGCAGCACCAGGGTCCGGCCTTCGGTGGACAACAGCTCCCACACCGCGTGGTGCTCGCCCCACGCCACCGCATCCACGAAGCTCTTGGCCACCTGCTCGGGGCTGGGGGTCTCCGGCCTGGGCCCGTCGGGCCCGCGGGCGTCGCTCACGGGCGTTCCCAACCCAGCGAGTAGAAGAAGTCGCGCACCGAGATGCGCTGGGGGCCCTGCAGGGCGTCGCCTATGGCCTGGTCGAGGGCCCGGTCGGCCTCCTCGGCGGTCTGGTGGTCCTCCAGTCGGCGGTGGGCGTCGAGACGGGCCCGCAACCCGGATTCGAGATGTTCGGTGGGAAGCTCGATGAGGATGGAGAGCTCAGCCTCCATGACGGCGCGCGCCTCTTCGAAGGCCAGTGTGGCCGAGGCCAGGGCCAGCTCGACCAGGCTCGAACGCCGGCGGTTCTCGGTGGGCAGGGCGAGCAGCGCGCCGAGGCGCTCCTGGAGCAAGGCACGGCGCTCGTCGGCGTTGACGGCCACGAGCAGGGCGACGAAGTGCTCGGCCCGGGACATCCCCGGCGCCAGGGCATCCAGCTCCTTCTCCACGCGCTCCAGGTTGGTGTAGGCCTGGCGCCAGGCCTCAGCGTGCATCCGCGGGTCGAACATCGACACCGCGTCCTCGAACGACGCCAGTGCCCGGCGCAGGTTGGCGGCACCGCCCTGGCTCGACCACGCCAACCCCAGGTTGTGCTTGACCAGGGCGTGCTGGAAGGGGAAGGCCAGGCGGGTGAACACCGTCAGCGACTCCCGGAAGGCGGCGATGGCCTCGCCCAGCAGGCGTGCACGCTCATCGGGTCGGCGAGCGGCCAGGCCGCTGTAGGTCACCCCGAGGCTGTGCTGCACCAGACCGTGGTGGTACGGCGCCTCCTCCGGATCGAGCTCGTCGGCCGCCTGGCGGAAGTCGGCCAGCGCCGCCCCCAGGCTCTCGTCGGTGCCGATCGCGGCCCGGGCCGACCCACGGGTGTGCAGCGTGGCGATGCGTCCTCGCCGTCCCTCAGCCGAGGTGGTGTCGAAGAGCGCCACCGCCTCGTCGCAGGCGACCACCGCCTCCTCCAGTCGACCGAGCTCGCTGCGGGCGAGGCCCAGGTTGTTGAGCACGCCGGCCCGCTCGTCGTCGCGCTCTCGGCCCTCGAGCAGGCCGGAGGCCCGCTCGAAGAGCTCGACGGCCCGCACCCGGTCGCCCAGCGCCCGCCGGGCGGCCCCGGCTCCGTTGAGCACCCGGGCGTGCTCGATGGGATCGTAGCGAGGGTCGAAGAGGGCGGCGGCGGTGTCGAAGTAGGCCAGGGCCTTGCGCATGGCGGCTTCCGGACTGCCACCGGGCGCCTCGGCATGGGCCAGGCCGAGGCGGTAGGCCACCGCCCCGTGCTCGTGGGGACGCGTGGCCCGCGGGGTGCGGGCGAGCTGGGCCTCGAGATCGGCGATGGCCCGTTGGCGGTCGAGCCCGGCGCCGGCCTGGCGGGTGTCGGCTTCGGATGCCATGGGTCAAGCCGACTGTACGTCGACTGAGCCGGTGGGGCCAACGCGGTGGGCGACGTAGCGCAGCACCTCCTGGACGGCCACGTCGACAGCAGCGCTGACCGGGGCCGTCATCTCCATGCCCACGGCGTCGGGATCGAGGATCTGACAACCGACCATCACCACGGTGGGCGGCAGCACCCCGAGCGCCTTGGCCAGCATCATGACCCGCTCGGGTGTGGCCAAGTGGGCGTCGGCCAGGAGGTCGTTCTTCTCCTCCCAGCTCAGCTGGTGGACGTCGGCCACCTCGGGCTCGAGCAGCAACACGGTGCCGTGCGGACGTTGGTGGTCGACGGCGTCGACCACCACCAGCACGTCCCACCCGTCCTGCAGCTCGCTCAGCAGCGCGATCCCCCCGATGCCGGTCTCCACCACCTTGACCCCGGTGGGCAGGGCCATGCCCTCCAGCCGCCGGGCCACCTCCACCCCGAAGGCATCGTCAGCCCGCAACACGTTCCCCACCCCAGCGATCAGGACGCGCATCAGAGGTGAGCCGCCCGAAGGGGTGGGACCCGGCCGGGCGCGACGGTGGTGGCGGTCACGCCACCGCTCCCGTCGTGGTCTCCGCGATCCTGAGGGCGTAGCCCTTGACCACCCACCAGGTGAGGTACTCCTCGAGCTCGGCCCAGGCCTTGTCGTCGATCGAGTCCCGCCAGTGCTCCAGACGCCGATCGACCTGGGCGGCCACCAGGCGATCGAGGGCGGCGACGATGGGCCCGTCGTCGGCCAGCAGGTAGTCGCCGGCGCCGGTGCGCACCTCGGCGGCGATCCTCGTCGCCTCCGCCTCCAGATCCTCGAGATCAGGTTGGTGGTCGTCGACCGCGCCCAGGGTGAGGCCGGCGTCATCTTCCTCCACCCGGCGCAGGCAGTACCCGTCGATCAACGCGCCTCCCGCCCAGATGCCGATCTCGGGGACCGGTTGCGAGGTCCGCTGCTCGCCCACCGACCGCTCGACGTAGCGACCGGCCAGGCGCGTCAACGGGTGGGCCTGGGCCAGGGCCCGGGCCCGGAAGGTGAGCTCCTCGGGATCCAGGCTCATCGGCGGGGGGACTGGATCTCCACGGCGACGGGGCCGGTGTCCGGCGCGCTCACGCACTCGAGGTCGGCTTTGGACGGGTCCACCTCAGCGGGTGGGTCCAACAGCTCGAGGCGCCGGAAGTTCGGCCAGTGGTCCCGCAGGGCCGCCTCCACGCCATAGGTCAGGGTGGCCGACGAGCTGGGACAGCCGTCACAGGTCCCCAGCATGCGCACTGCCACCACGCCGTCCTTGACGTGGTCGACCTCGAGGGCACCTCCGTGGGACTCCACCAGCGGGCGCACCTGGGCCAAGGCCGCCTCGACGGCCTGGGACGCCTCGGCCTCGAGCTCGGGGCCCTCACCCAAGCCGTAGGTGGCCAGCATCGTGCCGGCCACCTCGTCGCCGGCCACGCTGTTGAGGAACAGCTCGCCCCGCCAGCCCCGGATCATCTCCACCAGGCGACCCAGCCCGTCGCGATGGAACACGTCGACCCAATCCAGCAGCTCACCCACCTGGGCCACCACGTCGGGGTCGGGGTGGTCCAACAAGTCGTCGGCCACCAACTCGATCTGGCGCCACACCCCGGCGAAGCTCTCGACCTCACCCTCGGCACCGCCGGCAGGCTCGTCGCTCACGACCCGCTCACCTCCGCCCGGCTGACGCCGTCCTTGTCCATACCTACCTCTTCTCGCACCATGGCGAGGACCGGCTCCATGGCCTCCTCGACCGAGTCGGTGAAGCCCAGGCCGAACGTGCGGTCGGCGGGCTCGACCTCGATGACCACCGTATCCTCCGGGAAGGCCTTCCAGTACCGCCCGACGGCCAGGGTGTGGTCGAGATCGATGGTCCCCCCGGCCGCATCCCCCAGACGTTGCTGCACCTCCTCGTCGGAGGGGGGGCTGAGATCCAACACGTAGCGACGCACCGTGCCGGCCACGTCGGTGAACCGGGGCATGGCCCCGACCAGGACCACCTTGGCCGGCTGCAACTCCTGCAACAGGTGCAGCACCCGATGCGCGGCATACGAGAGGTCCTCGACCAGCACGTCATCGGGCCAGTCGAGGACCTCCATCCGCCGGACGAACTGCGTCCCGAAATCGAGATCACGCATCCAGGGGAGGCCGATGCCACCAACGAGCACGCGGGTGGCCCGGCGCTCCCCTGGTGCGTGATCTACGTCGCTCACTCCAGCGTGCAGCCGCAGGAGTTGACCTCCCGCACGATGACGCTCTTGCCCGTGTCCATGTGGGTGGTGCAGGGCATGCACGGGTCGAAGCTGCGGATGGCCCGCAGGATGTCGATGCCCTTGACCTCGTCGTCGGAGACCGACTCGAGGATGGGGGTGCCGATCACGGCCTCCTCGTACGGGCCCAGCCCGCCGAAGGGGTCACGAGGCGCGGCGTTCACGGTCGAGGGCGTGGTGATCTGGTAGTTCATGATCTTGCCCTTGTCCATGTGCATGTGGTGGACGAGGAAGCCACGGCCGGCCTCCCAGAAGCCCACCGACACCCGCTCGTCCTTGGGCACCTTGAACGGGGTGGACACCTTGGTGTCGCCCCGCCGCCAGTACTCCAGGGCCTTCAGCAGGCAGTTCATCCCGATGGCGGCGGTGAAGCCCATGGCGTAGGCCCGAGCCCGGTTGCGCTCCACGGCGTTGAGGGTGCGGGGCACCTTC
>JAHWJI010000077.1 GCA_019348495.1 Actinomycetota bacterium | reverse complement strand
GGCTGTCGGCGCGCTGCCCACGGCCGCCCCCTTCGGCGTCGGCTCCTGCCCGGGCGTGCGCCCCGGGTCGGTGATCCAGACCGCGAGCGGGGCGTGCAGCTTGAACTTCATGTTCCCCGACCCCCGGGGTGACCGTTACATGGGAACCGCCGGCCACTGCGTGCTCGCCACCTCACCCCTCGGACAACAGGACAACGGCGAGGAGACCTTCGACGCCGGCGACGGGCCCGAGGCCCAGGATCTCCAAGGCAACCGCATCGGTGAGTTCGTCTACGCCATCCAGTCCGACCCCAAGGACTTCGCCCTCATCCGCCTGGACGACGGCGTCGAGGCCAGTCCCCAGGTGTGCAGCTTCGGCGGCCCCACAGGCATCGACGACAGCCGGCCCGGCCTGCTCGAGCTCACCGTGCTCTCCAGCTACGGCAACCCCCTCGGGGTGGGCACCGGGGTCACGGCCAAGAGCTTCCTGGCCCTGGGCATGCCCGACCCCGACCACGTCTTCGCCACCGGCCTGGTGCTCCCCGGCGACAGCGGCGGTCCCGTCCTCAACGGGCAAGGCGAGGCGGTGGGCCTGGTGGTCAGCACCGGGCTGCACCTGGGGGACAGCCTGGTCTCGGGTGACGGCCTCGACGTCGGCCTGGTGGGCATCACCCGCCTCACCCCCCAGCTCGAGCGGGCCGAGGACGCGCTGGGCACCGATTTCGAGCTGGTGACCGCGCCCCGGCTCTAGACCAGCCGGCCGTCCCAGTGGATCGAGCCGTCAGTCGAACAGCCCCGGGGCCGGCGCCGGTCCCCGGGGCGGTTCGAGGCCGAGGCGCTCCCACGCCGCGGGGGTGGCGACCCGTCCCCGGGGCGTGCGCATGAGCAGGCCCTGGCGGATGAGGAAGGGCTCGTAGACGTCCTCCACCGTCTCGGTGGGCTCGCTCACGCTGATGGCCAACGTCGACAGCCCCACCGGCCCGCCGGCGAAGCGCTGGCAGAGCGCGGCGAGGATGGCCCGGTCGACCTTGTCGAGGCCGAGGTCGTCGACCCCGAAGGTGGCCAGGCCCTCCCGGGCCGAGGCCGCGTCGACCACGCCGGTGCCCCGGACCTCGGCGTAGTCCCGCACCCGGCGCAGCAGCCGGTTGGCGATGCGGGGCGTACCCCGGGCCCGACCCGAGATCTCGGCGGCGCCGTCGGCGGTGGTGGGCACCCCGAGGATGCCGGCCGTGCGCACCACGATGGTCTCCAGGTCCGAGGGGGGGTAGTGGTCGAGGCGCGCCACCAGCCCGAAGCGGTCGCGCAGCGGGCCGGTGATGAGCCCGGTGCGGGTGGTGGCCCCCACCAGGGTGAAGCGGGGCAGGTCCAGGCGGATGGAGCGGGCCGAGGGGCCCTGGCCCAGCACGATGTCGAGCTGGAAGTCCTCCATGGCCGGGTAGAGGACCTCCTCCACGGGCCGGGGCAGGCGGTGGATCTCGTCGACGAAGAGCACCTCCCCGTCCTCGAGGTTGGTGAGGATGGCGGCCAGGTCGCCCGGGCGCGACAGGGCCGGGCCCGACGTGATGCGCAGCCCCACCTCCATCTCGGCGGCCACGATGCCGGCGAGGGTGGTCTTGCCCAGTCCCGGTGGGCCGGCGAAGAGGAGGTGGTCGGCGGCCTGGCCCCGCCCCCGGGCCGCCTCCAAGACGATGGAGAGGTGCTCTTTGAGCTCGGCCTGACCCACGAAGTCGGCCAGGCGGCGGGGCCGCAGCCCCGACTCCTCCTCCGCCTCCTCCCCGGCCACGACGCCGGCGCTGAGGACCTCCTCTCGACCCGCCATCAGCGGGCCCGGCCCAGGCGGGACAGGGCCGCCTTGACCAGGGTGGCCACGTCGTCGCCCTCGGGCAGCTCGCGCAGTGCCACCCGGACCTCCTCGGGCTCGTAGCCGAGGGCGACCAGGGCCTGGCGCACCTCGGCCCGGGCCGGCGGAGCCGATCCTTCACCGGGTCGGGAACCGTCGGCGTCGCCACTGGCGCCGTCGAGGCCGGCCACGGCCACGTCGAGGCGGTCCTTGAGCTCGATGAGCAGGCGGGCCGCGGTCTTGCGCCCCACCCCGGGGACGAGGCACAAGGCGCCCACGTCGTCGTCGACCACAGCGCGGCGCAGGCCGTCGGGCGTGTGCACCGACAGCACGGCCAGGGCCAGGGCCGGTCCCACGCCGTGGGCGCCGATGAGGGCCTCGAAGCACGTCCGCTCGTCGCGCCGGGCGAAGCCGTACAGGGTCAGGGCGTCCTCGCGCACGGCCAGGTGGGTGTGGAGCACGATGTCGCCCCCGGGCTCGCCCAGGGCGGGCACGGTGGCGGGAGGCACCAGCACCCGGTAGCCCACCCCACCCACCTCCACCAGGACCGTGCCGTCGAGGCCGGCCTCGCCCAGCGTCCCCCGCAACGAGCCGATCATGCTCGCCCCTCGGCGGCGGCCAGACGGGCACGTAGGGGCGCCATGGCGTGGTGGCACAGGGCCAGGGCCAGGGCGTCGGCGGCGTCGGGGGGGTGGGGGCGGGTGGCCAGGCCGAGTTGGGCCTGGACCATGCGCTGCACCTGGTCCTTGGAGGCGGCGCCGTAGCCGACGACAGCCTGCTTCACCTCGTTGGCCGTGTACTGGGTCACCTCCCACCCGTTGGCCGCGGCCTCGGCCAGGGCCAGCCCGCTGGCCTGGCCCACCGACATGGCGGTGCGGGCGTTGACCTGGAAGAACACCCGCTCCACCGCCACCGCCGCCGGGGCCAGCTCGGCCATCAACGCCCGCAGGCCGGCCTGGAGCTGGGCCAGGCGGTCGGGCAGGGGCGTGGTCGGCGAGGTGGTGAGCACGCCGGCGCTGACCGCCCGTAGCACCGGGCCCTCCCGCACCACCGCGCCGTAGCCGCAGCGGGTGAGGCCGGGATCTATTCCGAGGACGAACACTGGTTCGCCATCCTAGCCCAGCCAGGCGGCGGAGGCGCGGACCCGAGGGCGGGCCTTGCCCGCCAGCTGGACTGACGCGGTCGACCGCTGCGCTCACCGGAAGCGCTACGCTATGTGGTGCAAGCGGAGGGAGGCGTGGGTGGCCGATGTGGTCCTGGAGGACCTGTCCAAGGTCTATCCCGACGGCACGGTGGCCGTCTCGGGCCTCGACCTGGAGATCGGCGACGGCGAGTTCCTGGTCCTGGTCGGGCCGTCGGGGTGCGGCAAGACCACCGCCCTGCGCATGGTGGCCGGCTTGGAGGACATCAGCGGCGGTCAGGTGCGCATCGGCGCCCGTGTGGTGAACGGGGTGGCGCCCAAGGACCGTGACATCGCCATGGTCTTCCAGAACTACGCCCTCTACCCGCACCTGAGCGTGCGCCAGAACATGGGCTTCGGGCTCAAGCTGCGCAAGGTGCCCGCGGCCGAGGCCGACCGGCGGGTCGAGGAAGCCGCCCGCATCCTCGGCCTCGACGAGCTGTTGGACCGCAAGCCCCGCAACCTCTCCGGCGGCCAGCGCCAGCGGGTGGCCATGGGTCGGGCCATAGTGCGCGAACCCCAGGCCTTCCTCATGGACGAGCCGCTGTCGAACCTCGACGCCAAGCTACGGGTGCAGATGCGGGCGGAGATCGCCCGCATCCAGCACGATCTGGCGGTCACCACCCTCTACGTCACCCACGATCAGATCGAGGCCATGACCATGGGCGACCGGGTGGCGGTGATGAAGAAGGGCAAGCTCCAGCAGGTGGACGCCCCCCAGGTGCTCTACGACCGCCCGGTCAACCTGTTCGTGGCCGGGTTCATCGGCTCGCCGGCCATGAACATGGTGCAGGCCTCCCTCAGTGAGGTCGACGGTGGCGTGGTGGCCGGCGTAGGCAGCCAGCGGCTGCGCCTGGCCGACGAGCTGGTGGCGGCCATGCCGGGGCTGCGGGCCTACCTGGGCCAGAGCGTGGTCCTCGGGATTCGCCCTGAGGACATGGAGGACGCCGCCCTGGCGGGTCAGGTCGGCGAGGGGCGGTGCCTGCGGGCCACGGTCGACCTGGTCGAGCAGATGGGCTCGGAGGCCTACGTCCACTTCGGCCTCGATGCCGGTCGCGTCCTGACCGAGGACACCCGGGAGCTGGCCCAGGACATCGGCCTGGCCGCTCCCCCGGCGCTGGCACCCGACTCTGGAGGCAGCCGGGTCGACCTGGTCGCCCGGGTCGGGCCCCGCACCGGCGCGGCCAAGGGCGAAGAGGTGGAGCTGGTGGTCGACACCGCCCGTCTCCACCTGTTCGACCTCCACACCGGCGTGGCCATCCGGGAGATCCGGGCCCCCGCCGCCGGTGGGGTTCGGGGAGTCGAAGGTGGACCAGACAGTGCACAACCGCGACAGGAGGAAGCATCATGACCCGAACGACCCGAGGACCGATGCGACTGGTGGCCATCATCGCCGCCCTGATGCTGATGGCGGTGGCCTGCGGCGGCGGCGGTGACGAGCCCGACGACAGCGCCCAGCCCCCTCCCGCTGGGGGGACGGACACCGGCGCGCAGGGGCCCGACCTCTCCGGCGTCGAGCTGGAGGTGGCCGTGGTGCCCACCGGCACCGAAGCCGAGCTGTTCGGCGCCGTCTTCGACGCCTTCGAGGAGCGGACCGGGGCCACGGTGACGCTGACCTCCACTGGCGACGACATGGCGGCGGTCATCGGTCCCCGCATCGCCGGCGGTGATCCACCCGACGTCGCCCTTCTGCCCCAGCCCGGGCTGTTGCGAGACCTGGCCGAACAAGGGGCCCTCCAGCCCTTGGGGGAGGTGGCCAGCGACGAGGTCGACGAGCACTACGCCCCGATCTGGCGGGAGCTGGGCAGCGTCGACGGCGAGCTCTACGGCGTGTGGTTCAAGGCCGCCAACAAGTCGCTGGTGTGGTACGACACCGCCGTCTTCGAGGACGCCGGCATCGAGCCCGTCGACACCCTCGAGGGGTTCCTGGAGGCGGCACGGACCGTCACCGACTCCGGCGTGCCTGCTCTGTCGGTGGGCGGAGCCGACGGGTGGACCCTGACCGACTGGTTCGAGAACGTGTACCTGCGTACGGCCGGGCCCGAGATGTACGACAAACTGGCGGCCCACGAGATCCCCTGGACCGACCCGTCGGTCACCACCGCGCTGGAGACGCTCGGGGAGATCTTCACCCCCGAGCTGCTGGCCGGGGGGACCCAGGGCGCCCTCCAGACCGACTTCAACACCTCGGTGACCCAGGTGTTCAGCGATCCCCCCGAGGCCGCCATGGTCTACGAAGGCGACTTCGTGAGCGCCATCATCACCGGCGAGACCGAGGCGGAGCTGGGCACCGACGCCGACGTCTTCCCCTTCCCTGAGATCGAAGGGTCGGGGCCGGCAGTGGTGGCCGGCGGTGACGTCGCCGTACTGCTCTCCGACACCGAGGGAGGGCGAGCGCTGATCGAGTACCTCGCCAGCCCCGCAGCCGGGGAGGTGCGGGCGGCGTTGGGCGGTTTCATCTCGCCCAACCAGAGCGTCGACCCGGCGACCTATCCCGATGAGGTCACCCGGACCATCGCCGAGAGCCTGGAGGAGGCGGGCGACAACCTGCGCTTCGACCTCTCCGACCTCCAGCCGCCCGCCTTCGGAGGGACCCCGAGCCAGGGCATGTGGCAGATCCTCCAGGACTTCCTGGCCGACACCTCCGATGTCCAGGCCACTGCCGAGGCGCTAGAGGCCGCTGCCGCCAGCGCCTACGGGTCGTAACGGGATTCGGTGGCCGAGAGCGAGGCCACCGAGGAGGAGCAGGAGCGTCCGCCCGGGCGGGTGATCTCGACCACCCGCCCGGCGGCCACGCCGGTGCCGCCTCCGGGGCCCGGGCGCACGCCCCGCCACACCGCGGTGGCCCTGGCCTTTCTGGCACCCGCCTTGGTGCTGCTGGGCGCCCTGGTCGTCTACCCCATCCTCTTCACCTCGGTCCGAAGCTTCTACAGCCGGCTGGGCGACACCTTCGTGGGCCTGGACAACTACCGAGAGATGTTGTCCTCGGAGCGGACCCTCATCGCCATCCGCAACAACGCCATCTGGGTGGTGGTGGCTCCCACGTTGGCCACCGGCATCGGGCTCGTCTACGCGGTGCTGGCCGAGCGGGTCCGGTGGCAGACCGCGTTCAAGGTCGCCGTGTTCATGCCCATGGCCATCTCCGGCCTGGCCACCGGGGTCATCTTCCGCCTGGTCTACGAGGACGACCCCAACCGGGGCCTGGCCAACGCCGTGGTCACCACGGTGGCCGACGTGTTCCGCTCGTCTGGGCAGTACGAAGGGGCCCGGCCCTCCCAGCCCGACCTCCTGGCGCCCCAGGGCAAGGCCTTCCTCACCAGTCGAGCCTTCTCCCCTGGCGACCAGCCGGCCCCGTTGGGACTGCTGGCCATCCGGCCGGGTGAGGTCCCTGACGCTGCCGAGGAGGCGACCGTGCCCCGCCCCGCCGCCGACTCCCTGTCAGGGGTGGTCTGGCTGGACTTCACCAGGGGTGGCGGGGGGGAGGCGGGCACTGTCGACCCCACCGAGCTGGGGCTCCCAGGGGTACAGGTGGAGGCGCTCGACGGCAGCGAGGTCGTGGCATCCGCCGTCTCTGCGGAGGACGGCAGCTTCACCTTCGACGACCTCGAACCGGGTGATTACCGCCTGCGCCTGAGCGAGTCCAACTTCCGTCCTCCGTGGGGCGGCGTGAACTGGTTGAGCGCGACGCTGGTGACACCTGCGATCATCGCCGCCTGGCTGTGGATCTGGATCGGCTTCGCCATGATCGTCATCGGCGCTGGCCTGTCGGCCATCCCTCGTGACGTGCAGGAGGCGGCCCGGGTCGACGGCGCCGGGGAGTGGCAGGTGTTCCGCCGGGTGACCGTTCCCCTCCTCATGCCCGTCCTGCTCGTCGTGCTGGTCACCCTGGTCATCAACGTGCTCAAGGTGTTCGACCTGGTGTTGATCATCCCGCCGGGCTCGGTGCAGAACGAGGCCAACGTGATCGCCCTCGAGATGTGGCGGGTGTCCTTCGGGGGGGCGCAGGATCAGGGCCTGGGCAGCGCCCTATCGATGTTGTTGTTCGCGCTCGTCCTTCCGGCCATGGCGTTCAACATCAAACGCTTCCGGTCCGAGCGATGACCGCCACGGCCGAGTCCACGACCGCAGTCCACCCGGTACGCCGCCGCACGGGTGAACGTCTGGCCCGAGCGGTGGCGCGGGGACCCCTGCACCTGGTGCTGGTGGTCATCGCCGTGTTCTGGCTGGTCCCCACCGTCGGCTTGATGGTCTCGTCGTTGCGCTCGGCGCCCGACAACGCCGCCAGCGGTTGGTGGAGCGTGCTCAGCACTCCCGCCCAGCTCACCGCCGACAGCTATCGAGCCCTCCTCGACGACCCGGGCATGGTGGACGCGTTCTGGAACACCGTCCTCATCACCGTCCCCGCCACCGTGGGCGTGGTGCTCATCGGCGCCTTGGCCGCCTACGCCTTCGCCTGGGTCGACTTCCCCGGTCGCGATTGGGCGTTCGTGGGCGTTGTCGGCCTGTTGGTGGTGCCCATCCAGGTGGCCCTCATCCCCGTGGCCGACCTCTACGGCAAGCTGGGCATCTTCGGGGGGATCGTCGGGGTGGTGCTGTTCCACATCGCCTTCGGACTGCCCTTCGCCATCTTCTTGTTGCGCAACTTCTTCGCGGGCATCCCCCGGGAACTGCTGGAGGCGGCCCGCATCGACGGGGCGGGCGAGCTGCGCATCTTCCTGCGGGTGGTGCTGCCCATCGGCCTGCCCGCGCTCGCCTCTCTGTCGATATTCCAGTTCCTCTGGGTCTGGAACGACCTGCTCGTCGGCCTCGTCTTCGCCGGGGCCGACGCCACCCCCCTCACCGTCGCCATCCGGGAACAGACCCGCCAGTTCGGAGCCAACATCGACGTGATCGCCCCCGGCGCGTTCATCTCGCTGGTGGTTCCCCTCGTGGTGTTCTTCGCCTTCCAGCGCTACTTCGTGCAGGGACTCCTGGCCGGAGCGGAGAAATAGGACCCTGCCCCATCTCAAGAGGCTGAGCCGGCCACCTGGGCCGCCCGCACGGCGGCCACCAGCTCGTCGGACGTGCGGAACCTCATGCCGGCCACGGCCCGGTGGGCGTAGCGGACCACCCCCTCGGCGTCGATCACGAAGACCGAGCGCCGGTAGAACCCGAGTGGGCCCAGCACCCCGTAGGCCTCGGCGACGGCCTTGTCGGTGTCGGCCAGGAGCGGGAAGCCCAGGTCGTGCTGGGCGGCGAAGGCCTCGTGGCTGGCCACGTCCTGAGGGCTGAGGGCGAGCAGGCGGGCGCCCAGCTCGGTGAAGTCGGGTAGGTCGGCGCTGTAGCTGACGAGCTGTCTCGTGCACACCGGGGTGTTGTCGCCGGGGTAGAACACGAGCACGACCGGCTCGCCCCGCTCCTCGGCCAGGGTGTAGTGGCGCCCACCCGTGCCGGCCAGGACGAAGTCGGGCGCCGGGTCGCCGGGGGAGAGACGGGTGCTCATCGGGTCCCTTCTGCTGGTACGGCGGAGCGCCGCCGCCCGCCGTACCCGCCAGTCTGGCGCGCCTGCGTGACCCGCGGATCTCTACCAGCCTGGTGCTGGGTGCCGGCGGCACGGCCCGAG
>JAHWJI010000076.1 GCA_019348495.1 Actinomycetota bacterium | reverse complement strand
AACAGCTCGGCTGAAGAAGAGCCCGTCAACATGACCTCGATGATGGACGTGGTGTTCAACCTGCTCATCTTCTTCCTCGTCGCCACGACGATGGCCCAGGAGGAGCGGGAGATCAACATCAAGCTGCCGAGCACCGCCAAGTTCACCACGCTCTCGGCCCAGCCCAAGCAGGTCATCATCAACATCAAGGAAGACGGCACCCGCATCGTCAACACGAAAAAGTACGACGACGCCTCCCTCCGCGCCATGCTGGCCGAGCACGCCAAGAACCGCCCGGACGGCAACGTGCTGATCCGCGCCGACGAGCGCAGCACGTTCCGCCACTTCGCCGGCGTGGTCGACCTCTGCCGCCAGGTCGGCATCCCCGAGGCGAAGATCGGGTACTTCAAGCAGGAGGGGTAGGCATTTTGGAATTCGGAATTGCGATTTTGGATCTGTGGCGAAACGCGGTTTCCATCTCGGTTTGACAGTTCCATGCCTGACGAGCCGTTACAAACCGAGCCTCGACGCGGTCACCGGCCGCTACTTCGAGGGCACCGAGGAGGCGGCGGCGCACCCGCAGGCCCACGACGAGCGGGCGCGGCGCCGGCTGCGCGAGCTGACCCGCTCGCTCCTCGACGGGTGACCGGCGGGCGTGGACGAGGACCGCTTCGAGGAGCTGCTCGCCGCGGGCACCCGCGTCGTGCGCGTCATGACCAACACCCCCGTCTTCGTCGACGAGGCGATGTCGGCCATCTCCGCTGGCTCACACGCCGCTGCCGAGGACCTGCAGGTGGTCGAGGACCTGCTGGCGCAGCGGGAGCGCTTCGGGATCTCCTACATCGTCGTGCCCGAGCCGGCCCTGGCCGCCTTCGCCCCGGTGATCGCCCGCCTCGCCGGCCGCTGAGGGGGGCTCAGCGCCGGTGCGGGAGCCGGGCCTGCCACCACGCCTCCACGGAGGGGTCGTCCACGCCGTAGGCCCGGGTCGACGCCCTGGCCGCCGCCAGCAGCAGGCGCCGGCGCTCGCGCTCCTCGCCTGCGGCGCTCGCCCTGCGCACGGCCACGGCCGCCTCGTCCCAATCCCCCCCCGGCCGGGGTGCGGGGAGGGTCCGGACCTGGGCGGCACTCAACTTGAGCCCGCCCGCCGAGAGCGCCGTCCCGCCGCAGTGGCGCAGCGCCCAGGCCGTCACCGGCGGGGCCAGGAGAGCCGCAGCGGCGTGCCAGAGCCGCCCGGGCGGGGCCACCACGCTGATGAGGGGAGTCGACGGCAACCACCGACCGTCGACGTCGACCGCCGCCTCGACCACCCGGGTCTGGGTGGCCACCACCACCTTGGGGACCAGGCGGGCCCGGGCCCACGGGCCGAGATCGCTCTCGGCTTCGAGGCGAGCCAGGTCGACCCTCGGCGCCTGCCAGCGGCACCGGTGGTGGCGTGTGGGGTGCCGGCCCCATCGGCAGGCGGCGGGGTCGACCAGCCCCGAGGTCACCAGCGGGGGGAAGCGCCCGTCGTCGTGGAGCTCGCCCGCCGGGTCGTCGACCATGAACGGGACCAGGCCGTAGTACTGCTGGCGGAAGTCGGCGCTGACCTCGCACCACTCCCCCAGCACCCCTTGACCGTCGAGCTCGCAGTCGGGGACCCCTGCACCGCCGGCCAGCAGAGGGGACCACGTCGGCGAAGAGGCCAGGGCGTCGGCGTCGACGTGGACCTCGGCGATCAGGCGGGGGGGGACGTCGCGCCACAGCCGCAGGCGAGCGGACCGGACCTCTTCCCGACGCAGGACGGGCACGCAGACCCGCACGGAGGCGCCGTCGAACACGGGGATCGAGGGCATCCACAACCCCTCGAGCCTGGCCTCGGCCAGGACGGCGGACCGGGCGGCGCGAGCGTCACGAGTGGCGAGGAACGACGCGGGCATCACCATGGCCACCGTCCCGCCGGGGCGGACCAGCTGGGTACCGAGCACGAGGAACAACGCGGCCGTGTCGACGTAGCCGCCGCTGGCAGCACCGAAGCGTCGGCGTAGAGCGTCGGCCTGTTGGCGACCACGAGCCGTGGCTCGCCCCAGTTGGTTGAGGAACGGGGGGTTGCCCACGACGGCGTGGGGCCGATCGGGCCACCCCCCCGGCTCGAGGGCCAAGGCGTCGGCCACGGCCAGGCGGGGGACGGCCGCACCTCCACACCACAGGGCCAGGACCGCCTCGGTGACGGCCACCGCCACGGGGTCGATGTCCACGCCCACCAGGGCCTCGGCCACCACCTCCGAGCGCGACCGGTCGCCGCCGGCCAGGGCCTCGGCCGCGGCGAGGAGGAACGCACCTCCGCCCACCGCCGGGTCGCACACGACCGGGCGCTCGGTGGCCGGTGCCGCCAACGCCCAACCGACCACCGTCCGGGTCAGCGCCGGTGGGGTGTAGAAGGCGCCACCCGAGCGCCGGGCGGCGGGGTCGAGCAGTCCCTCGTAGAAGGCACCGGGCAGGGCCGGTGAGGCCTCGCCCCCCGTCGGCAGAGACTCGGGCAGGACCGGCGGTCCCCACCTCGACAGCAGGGCCAGCGGCGGCAGCTCGACCCCCAGGCGCTCGGCGACGGACAGGGCCACGCCCGCCACCACCCGGGCCCGGGCCGAGGCCGGATCACACCCCTCGGCCACCAGGGCTTCGTAGGTCCGGCCTGGCACCACCTCGGTCGGCGTCAGACCGCGGCGGCGACCGTCGCTTCCTTCCAGCCCGCCAGGTCGCCCAGACGGGGGTCGTTGGAGAACACCTCGACCAGGGGGAGCTCGGCCAGGCCCAGGCGCTTCTGGAGCACGCGCACGTCACGCTCCTGGTCCCACAGGACCAGGGTGCCCACCACCCCACTGGTGCCGGCCCGGGCCGTGCGCCCCGAGCGGTGGACGTAGGCCTTGTGGTCGGCGGGGGGGTCGTAGTGGAGCACCACGTCGATCTGGTCGACGTGGATGCCCCGGGCGGCCACGTCGGTGGCCACCAGGACGTGCAAGGTGCCGGCGGAGAAGTCCCGCAGCGCCCGCTCCCGGGCGCTCTGGCGCAGGTCACCGTGGATGGGCATGGCCGCCACTCCCTCGCGCCCGAGCTGATCGGCGAGTCGATCGGCGCCCCGCTTGGTGCGCACGAAGATCAGGCACCGTTCGGCCCCTCGTGCGATGGACGCCGCAACCCGCACCTTGTCCATCTGGTGCACGCACAAGAAGCGGTGCTCCATGTCGTCGACGTCGACCCGGTCGGACTCCACCTCGTGGAACACCGGGTCGTGCATGTGGACCCGCACGACGTGATCGACGTCGCCGTCGAGGGTGGCCGAGAACAGCATCGTCTGGTGCCGGGCGCCGACGTGGCGCAACACCCACTCGACCTGGGGCAGGAAGCCCATGTCGGCCATGCGGTCGGCCTCGTCGAGCACGACCATGCCGACGTCGGCCAGCGAGACCGCCTTGCGATCGATCAGGTCGATGAGGCGACCCGGGGTGGCCACGACGATGTCGACGCCGCGCTGGAGGGCCCTGGTCTGTCGATCCAGGTCGGTGCCGCCGTAGACGGCCCGCACGGAGCGGCCGCGCACCCGGGCCAGAGAGGAGAGCTCCTCGGCCACCTGGGTGGCCAACTCGCGGGTGGGCACCAGCACGAGGGCGCACGGGCAGCCCGGGCGCGCTGGCTCCACCCGCTCCACCACAGCCAGGCCGAAGGCGAGGGTCTTGCCCGAACCGGTCTTGGCCTTGCCGCAGACGTCGCGGCCGGCCATCAGGTCGGGGATGGTCAGGCTCTGGACCGGGAAAGGGGTGGTGATGCCCTGCTCGTCGAGGGCGGCGACGAGGTCGGCGGAGATGCCGAGCGCGTCGAACGTGGGGACCATGGATCGTGCTCCTGTCGTCGGTGAGGTGCGATGGGTCGGCCTCGGCGACTCCAGCACCTTGTCGAGAGGAGCAAGTGAGGTGACCCGCGAGGACGACCGGATGCCGTCTCGCAGTGTTTGCCTGCGCATTTTAGCCGCTCGACGCCCGGATGCGACGGAGAGGCGGCTACCGACGCCTCCCCGTCGCCCCCCGAGCGAACCTGCAGCCTGCCCAACGGCTCCCCGCCGTCGCCGGGGCCGGCCTCGCCAGGTCAGCGGCGGATGGCGCGCCCTCCGGCGACCGCCCGGTAGATGGCCAGCAGGATCAGCGACCCGATGATGGCCGACACCCAGGTGGCCAGGTCGAAGAACTCCTCGTTCACGTCCCGGCCGAGGAGGGCGCCGGCGAGGAACCCGCCGATGATGGCGCCCACGATGCCGATGATGATGGTGACGATGGCGCCGCCCGGGTCGTCGCCGGGCATGATGGCCTTGGCGATGAGCCCGGCGAGGAGCCCGAGGATGATCCATCCGATGATGCCCATGTAAGCCTCCTGGTGAGTGGTCGGTGCGCCCCGACGCATGTGTTCCCCGGGGAGGCGAACCGGAACCGGCGACTACCTCAGCGAGCGGCCACCGGGTCGAGGAGCTCGGTGAGGGTGTCGAGGACCTCGGGGTCGACGTCGAGGTCGCCGGCGAGCACGTTGTCGTCGACGTGCTCAGGTCGGGTGGCGCCGGCGATCACGCTCGACACCGCCGGCTGGCGCAGGCACCAGACCAGCGCAAGTTGGGCGAGCGAGCATCCCGCCTGCTCGGCCACCTTGCCTGCGGCGGCCACCGCGTCGAGGGTCTCGACGGTCATCCACGACTCCATGAACTGGCGGCCCTGGCTCGCCGCCCGAGTGCCGACGGGGGCGTCGTCGGGGCTGCGGTACTTGCCGGTGAGCACGCCCTGGGCCAGGGGCGACCACACCACGTTGCCGATCCCCAGCTTTTCAGAGGTGGGCAGCACGGCAGCCTCGATCCGGCGCTGGAGGGCGCTGTACTGCGGTTGGTTGCTGGCCGGGGGCGACCACCCTTCGGCCCGGCACAACTCTGTAGCGGCCCGGAGCTGGTCGGCCGACCACTCCGAGGTGCCCCAGTAGAGGACCTTGCCCGCTCGGATGAGGTCGTCCATCACCCGGCAGGTCTCCTCGAGCGGGGTGTCGGCGTCGTAGCGGTGGCACTGGTAGAGGTCGATGTAGTCGACGCCCAGGCGGCGCAGGGAGTGGTGCGCCTGCTCCCACACGTGCTTGCGCGACAGGCCCGAGTCGTTGGGGCCCTTGCCCACCGGGAAGTAGACCTTGGTGGCCAACACGTAGTCGTCGCGGCGGAAGCGGGACAGCGCCGCCCCCATGACCTGCTCGGCCCGACCGCCGGCGTAGACGTTGGCGGTGTCGAAGAAGTTCACGCCGAGCTCGAAGGCCCGGTGGACGCAGGCCATGGCCGTCTCCTCGGCGACGGTCCCACCGTAGGTCAGCCACGAGCCCAGGCTCACGACCGAGACCTCGAGCCCGGCCCGTCCCAACCTCCGGTAGCGCATGGGCGGCCTTCTTACCCCGCTCACTTACCCCTCACCCCGGTGCCACCCGCAAGATGCGGTCGTCACCTCCGGCCGGCGAACCCCTCCCGTCGCGGTTGGAGGTGGCCAGGTAGACGCTGCCGTCGGGGGCGACGGCGACGTCCCGCAGACGACCGAAGTCGCCGTCGAAGAGGACCTCTTCTCCTGTGACCGACCCGCCGACTCCGAAGGTCAGCCGGCGCAGGTCCTGGCCCTTGAGGGTGACGAAGAGCATCGAGCCCTGCCAGGAGGAGATGAGACCACCGGTGTAGACGGCGCAGCCGGCCGGGGCGATGGTGGGGGTGTAGTTCTGGATGCCGGTCCCCACCGACCCCGGCCATCCGCCGTTGAAGCCCGCCGTGAGCGTGTTGACCTCGTCGCCCCGGTCGGGGCCGTGCTCGGTGGCCCGCAGGCGCCCGTCGGCGTCGGCGCACAGGCCCTGGACGTTGCGGTGCCCGCTGGTGAAGACCTCGGCGCCGCCGCCATCGGGGTCGATGCGCAGCACCTTGCCGTTGCGACTGGCCTGGTCTTGGGCCAGCTCGGGTGTGGCGGCATCACCTGTGGCGGCGTAGAGGGAGCCCTGGGGCCCGAAGGACAGTCGCCCACCGTTGTGGATCGCCGCCCGGGCTATGCCGTCGACCAGGACCGTCTGGGAACCGTCGGGTTCCAGGCGTACCACCCGGTTGTCGGTGGCGCTGGTGTACATGACGAAGACCCTCCCCCGGCCGTCGATCTCCAGGCCCATGAGCCCACCCTCGCCCGACTCGACCACGCCCGCCACGTTGCGGGCAGGCTCACCCAGGCGGGTCAACCGGCCGCCCCGCTCGGTGAACCACAGCCGGCCGTCGGGGTCGAAGGCCATTGCCCACACCGTGTCGAGGCCCCGGGCCACCTCGGTGACCTTCAGGGACCGGGCACCGGGAGCCTCGGGAGGCGAAGGGGTTCCGCCACCGGGCGCGTCGTCGGTGCCCGGGGTGACAGCGGGCTCGGTCGTGGGGCTGGCCGAAGGAGTGGCGGTAGGTGCGGGTGGGGGCATCGTCGTCGTCGGGGCGGTGCTGGACGTGGTGGACGAGGCCTGCCCCGGTCCGGCCGCCCGGGTGAGGACCTCGTCCGGGCCCTGGCCACACGCACCCGCCAGCAGCGCGCCGACGAGGACGACCCCCCGAAGGCGAGCGCTCCTGGAGCCTCGGTGACGCACCCGTCCATGCTATTGGCGGTCCTCAGAGGTCGACCGTCATCCCTTCGGCGGCGGCCGACACCTCGACCTTCGCGTGCTGCAGGGAGCCAACCAGGGCCTCCACCTGCTCATCGGTACGGGCCGGGTCGTGGTGGTACAGCCACACGGACCTGGCCCCGGCGGCCTGGGCCAGACCTACGGCGTACTCCGCCGCCGAGTGGCCGAGGACTGCCCGAGCGGCCAGCTCGGCTGCGGTGTGCTGGGCGTCATGGACGAGGACTTCGACGCCCTCGACCAGGGCCATGGCCGCGTCGTGGTACGGGCCCAACCCGTCGGGCCCGGGTCCCTGCGACAGCGGGCTGTGGTCCGACAGGTAGGCCAGCGATGCGGCGCCGTCGCAGACCCGGAAGCCGAAGGTGCGCCCTCCCTTGTGGGGGATGTCGAGGGCCGACACGTCGAAGCCCTCGATGCGGTGGTGCCCGGGCTCGAGGCCGGCGAAGCGCCACCGACCCCGCAGATCCAGGGGTCCGACGGGGAAGTGCGGAGGCGACATGGCCCGGGCCAACACGGCCAACGGGTCGCCCTGGGCGGGCAGCAGCACGGTGACCTCGGCGTCGGGACGGTCGGCGGCAGCGAAGAAGGGCAGGCCCTGGGTGTGGTCCCAGTGGAGGTGGCCGAGCAGGACGGTTCCGCGGAAGGCGGCGCCACCGAGGAGCCCGCTGACCCGGCGGATCCCGGTCCCGGCGTCGAGGACGAGCGAGGGCGGCTGCCCGTCGTGGCCCAGGGCCAGGCACGAGGTGTGACCGCCGTAGTGGACGAACTCGGCGCCCGGTGCGGGTGTCGACCCCCGTACGCCGCAGACCCAGACCCTCACCCCGGCGATTGCTCCCGGCGGTGGCCGAGGCTGAGCTCGGCCAGGGCCGCCGGGTCGATCCGCTCGCCAGAGACCACCGCCACCTTGCACGGCGTCACCGCCCGCAGGGTCGAGGTCCGCAGTCCCCCCTCGAGCAGCGCCCGCTCCCCGACCAAGGCCCCCGGGCCCAGGTCGGCCAGGGCCCGGCCGTCGACCTCGACCCGCAGCACCCCGTCGAGCAACAGGTAGAGCTCGTCACCGGGACGGCCCTGCTCCACCAGCGTGGCTTCCGCCCGAAGCCGCCTGATGGCGGGCCTGGCTCCCCCCATGATGATGGCCGACAGCGACCGCTCCAGGGCCGACTCCACCTCGGTGACCAGCGCCGGCGAGTCGGCGTCACCCCAGGGGGTGTGGCGCCCGAAGGCGTCGCGGTACCAGGTGGCGAAGTCGATCAACCCCGACTTGCCCACCAGCGTCCCCCCGTCGTCGTAGAGCCAGTGTCGGGGGAAGGGGCTGGCCCCGGTCATCTCCCCCGACGACGTGCCGTCGGCCCTGATGGTGAGGGCCAGGGTGGTCCAGCACAGAGGGGCTTCCACCTGCACGAAGGGAGGATGGCGGACCCTGCGAGGCGCAGGCAGGGCCGTGCGCCCGCCGGCGGTCTGGACGAAGGTGACCGACTCGCTGCTCACCTCCGGTGTGGCTCGCCGGTCGGGCAGGGCCACCGCCGGGAAGGTCAGGGCGGCCCGGCCCCGGCCGATGGTGGTGGCCCCGATGCGGCCACCCCCCTGGTGGCCGTGGGCCACGATCCTGCCCTCTGCGACCTCCACCCAGGCCGCCAACACGTTGGCGAAGCGGAAGCGGTCGGTCTGCCGCAATGCCTCCAGGTCGTCGATGTGGTCCGGTGGGGGACGGTCGTAGTGGGTGACCCCCACCTCGAAGGGCACCCGGCTCAGGCCGGGCAGGGCCTCGGAGGGGATCCACGAGATCGACGTCAACGACGACTCCACGCGCATGGGGCCACGGTAAAGGACAGCCTTGACCGGGACCAGGGTGCGGGCATGCCTTTGGTCGGTGGGGCTGGCACCCCGGTCCTGGAGGCGAGGCATCATGGCCGCCATGGTCGCCACTGGAGCAGCGCAGCGGGTCGTCATCGTCGGTGGCGGCTTCGGGGGACTGCGCCTGGCGAAGGTGTTGGCCGACGCTCCCGTGG
>JAHWJI010000075.1 GCA_019348495.1 Actinomycetota bacterium | reverse complement strand
AGATGCCCTCGTCGAGCCACAAGGAGGCGGCCATGCCCTCGAGCCGCAGCAACAGAGAGGTGGCCAGGAGGGCGATCAGCCCGCCCGCCACCCGCAGTCCTCCCACCTGCTCAGCCCCGCTTTTCGTAGACCAGGAAGTAGACCGACGCGCTGGGCGTCCCGCGGGGCGCAGGGGCCACAGGACCGAGCACCAGCTCCATGTCGGGGTCGTCGTCGAGCGCGGCCCGCAACGACCGGCAGTGGCGCTCCATGAGCACGAACCAGTCCAGGGAGTCCTCGTCGATGTCGGTGCGGGGGCACACCAACAAGACGTGGCCGCCCACGTCGAGGTCGTCGACGAGGGGGGCCAGGCCGGTCACCGGCGACGCCGCCTCCAGTCGTTCGGTGGCGCGGCGCCAGTCGACCACGGTCGGGTCCTCGACCAGGCCGGTGGGGTCGGCGTAGCCCAGGGTGGGGCCGAGGTAGTAGCGCAGAAGGGGGACCGCCTCGATCTGGGTGGAGATCACCAGGTCGCCGGCACTGGCGAGCTCGTCCACGTAGACCACGGCCCGGCGCATGTTGCTCTTCTGCTGGGGTCCCGAGCCCACGCCGGGGAACTTGGTGAAGGGTTGGGTGGCCAGCACGGCGATGAGGCCCAGGGCCAGGGTGCCCCGCCGACCCTCGCGGGCGACGCCCAGCGCCGCCAGCAGGACGGCCAGGGGCAGGAACAGCCCGAAGTACCGACCAGCCCACGCCGGCTGCACCAGCGACGCCATCCAGGCCACCACCATGGAGACGACGAGGGCCACGGCGAGGGCGACGACGGCCAACCCCTCACCGTCGCCCCGCCACCGCCGCCCCGCCGCCACCAGGGCGGGCAGGCCGACCAGGGCGAGGGCGACGAGGATTTCACCCTGGCCGAAGATCGACCCCAGCACGCCCACCAGGTCGCCGGGATCGGGGGTTTCCGACCAGGGCGCACCGGTGTTGGCGGCCTGGTAGGCCAAGGTGGGCACCCACGGGGCGTAGAGCAGGGCGACGACGCCGGCGGCCAGCACGCCGTCGCCCAGCAGCCGGCGCCGATCGTCGGTGGCGACCAGGCACACCCCGGTGGCGGCGGCCAGACCGAGGGCCAGGTAGAGCCCCCAGTTGTGGGTGTAGAGGGTGGCGGTCAGGCCGAGGACGAACAGCGCCAACCACCGGCGTCGCCCGTAGACGAAGACGTGGGCGAAGGCGGTCACGCACACCAGGGTGGTGAGCACCAGCAGCGTGTACATGCGTGCTTCGCGGCTGTAGTAGACGAGGTAGCTGCTGGTGGCCATCAGCACCGCCGCTCCCCACGCCGCTCGCCGACCGAACAGACTGGCACCGGCCCAGAAGGCCACCGGGATGGTGGCCAGGGCGATCAGCAGCGACAGTCCCCGCACCGCCTCCTCGGAGGTGCCCACGACCAGCATCCACAGGTGCAACAGGAGGTAGTACAGCGGCGGCGAACCGTCGAGGCGCAACACCGCCGGGATCTCCGAGAGCGGGTGCGAGGCGATGCCCACCGAGAGCCCCTCGTCCAGCCAGAGGGACATCCCCCGCCCTTCGAGGCGGAAGACCAGGGCCAGTGCGGCCAGACCGACCAGGCCGAGCACAACCCGCCGGTCCCGGCGGGGCGGCGGGGCGGGGGAGGGCGACGCCGGCGAGGGCGCCGGCGTCGGCGGGTGGGGCTCGGCCTCCTCGGGAGGTCCACCCGGCAGGGTCGCCTGGCTCACGAGGGCTTTCCTACCTGACTTCGGTGCGCGCCCGGTGGCGCTGATTCCCGGCACACCTCGATCGGGCCTACGCTGCTCGGTGGCGGCGGTGTGACACGAGGGCGATCGGCCGGTCCGGCACGGTCCCGAGGAAGCGGAGCATGATGGTGGAGCCTAGGCACGACGACGACAAAAAAGATCAGCAACCTGTCGCCACTGCGGTGAACGGCAGCCCCGACCACGGCAACGGCGCCGGCGGCGACGTCGGGGATGTCGTCATCGTCGGCGCCGGTCCCGCCGGGCTCACCGCCGCGTACCAGTTGCTCAAGGAGGGCGTGCGCACCACGGTGTTGGAGAGCGACTCCGTCGTCGGCGGCATCAGCCGCACGGTGGAGGCCGACGGCTGGCGCTTCGACATCGGGGGCCATCGCTTCTTCACCAAGGTGAAGGTCGTCGACGACCTGTGGCACGAGATCCTCGACGAGGGTGACTTCCTGTTGCGACCCCGGATGAGTCGCATCTACTACGACGGCAAGTACTTCGACTACCCGCTCAAGGCCGTCAACGCCCTGAGCAACCTGGGGCTGGTGGAGGCGGTGCGCTGCGTCGCCTCCTACGCCTGGGCCCGTGTCCGGCCCCCCGCCGACCAGAGCAACCTCGAGGGCTGGGTCTCGGCCCGCTTCGGGACCCGTCTCTACGGCATCTTCTTCAAGACCTACACCGAGAAGGTGTGGGGGGTCCCGGCCACCGAGGTGTCGGCCGACTGGGCCGCCCAGCGCATCAAGAACCTGTCGCTGCTGGGGGCGGTCATGAACGCGGTGATGCCCAAGCGCAACCAGAAGGACATCGCCAGCCTCATCGAGGAGTTCCAGTACCCCAAGTACGGCCCGGGCATGATGTGGCAGCGGGCCACCGAGAAGGTGGAGGCGGGAGGGACCAAGGTGGTCATGAACACCACAGTGACCCAGGTGCGCCACCGGGACGGGCGGGCCGTCTCGGTGGTGGCCGCCAGCGAAGGGGGCGACACCGAGTACCCCGTCTCCCACCTCATCTCGTCCATGCCCATGGGCGCCCTGCTGGCCGCCATGGACCCGCCGGTGCCCCCGGAGGTGGCCCAGGCCGCCGCCGACCTCACCCACCGCGACTTCCTCACCGTGGCCCTGGTGGTGCCCGAGTCGGCCGGCTTCCCCGACAACTGGATCTACATCCACGCCCCCGAGGTGCGGGTGGGCCGCATCCAGAACTTCGGTTCGTGGTCGCCCTACCTGGTCAAGGACGGGCGGACCTGCCTGGGCCTCGAGTTCTTCGTGTTCGAGGGCGACGACCTGTGGGAGATGGACGACGCCGACCTGGTGGAGCTGGGCAAGCGGGAGCTGGCCATCCTCGGCCTGGTCGAGCCGGACGTGGTGGAGGCCGGCTACGTGGTGCGCATGCCCAAGGCCTATCCCGTCTACGACGACGTCTATCAGGCCAACGTGGATGTCCTGCGCCGGTGGTTGGAGGCCAACACCCCCAACGTGCACCCGGTGGGCCGCAACGGCATGCACAAGTACAACAACCAGGACCACTCCATGTACACGGCCATGCTCACGGTGGAGAACATCCTGGGCGCCGACCACGACATCTGGCAGGTCAACGTGGAGGAGGACTACCACGAGACGTCGTCGTCCCCCACGCGGACGTCGTCATCTGCGGGGGGCACCGGCCGCAGCGCTCCCGTCACCCCCAAGCGGCCCCGTCCTCCGGCCTCCTGACGAGCCGCCCCGGGTCCGGGCGGGACCGGGCGGGGTCGGGTCAGCAGGTGGGGGCGGCTGCCTCCAGCTCGGGTTCCGCCTCCAGGGCCGGCCCTGGGTCGATGGGGGGGGGCGGGGCGGCCTCGGCCGGCCGGGGCGTGGCCCGCACCCCGGCGTAGTCGAGGCCGGTGACGACCACCACGTCGACCGTTTGGATCTCCGGGTCCTCCTCGAGGGTGGGCGGCACCTCCAGGTAGCTGGCCAGCAGCTCGGCCTTGGCCCGCTGGCCCTCGCCGTAGCGGACCGTGGTCCTCGACAGCTGGGTGCCGGCGTCGGCCGCGTCGGCAGCGTTGAAGCCGACGGCGGCCAGGTCGGCGCGGGCGGCGTTGGCCTCGCCCGTGCGCCCCGATCCGTTGAGCACCCGGGTGTTCACCGACGACGGTGCCACCACGTCCTGGCCGGACACCACGCCCCGGAACACGTCGAGGATCTCGTCGGCCTGGCTCTGGTCGACCACCACCACGTTGTTCTCGACGCCTCCGAAGCTGGCCGGTTCGGTGGGCAGCTTGAGGGGCGTCAGCGTGCCCGGCTCCAAGGAACGGAAGCGCTGGCCCAGCTTGAGCAGGTCGGTGGGGTCGAGTTGGTCGTCGATGGCGACGTTGCGCTCGGCCACGCCCAACAGGTCGGCCAACGCTGCCGGGTTGGTCAGGCCCTTGGCCATGGCCTGGCGGGCGGCGGTGGTGATGAACCTCTGCTGGCGCTCGATGCGCCCGAGGTCGGCGGTGAGGTCGCCCTGCCAGCTGCCGTCGACGAGCTCCTCGAAGTGGCGGGAGCGCACGTACGACAGGGCCACGTCACCGTCGAGGGTGACGCAGCCGGTCTGGGCGATGTCGAGGCCGCTGACGTTGTTCCCGTTCTGGTCGCGGTCGCGCACGGGGTTCTCCAGGTACAGCTCGACGCCCCCTATGGCGTCGACCAGCTCCCGGAAGCCCTGGAAGTCGACCTGGATGTAGTGGTGGACGGGGAGGTTGAAGTTGAGCTGGATGGTCTCGACGAGCTGCGACGGGCCCCCGGCGATGGCCGTGTTGATGCGGTTCTTCTTCCCCGTGCCGGCGATGGTGACGATGAGGTCGCGGGGGAACGAGATCATCGACGCGGTCTCGGTCTGGGGGTCGATGCGCACCAGGATGATGGTGTCGGCCACCCCGCCGGCGTCGCTGGTGTCGCCGAACGACGCCCGGTCTTCGGCGCCCTGGACGAACTCCCGGGAGTCGCTGCCCACCAGCAGGTAGTTCTTGGGGCGTCCGGCGGGCTCTTCGGCCAGGAGGCCGCCCAGGTTGACCCGGGGGATGTTGCCGAAGCGGTAGTAGGAGTAGCCCAGCGCGCTGGCCGCGGTCAGGCACAGCGCGATGAGGACGCAGTTGAAGGTGATGAGGAGGCGCTGCGGCCAGCTTCGGCGCCGGCGCGCGACGGGGTCGACAGTACCCATTTCCGGCCAGGCTACCCGAGGCCCCGTCGCGGTTTCCGGTAGGACCTAGCATTTCCCAGGTGCACGTCATCGCCGCGGCTGCATGGGTCGATGGTGTCCTGGTCCCGCCCGACGGGGCCGTGGTGTCGGCCTTCGACCACGGCCTGACCGTGGGCGACGGGGTGTTCGAGACCCTACGGGTGTCCGGGGGCGTCCCCTTCGCCCTGCGCCGGCACCTCGACCGGCTGGGAGCCTCGGCCTCGACGCTGGGCCTGGCCCTGCCCGAGCGTCAGGTCCTGGAAGGGGCCGTGGCCGAGGTGGTGGCCGCCTCGGGGCTGTCCGAGGCACGCCTGCGGGTGACCGTCACCGGCGGCCCGGCGCCGCTGGGCTCGGGTCGGGGCACGAGGGGACCGACCGTGGTGGTGGCCGCCGCCGCCCTGGAGCCCTTCCCGGCCGTGGCCGAGGTGGCGGTGGTCCCCTGGCCCCGCAACGAACGCAGCGCGGTCTCGGGGGCCAAGACCACCTCCTACGCCGAGAACGTCGTCGCCTTGGCCCACGCCCGGCGCCTGGGTGCCGGTGAGGCCATCTTCGCCAACACCCGGGGAGAGCTGTGCGAGGGCACGGGCAGCAACGTCGTGGTGGGCGTGGATGGCGGGCTGGTGACGCCCCCCCTGTCGTCGGGGTGCCTGGCCGGGGTCACCCGGGCGCTGGTGCTGGCCTGTGCCGACGTGGCCGAGGCCACCCTGCCCGTCGGCGCCCTGGCCGACGCCGACGAGGCCTTCCTCACCTCCACCACCCGGGAGATCCAACCCATCAGCACCGTCGACGGCCACGCCCTCTCCGTCGCCCCGGGGCCTCTGACTCGGGCCGCGATGGATGCCTTCGCCGCCCTGGTGACCAGCGACCCCGATCCGTAAAGGCCGTCCCACCCTTCCGGTCCATGGCAACGTGGCCCCTCCGGCCCACTTCCGGGGCCAGAACCGGTCAGGGTGGCGGGCGAAGGTGGATCACCTCCCCTGCCGCGACCTCCCGCCGCCCGACGGCGGTCTCCACCACCAGGTGGCCCTGTTGGGTGACGTCGACCGCTCGGCCCTCGAGCGGCCTGTCCGCCATCTCCACCCTGACCCGACGCCCGAGGGTGATGCATCGCCCCCGGTAGGCCTGCACCACGGCGCGTGGGCCCTCCGCCGACTCCAGGATCGAACACCACCGGTCGAGGCGGGCCAGCCAGGCGTCCAGCAGCTCGTCACGGTCGACGGGACGGCCGGCCAGGTCCTCCAGGCAGGTGGCGCCCGCCGGCGCTGTGGTCAGGTTGCACCCCATGCCCACCACCACGGCCAACCCGTCGCCGTCCATCAGGGACTCGGCCAGCACTCCGGCCAGCTTGGCCGTCCCCGCCGCCGACTCGACCACGTCGTTGGGCCACTTGAGCGACGGGGCGACGCCGGCCACACCGGCGCACGCCTCGACCGCCGCCGCCGCCGCCGCCAGCCCCACCAGCGGCACCACCGACGGCGCCAGCGGCGGGCGCCACAGCACCGAGGCCAACAGGCTCGAGCCTGGCGGCGCCGTCCAGGTCCGGCCCCGGCGACCCCGACCGTCCCGCTGGAAGTCGGCAACGACCACGATGCCCTCGGGCGCACCGGCCCGGGCCAGGGCGACCACGTCGGCGTTGGTCGAGCCGGTCTCGTCGACGCGGCGGATGTCGCCGAAGCGGCCGGACTCTCCTTCCGGCGCCATCGTCTGGCAACGTTAGGCCGCCATGTCCTCGAGCCCGGGCGCACGCTCCATCGCCAAGGTCCTCGTCGCCAACCGGGGCGAGATCGCGGTGCGGGTCATGCGCACGTGCCGCGAGCTGGGCATCGCCTCGGTCGCCGTCTACTCCGATCCCGACCGGGACTCCCTGCACGTGCGCATGGCCGACGAGGCCCACAGCCTGGGCGGGGCCACCGCGGCCGAGAGCTACCTCGACGCCGAGGCCGTCCTTGCCGCCGCCGTGGCCAGCGGGGCCGACGCCGTGCATCCGGGCTACGGCTTCTTGTCGGAGAACGCCGGCTTCGCCCGGGCCGTGGCCGATGCCGGCCTGATCTTCATCGGCCCCCCTCCCGAGGTCATCGAGATCATGGGCGACAAGCTCAGTGCCCGCGCCGCGGCCCGCAAGGTGGGGGTGGAGTCGGTGCCCGGAGGACAGGACGCCCTCACCTCGGTCGAGGAGGTGGTGGCCTTCGGGAAGGCCCATGGCTGGCCGGTGGCGGTCAAGGCCGCCCACGGCGGGGGGGGGCGTGGGCTCAAGGTCCTGGCCGGCGCCGAGGGGGCAGCCGAGGCCATGGAGTCGGCCCGGCGCGAGGCCCTGGCCTCCTTCGGGCGCGACGAGCTCTACGTGGAGCGCTACCTCGACTGGCCCCGCCACGTCGAGGTGCAGGTCATGGCCGACGTCCTCGGCAACGTCGTGTGGGTGGGCGAGCGCGACTGCTCGGTGCAGCGCCGCCACCAGAAGCTGGTGGAGGAGTGCCCGGCGGCGGAGCTGTCCGATGACGTGCGCCGGCGCATGGGTGACGCCGCGGTACGGGTGGCGCGCGGGTGTGGCTACACCGGTGCCGGCACCGTCGAGCTACTCCTCCAGGACGGCGAGTTCTGGTTCCTGGAGATGAACACCCGCCTCCAGGTGGAGCACCCGGTGACCGAGGCGGTGTACGGGCTCGATCTGGTGGCCGAGCAGCTGCGGGTGGCGGCGGGCGAGCCGCTGTCGTTCGCCCAGGACGACCTCGCTCCCCGGGGCCATGCCATCGAATGCCGCATCAACGGCGAGGACCCTGCCGGGGGCCGGTTCAGCCCCTCACCCGGGCGCATCACCCGCTTGGTGGCGCCCGACGGGCCCTTCTGCCGCTTCGACAGCGGGTACGTGGCCGGCGACGAGGTGAGCCAGTACTACGACAACCTCATCGCCAAGCTGGTGGTGTGGGGGCGTGATCGCGAGGAGGCCCGGCGCCGGATGCTTCGGGCGCTCGACGAGCTGGTGCTCGAGGGCGTGGCCACCACCGTGCCCGCCCACCGGCTCATCCTGGCCGCCCCCGAGTTCGTGGCCGCCACCCACTCCACCTCGTGGCTGGAGCAGCGCCTCGACCTGTCGGCCCTCGAGCCGGTCGGGCCGCCACCGACGCCGCCCTCGCCTGAGGCCGTGGGCGCCGACGAGCCCGCCCGGGTGCGCCGTGACGTCGACGTGGAGGTCGACGGCCGCCGCTTCTCGGTCTCGCTGTGGGTGCCCGACGTCGGGCCGGCGGCGGAGGACGCCGAGCCCCGAGCACGGGGCATCAACGAGCACACGGTCGAACGACCCGGACCGCAGCGGGGGGTACCGGGCATCCGCGGCGACCACGGCGACGGCGGCGCCCAGCCCGCCCCCGAACGTCCCCGGCGCGCCAGCAGCAGGGCCCCGGCCGCCGCCACGGCCATCGCCAGCATCACGACCAGGGCGGTCCCGACCCCATCCTGCTCGCCGAAGGCGTGGACGGAGTCGGTCGTTCCCGACCGGGTGAGGAAGGCGCCGAGGAGCACGAGGAACTCGCCGACGAAGCCGTTGAGGCCGGGGAGCCCGATGCTCGACAGCGAGACGAGCGTGAGCAGCGCGGCGAAGATGGGCACCACGCGCGCGATGCCGCCGTACGCCTCGATGGCGCGCGTGTGCGTGCGCTCGTAGATCATCCCGATGAGGAGGAAGAGGGCGCCGGTGGAGATGCCGTGGTTGATCATCACCATGAGCGCGCCCTGCACGCTCTGCACGGTGAGGGCGAAGATGCCGAGCATCACGAACCCGAGGTGGCTCACCGACGAGTAGGCCACGAGCTTCTTGAAGTCGGGCTGCACCATCGCCACGAGCGCCCCGTAGATGATCCCCACCACCGCGAGGGCGAGGATCGTGTTCTGCACCCAC